>JANQJN010000156.1 GCA_028281625.1 Emcibacteraceae bacterium | reverse complement strand
GAGGAAGTTCATTTGTTGCAAGAGTTTCCGGGTTCACCGTAAAAACACGGCGCCCCTCCGGTGTGCTTCCATTCATGCTTGTGTAAATCACCTCGCCGTTTGGTGTCCATCCCTGAGTGATTACGCCGGAGCCGTCAAAACTCACCTGCTTGGGAATGCCGCCACCAATTTGAATAACATAAACTTCCGTCTCTCCGCTGTCATAGCTTGCCGTATAGGCGATCAGGCTGCCGTCTGGTGATATCACCGGATTGAGCTCTCTCTCCGCGTGGGTGGTAAGCCGCTGCGCATCCCCACCTGCAGAGGAGACTTTCCAAAGATCACCTTCAGAAGAAAAAACCAGCGTCTCACCATGAAGGGTGGGCATTCGGTAATAGCCTTCCTGATCTGCTGAAAACGCTGTTGCAACCAAATTTGATAAAAGGAAGCCAGCCACAAGGCCAGCATTTCGATAAAGGCGCATCACTTCTCTCCCACAATATTCTTAATTATGGAGAAACACTAGCACCAATAGTCGGTTTAGGAAAGAGGGCGCCTTGAAGGGTTATTTTGATCTTCAACTGCTTTGGTTGCGTTTTAATTGTTGCCTTTTTTGGGTTCGCTTCAAAATGATGTAGGCTGCTGCAACACCGACAAGACAGATGGCGGCGGTGATTAGATAATAATATCTGTAACCCGCTTGCTCGCCGTAGCGATCAAGCAGCACGCCATGTAGATAAGGAACATAAATGTCAGGGACAAAACCGATCACCGAAACCACGCCTGCCGCGGTACCGGTAAGTTTTGCGGGTATGCCTCCCTCTTCAAGCAGTGCGAAATAAATGCCACGTATTGCGTAAACGGCAAAGGCGCCAAGGACCACGCCGATCAGCATGAAGTAAATCATGTGAACACCGTAGGGCATGATGCCGAATATGACAAATACGGTAACCACGAGTGACAGTAAGCAAAAAATAGCACGGGAAACGCCAAATTTGTCACCAATAAATCCGGATGTGATTGCCGAGGCCGGATTTAGCCATACTTTGCCCATGACGATGGCGACCGCAATGGCGCTGCTTGCGGCAAAGGCACTTTCTACGAAATGACCAAAATTGATGGTTCCCCAGTAAGCGCTGTAAGAAGTGAAGATTACAATGGATATGAGCCAGACTTCTTTCATTTTGAGGACGCTTATGACATCACGGAGTTCTACTTTGTCGGTTGCATCCTCTTCTTCGTCCTGTCCGTGCCCTGAGTCTTTGAGTGCAAACCACGCGAGTATCGCAAGCGACAGATTGGCAGCCGCATAAATGTTAATGAGAATAGACATTGTACCGGCACTGCTTCCCAGCCATATAAAAATACTGCCAAGTAAGCTGCCATACATGGCTTCCGTTATTCCACGACCGCCTTCCAGAAAACCAAAGGCGCGCCCCTGTTCTTCTTTCGGCGCCCAATTGCGGGTGGCTTTAATCATGGCGCTCCAGAACACCATGGACATATTGAGGCCCCAGAATGCGTGGATGATCAGGCAAATTTCAAACGACGGCAATGAGGAAAAATATATTCCGGTGAGACCAGTGAGACCGAGTGCAAAGCTAATCAGAATGCGTGGTGAAAAATTATCCGCGATCCACCCACCAGGAAAATATCCGATCAAAGAAAAAGTGCCAAAAGTGCTCATCAAAATGCCAAGCTCGGTATTTGTAAAACCGAAAGCATCCTGCATTGGATTCAGATAATACTCGCGTAAAAAAGGTAGCATAAAGATCGTGCCACCTGAAAGGCACAGCGTGGCCATTGTAACCCAGCGACCAGAAGAACTCATGTTTTTCCCCGATTATGTGAACTTAATTATTATATTTTGATTGATTATACGTATGTATAGTCTTTTTGTCTAATCTCTGTTTATGGGTAGAAAATTGAAATTTGGCTTTATCAGTATTGTAACAAAATTTTCACCACTGAACGCTAACCAACAGGAATTTTATGTGCTAAAATTATTTTTGAATTAAATATGGCATATCAATTGAGTAAAGGGATAACAGTGAAAACCACACGTAGAAAATTTGTTGCCGGAGCTAGCGCATTGGCATTTGCGGGCCTGTTAAACAACTGTGCGTTCAGGAGCTCCCCGAATTTAACTGTCAGTGGATATGGCTCACTGGTTGAAAACAATAACGCTATTTTGGACCTGCCGGAGGGCTTTAGCTATAAGGTTATCTCAAAAATCGGTGACGTGATGGATGATGGCGTGCCGGTGCCGGACAAAGCCGATGGCATGGGCTGTTTTGCGCTTGATGGAAGCAAGGTTGCGCTGGTTCGGAACCATGAAGCATGGCTGACAAGGCACGGTCCCGGTCAAAGCGATAAACAGGACGTGTTGCGACCCTTCGCTTATGATGTAAATGACGATGGGAATGTGATTCCGGGCGGAACAACCACAATCATTTATGACTTGGCCACCGGCAAGCGCGTCAATGAATTCTATAGTCTGGTTGGAACCTCCACTAATTGTGCGGGTGGCATAACCCCTTGGGGCACCTGGCTTACCTGCGAAGAAACAATGGACAGAGCCGGCGAAGGTGTGAAAAAAGATCATGGCTGGGTTTTTGAAGTACCGGCAAACGCAACCGGGCTTATTGAGCCAGTACCTTTAAAAGATATGGGACGTTTCAATCACGAAGCGGCGGCAGTGGATCCGGCAACCGGTATTGTTTATCTAACCGAAGATCGATCCAACGGCCTGTTTTACCGATTTATCCCGAATGTTTATGGTGAACTTGAAAAAGGTGGCAAATTGCAAGCGCTGGGTTTCAAAGGACATAATGGCGGATTCGATAGTCGCAACTGGGATGGTATTGCAATTGCACCTGGTAGCTGGCGCGATGCGGAGTGGATTGACCTGGAAGATACACATAGCCCTAATGATGATCTTCGTGTCCGCGGTTACAACGATGGTGCCGTGCGGTTTGCTCGCGGCGAAGGCATAATTTGGGGGGATGGCGAGCTTTATTTCTGCTGCTCAACTGGCGGTGCTGCAAAAGTGGGGCAGGTTATGCGCTATGTACCATCAAAATCAGAAGGTACGGACGCGGAGCAAAATGATCCAGGTAAACTGCAACTCTTTTTTGAATCGACAGATATCACTACTTTTGGTTTAGGCGATAATCTGGTTGTCGCTCCTAATGGTCATCTGATTGTATGCGAAGATCATTATGACACTACTGTCAATCACATTCGTGGTATCTCACCAGAGGGCGCAGTATATAATTTGGCAAAAGTCAATGTGGATAGTGAAACGGCCGGGGCTTGTTTCTCACCGGACGGCAGCACTTTGTTTGTAAATGTTCAAAACCCGACAACAACGTTGGCGATCACAGGTCCCTGGGACAGTGTTTCAATCTAGCGGCATTATTTTGCCCTTGTATAACTGATCTGCCAGCGGGTGTTCCAATTTTCACCGCCGTCCGTGGTGCCCATCCAGGTCCAGGTGAAGCTGTCTTGCTTGATATCTGAAAACACCATTCTGAGCTGGGTATCAGGATTATCGGCGTTGGGCGTTGTGTGGAAAATATAATTGTCCCCTTCATAATAACCCTTGAGGTCCAGGTATCCATTTTGTTCGTCGATCCAGGTTTGCCGCCACATTTTGTCGGCCTGGCTATAGCTGGAAACACTCATACCAAGTAAGCTGGACCCTCTGAAGTTTTCACGAATGAGACATCCTTTATATTCCTTTGTGATTTCATTGGTTCCGGACCCTCCTTCCCATACGGCATCCCATTTACCGACCCAGAAATCAAGATCGTCATGCATCTCGCTATCACAGGTTGGGATTTGTTGTTGCGCCATTGCACCACAAGGTAAAAGAAGCGCCGAGATAAGTATAAATAGTTTCTTCATTCTAAATTGTCCTTCCCATAATTTTTGCTCTTTACTAAGGTTAGCGTAAATTTCGCGTTCAGCGCCAATCAATAATATGTGAAGGATCAAAATGAAGCTGATTTATGGACCGGATGCAATATTTAAAAAGAGCAGCATACCAGTTGAAACAATAGACGACGATGTCCTGGATCTATGTGGTCAGTTGGAAGATCTGCTCTACCGCGAAAACGCTGTTGGTGTGGCGGCGCCAATGATTGGTGTTTTGAAACAGGTGATTGCCGTGGACCTTCAGGAAGGGGGCAAAAATAATCTTTTAGTCATGATTAATCCTGTCATTGAGCACCGAGGCAACGGAATTCAAATATATGAAGAAGCGTCTATTTGTTTTCCCGGTATTTCTGCAGAAATTGAACGGCCTAAAGAAATTGAAGTTGCGTATTTGACTCCAGATGGTGTGCAAGAAAAGATCCAGGCCGATGGTTTCCTTGCGACGGTTATTCAACATGAAATGGACTACTTAATGGGAAAGACATTTCTTGACTATCTATCGCCAATGAAACGGAAAATGCTGCTTAAAAAAGTCAAAAAATATAAGCAGCAAATTTGAGGTTGATTATTTTTGCTCGAGCCCCAACACCACGCCCAAGAATGAAATAATAAATATGACCGAAAGCGTCATGATTGGGGTTTGCATTTCAGCGCCAGCAGAAAAATTATTAAGAATTTCTGCTCTACCAGAACTTATTTGTGTGGAAATCCATTGCCATGGCGTTACGATCGCAAACGTAACGAAGGCAATCAGATAGGTAGAAAATAAAACTATTTTTCGGCGCGCGCCAGAACGTGCATGAATCGCTTTCACATCATCCATTACGAGATTAAAAAAGTCGTCCTCCGCAATCTTGGGTTCTGACTTAAGCTGGTCTTCCAGCCATTTATCATTTTCATGTTTCATTTTATCTTCCAACATCTTTAGCATAACACATCTTCCTGCGCGGGGTTTAAAATTTTTGCAAGTTTTTCTTTTCCCCTTAAAATGTGTGATTTCACTGTGCCGAGTGGCATATCCATTATTTCTGATATCTCGGAGTGAGACATTCCATAAGTATAACAAAGCGAGATTGTTGAACGCTCGTTTTTCTTTAAATGTTTAAAAGCGTTTTCTATATCAATCTTATCTGTGACCTGACTAGACGCATCTTTCGTCCCTTCCCTTTCAACAAATTCTGTTTCTTCAAAATCATCCAGCGGAAAATTCATAAGTGGGTTAGAGGAATTTTTGCGGATATGGGTAAGAAAACAGCGATACGCTATAGTAAAGAGCCATGACTTAAATGATCCCGTGCTTTTGTAGGTTGTGATTTTTCGAAATGCGTTCAGGAAGGTTTCCTGCGCCAGGTCATCGGAAAGCGCTTCGTTGCCTTTGGTCAGGCGGCGCAGATAGCCACGAACGGCTATCTGATGTTCACTTACCAGATAGCCAAAATATTTCGGGTCTTTGTTGATGACGGCAGCGCTAATCCACTGCTTTTCAAAATCACGCATGATGCGTCCAAGCCCTACTGTGGTTCTTTAAGACCTAAACGATAGACGATAAAGTAGCCCACACCAAGCATTATGGGAAAGGCCGACATTCCGGTCAGGATTTGCGGCGCTTCTTCATCGGGGATCACTTGCGCAAAGATAATGAAGGCGATACCAAAACCAACAAAAAGTACAGCTTTTCTAAGGTCGGCAAAAGTGGCACTGATGCTTCTGACGCCCAACGCTTTAATTGTGTCAGGGCTCAATTGCTGACCCGCATCAATCGCTTTGCAAAGTGTATCCTGTACTTTTTCTTTTTCTTTGTTTTTATAGTGATATGTGCACCAGAAGCAAAATGCGATGGCGCCGAATACTGTCATTGGGATGAGAATTTCTTCCATGAAGTTTTCCTTTTAATTAAAAAAAAATTTGAATTACCCACTTAGACGCCAATTTTGCCACATTTGGATGCAAAAAATTTGAAAATAATTACTCAGGTGCTACACTAACCGCAGAAATAAAGGGGTTCGATGATGATCAAAAAACTTTCAATAGTCCTGATGATGCTGTTGATTCCGCTCACAGCCAGTGCAGAAATTTCAGAAAAAAACCAGCGTGAAACACTGGAAATGAGGCAGGAGGTTCTTGCCCAGCTTTATGCTAACAATCCTGAAGCAGAGGATATGATTGCCAACGCTGAAGGATACGCAGTATTTAATAACGGTGGTGTAAATCTAATTTTGCTTTCCGCCGGTAGCGGAAAAGGCATTGCCCATGATAATAAATCCGGAAAAGACACATTTATGCGTATGGCGACCGGTGGTGTTGGTATCGGCCTTGGCATTAAAGATTACCGTACGGTGATGATTTTTCATAAGCGCGCAATGTTTGATCAATTTGTTGATAAGGGCTGGGACCTCTCAGGTCAGGCGGATGCTGCAGCAACCATTGATGGTCAGGGCGGCGAAGCCAATGCCACCGATTCAGTGGTCAGTGGCATTACCGTTTATAACATGACCGAGAAGGGGCTTGCGCTGCAAGCGACCCTTCAGGGTACAAAATACTGGAAATGGGATTAACAATCCTAAGAAGTTTTACGAAGAGCTCGAATTCAAGGCGAATTCGCGCTCTTTCTTTTTGAGTTTAAGACCAAATAGCAGTCTTAGTATATTGAGTCGCTTTATTACAATTTCGATAAGTAAAAGGCATATAACATATGTACCGGCCGCAATGACAACAAACTCCATTGGGCCGTTTAGTCCCCAATCGATAATATAGTAACCGATAACTATCGTAACCGTTTGGTGAAGTATAAAAAACGGATAGACGATACTGTTACAATATTTTAGAGCACTGTTTGCGAAACTCAGGTAACGACGGGCAAAGCCTATTAGCATAGCAACCCAAGACCATTTAATAATCATTTCCACGAAGTCCCATGGAATAACGTCCAGTGGTGTATTCCAGTTGTACTTGATCATGATAACGCCATAAGAAGTCAGCGCCAGCGTCAAGGACCAATAGCGAATATCTTCAAAGGCCTGCCAGCATTTGGGCATACGCACAAACAGAACACCCATGATCAGGATATAGGCATAAATGAAATGACCGAACCAGTCGTCATTTATCGCGTGAGTTATATCATTGTGACCAGTGTAAAGGAAAACTGCCAGATACAAGATATAGGGCACCCAGAGAACACGAATACCTTCGCTCAACCAGTTCTCAAATCTGCCGAGAGTGCGCTTACCGTTTTCAGAATTAATATACATGAAGAGTGGCACCAGAATGACTGTATATGTGAACAGATAAACAACATACCACATATGATTGTATGTCGGGAAAGGTGCGATCATACCCTCAAGCCAAGTGAAAGTGAAATACTGGTTTGCCCAGAATTGCCAGTAGCCAGGTTCGATTAACCCCTTAAACAGCGCTTCATAATATGACTGTGGTGTCACGATGACTGCGATTGCAAATGTTGCCGGAATGAATAATTTTATCACCCGTTGCCACAAAAATTCTCTAATAGTCATTTTAGTCATCATCACGCTTATGGCGACACCAGACACAAGAAATAGCAAATCCAGGCGCCAATTCGAAGATAGCAACATAATCGATCTCAGAAATGAACTGTCATGACCACTTTCAATGTGAAAGTTCCATTCTACAAACATCATTCCTGTGTGGTATAAAACCAGATAAGCAAAGGCCAGCACCCGCAGCCAATCCAGAAAGTGCTGCCGTGCACCGAAGCGATTATTTATGTTCTCTTTAGTCACTTTTCTTCTCCAAATAATTAATTCATTGAAATAATAATGTATTTATTGGACACTTGATTCCAGAAGAGTGGGATAGCGGGCCAGTATTTGTGACAATCGGAAGGGCGATTGTGATAAGCGGTAGGGAAATTGTGATAAACGGAACGTTTTTATAATGCTGCAAACGATAAAGCGCCACTGGAAGATGTTATCCATCGTATTTGCCTGGGTGACACTGGAGGCAATAGTCCGCTCAACATCACTAATTATGGAATATAACAATCGGGGCACCCCGGTTGAAGCATGGAAGCCATTTGTCTGGGAATTTTCCAGCACCTATATGGTATTTCTGCTGGTGCCTTTCATCATCATGTTTGATGAAAGATTTCCCATTGCCAGCAAAAACTGGGTAAACAGACTGCTGGTGCACATCCCATTGAGTGTGGTTTTTTCAATTGTGCATGTGGCAGGGTTCGTGGCGATCCGTAAACTAATATTTGCCACCATGGATGAAGTATATTCGATGACGGATCTCAATTTCACGATCCTTTATGAATATCGTAAGGATCTAGTGGCATACATTAGTATTCTTATCGTAATTTACGCTTATCGGGAAATTCTGCGGCTACGCCGCGGAGAGGCGCAAATCGAGAGTTCCGAAGAAGAACGCATTATGGTCAGTAAATCTGGTATGTTTAAATTTATTGAACCAAGCAGTGTCGATTGGGTTGAGGCAGCTGGCAATTACGTGGAGCTGCATGTTGGTCAGGAAACCTACATGCTTCGTGCCACAATGAAAGAGATCGGGCTCCGGCTCGGCACACAGGATTTCGCACGTATACATCGCTCTACCATTGTCCGCCGTGACTTTATTGACAGTATTAAACCGGCGATGAGCGGCGATAAAACTCTATATTTAAAAGATGGAACAGAACTTCGTCTCTCGCGTCGTTATAATGAAAACCTGAAACTTGCCAGTTGATTAATTTAACCCCATTGATTGCTGTGAATAGCCTTCCGGCGGCGAAAATTCACTTTCGTCCAGATCCTGTTCAACGATGGAGGAAAGAATAGATTCGCTCTCTGCCTGACCATTTGAATATTGTCTGCTCAGAACCGGGTAGCCTTCCATGTCCTTCAAATAAGCCAGGACATTGCTATCAACTTCTCCTCCGGTCATGCTTCCAAGTTGCTCAAGGAAACCTTCCATCATTTCTGCCATAGCGTTAAAGGAATGTTGAATATTATCGCTTACGCCAAGCTCGGACCATGTGGCCACGCAGTGATCACCCTCTTTTTGATTGTCCTCATAACTTTCAAAGTAGGTGCAATCGTATCCATTGATGGTATCTGTGCGTGATGTTTCACGGATCTCTATTTTCGGCATTTCAACCTCAATCGGTGATGGTCCTCCCATACCCCCTAATCCGCCCATATTCCCTTGCATCATCCGCTCCACCATCGCTCTTTGTTCTGGTGGCACTTGCGCTAACGCCTGTTCCATGGCGGCCTGGATGTCGGATTGAACATTTGACACTGTATCCTGATCAAAGGTCATGTAAGACTTGTCACTATGGGATATCACAGTGATGACTTTATTTTCACTGTTAAAGATCATATCTGTGTCATCCTGACCAGACATTTTCATCAAACCGTCCGCAAACATAAAGCGGATGGTATTTTCACTGGCATTTGGATCGTTTAAGTTTCTTTCTGTGATCTCAACAATCTCATCAGCGTACAGCGGTGAAGTTATCAAACAAAAAAGTGATGTGTAGAGTATAGCTTTCATTATTATGCCTGTTTTTTATAAGTTGCCCCTAAATTAACCATAACACAACTCATGGTGAATTGCAGCATGCACTGTGAATCTTATAATATTGACATTTAGGCAGGGCCGCCTATCGTGGATAGGCATTTAAATTGGGAGAAAATAATGAATAAACTAATAAAGCTGACCTTGCTTGCAGGGGCCGCGACGACAGCACTGATCTGTGGAGCGCAAGCACAGGAAAATCCGTATGAAGAAATACCCGGTGTTTGGGCACCACTTCCTGATGGTCGCGTTTGGGGATCCACCAGTACCGTGTATTATGGTGGTGATGGTACCATCTGGGCCGCAGAGCGCTGTGGTGGAAACGGCAACTGCCAGGATACTCCTGAAATTGACCCGGTTATGCAGTTGGATAAAGACGGTAATATCCTAAAAATGTTTGGAAAAGGCATGTTTGTCTGGCCGCACGGCATTCATGTGGATCATGACGGCAATGTGTGGATTGCCGATGGTCGCGGTGACGAAGAACGAGGTGTTGGTCACCAGGTTCATAAATTTAGCCCGGACGGGGAACTTCTGATGTCTTTGGGTCAGGCCGGCGTGGCGGGTAAGGACAATTATACCTTTAACCAGCCATGTGATGTGCTTGTTGCGCCAAATGGGGATATTTTTGTTGCCGATGGCCATTCTGGTAGTGGTCGTGCTGGACCAAACAATCGCATCGTAAAATATAACAGTGACGGCGAATATATTATGGAGTTTGGCGGCGCTGGCGCTGAATTCGGTGAGCTTTATGAGCCACACGGCCTGGCTATGGACAGTCAGGGTCGCCTGTTTGTCGCCGACCGTTACAATGACCGGGTGCAAATCTTCACTCAGGACGGAGAATTCCTAATGTCATGGCGTCAGTTTGGGCGTCCCAGTGGCGTTTACATTGATGATAATGATATCCTGTATGTAGCCGATAGTGAAAGTAATTCCGGCGGCACCCGTAACCCGGGTTTTGACCGTGGGATTCGTATCGGTAGCGCCAAGACCGGATGGGTACATGCTTTCATTCGTGATCCGGATAAGAGCACGCGTTTCAACGTGGCAGAAGGTGTAACCGCAGACGATGAAGGTAATATTTATGGCGCAGAAGTTGAAGTAGGGGCTCTTAAAAAATATATACCACGTGGCTCGCGTCCAAGACGCTAGGAATTCATAAAATTGTAGTTTTAAGAGGCCTGACATATTTGTTCGGGCCTTTTTTAATTGTGATTTGGCGGTGAGTTCTTTATCTTGTTATGTTGCAATATATGGGAGATAAATAATGAAAATTATTAAAAAAATTACAAAAGCAACATTGCTTGCCGGTGTTGCAGCACTGACCCTTACAGGTGCCGCCAATGCGCAAGACAATCCGTATGAGGAAATAGAAGGGGTTTGGGCCCCACTTCCCAATGGAAATCAGTGGGGATCAACCAGCACCGTTTATTATGGTGGTGATGGCACAATCTGGGCTGCGGAGAGATGCGGTGCCAATGGAAGCTGTCTGGATACACCGGACCGGGACATGATCATGCAACTGGATAAGGACGGTAATATCCTTAAAATGTTTGGCCGTGGTCTGATCGTATGGCCGCATGGTATTCATGTGGATCATGACGGCAACGTGTGGATCGCGGATGGTCGTGGTGATGAAGAAGCGGGTGTCGGGCACCAGGTTCATAAATTTAGCCCGGACGGCGAGCTTCTAATGTCCCTAGGCCAGCCCGGTAAGCCAGGTTCAGGAAAAGATCATTTTGATATGCCATGTGATGTACTGGTGGCCCCAAATGGTGATATTTTTGTCGCCGATGGTCATCAAAGAAGAGGTGGACCAGGCCCCAATAACCGTGTTGTGAAGTTTAATTCCGAGGGTGAGTACATTATGGAATTCGGCGGTTTGGGTGCTGAATTTGGTGAAATGAATGAACCACATGGCCTCGCTATGGATAGTCAGGGTCGTCTGTTTGTGGCCGACCGTTATAACGACCGGGTACAGATTTTCAGCCAGGATGGTGAGTTTCTAATGACCTGGCGTCAGTTTGGCCGTCCAAGCGGTGTTTATATTGATGCCAATGATATTCTTTATGTTGCTGATAGTGAAAGTAACTCTGGTGGAACCCGTAACCCGGGCTTTGACCGTGGTATTCGTATCGGTAGCGCCATCACAGGATGGGTAACAGCCTTTATTCCAGACCCCGACAAAGGGATCGCGTTCAGCCGCGCCGAAGGGGTAACAGCTGATGACGAGGGCAATGTTTACGGCGCCGAAGTGGAAGAAAGAAATCTTCGTAAATATGTACCGAGAGGAACGATACCAGCCCCGTGGGAGCAATAGGTTAGATTTCATTTATGACGACGCGCGGAGACCAGTTCTTTGCGCGTCGTTATAGTCTTGAGCCCGTATTTTTAGCTTTATTTTTAAGTCTGATTTCAACCGAACCTCCGGGGTCGGAAATGTAAAGGCTTCCATGTTGACGCCGATATGAGTGATGAGCTAGCGGCATTGAAGAGAGACATTGAGAAAATGCAGGTATAATCCCTCAGTACCTGATGCCAATCAGTCTGGGCTACTTCAGCCTTGGTGTGTGTTGCTATCTATGAACCAGAGATTTGATTTAACTGCAGTTATTATGTATCCTAAGCTATGGATGAAATCGAATATTGGCGTAGTGCAAAGTCGTTTGTGGAAGAAACAAGGGGGGCTGCTTCATTGCATGCTCTTGCAGAGCTTTTTTGGAAAAAAATAAAGCCTATGGGATGCAAGCATTTTGTCTGCGCTTCAAGCGTTGATCCATTAAATCCACCCCCTCATGCCATACTCTTAACAAACTATCCAATGTCCTGGGCAGAGTGGCATAGCGAACAACATTATTATAAAATTGATCCGGTATTGAAGAGTGCAGAAAAATTGCTCACTTCATTTAAATGGTCCGACGAAAGTTGGCGGGCGCTGCTTACGTTTGAGCAAGGAAATATACTTAACGAAGCAAGTGAGGTAGGCATCTCTGAAGGTATAACTTTTCCTATACATTCTTCTATCGGTTATCCAGCGTCTGTTTCCGTAGTATTTGAAAAAGGGGAACTGAATGAAGACGCGATACTTAGCTTGGAACTTATGTCGATGTATTTGTACGAGTCTGCACTTTCGCTGAAAGTAAAGCGCAGCGAACTATTTCTAAAAACACTGACCGAAAAGGAAAGGGCCGTACTTCAGGAGATTGCTAACGGGAAAACCAACTGGGAAACCAGCCAGATCCTTGGGACCAGTGAAAATACTGTAAGTACACATGTTAAAAATCTCATGCTGAAATTAAACGTGCATACTAGATCGCAGGCCGTTGCTAAAGCCTTGTTCAAAGGTGAGGTTGGGTTTCAAGATTTGCAAGTGAGCAACTCAGCAAACGACCAAGCTCTTTCAAATGAAAATGTGATAATAATACAATCCTGAATAGCAAGATAGATCCACTGCAAGTATAGGGCGAAAGCCTTCACTTGAACGGGGGATTTTACACATTCACAAATTATCTTACGCTTCTCCGAATGCTAGTAGAAACTACTCATAGGATCGGCATGATACATTTAATTTCCAATGACAATAAACATTTGTATGGCGAATTGCTTAGCAAAATGTTCCAGGACAGAAAAAGTGTATTTATTGATCGGCTGGATTGGAATTTGGTTGCCCCAAATGGCGAAGAACGAGACGCATTTGATACAAACGACACGATTTATTTGATCGTTGTCGACGATAATAAGGGCGATATCAGGAGTTCACTAAGGTTAAATCCAACTATAAATCCACATCTAATGTCAGAGCTTTTTTCCGAGCTCTGTGTTGATGGCGTACCCAGAGGTAATGAAGTGTGGGAAATCTCCAGATATTGTTATAATCCAGACTACACAAAGCGAGCCGACCGCATAAGAGCTCTTACGGAAATCATGTGTGGAGTAATGGAATGCGCCCTTCTTTACGGATGGGAAAAGCTTACATTTGTGATAGGAACTGCTTTAATCCCACATTGTATAGGATGCGGCTGGGAGATAAGGCCGCTTGGGTTGCCTCAAAAGGATAATGGGCAATCAATATGCGCTTTCGAGGTCAAGGTAACGCGAGCGGGGTTGCATGCGGTTAGGAATAATGCCTCATTGCGATTTCCCACACTGAAAATTTTACCATCAAATCTACTGGTTGCTTAAGGAGAGTTAGCATGTCAAAAACTCGTGCGTCAACCTCAGAAGAAATTGTAAATGAATGTGATAAGGCGATTACAGCAATTGACTTTAAAACAATGATGGTACGCATTGAATATGCCATGACTGATTTGAATTATGAGCAGCAAAAATGTCTCATGATGTGTATTGAGTGCTACGCGGCGGGAAATATTGAATTTGAAGATTTACCAACTTTGGAGGCAAGCAATGACTAGTAACGCGCTTGATGAGTTGAGGGCTAAGGGATATGTAATCATAGAAAATGTTTTGGGCAAAAGACTGACGGATCAAATTTCAAGCGAATTAGACTGTTGGTTCAAAGAAACACCCAAATGCCAGGGCGACTTTTATGGTTGGAAAACCACTCGGTTTGGCTCGCTACTAAGTAAGGCACCTTCTACACAAGATTTAGTTCTAAAGCCTGAGATAACTTCGCTCATAGACGCAATCTTAGGTCCCAACTGCGATTGGTGGCAATTGAATCTTAGCCAAGCCGTCAGAATACATCCAGGATCTGCCATGCAACCGCCGCATAGGGATGACGAAATGTGGTCCTGCCATAAGGATTGCGAGTATTTAGTTAACGTAATGTGGGCTATTGACGATTTTACTGAAGAGAATGGTGCGACGCGAATTTGGCCGCGTAGTCATTACAACGCCCTCACCCGAGATATGGATGAAACAGATGCTATTGTTGCGGAAATGCCTCGAGGATCTGCATTATTGTTTCTTGGTTCTCTTACGCATGCAGGGGGTGCAAATATTTCCAAAAGTGGGAGGACCGGAATAATTATGAGTTATTCACTAGGATGGCTCAAGCAATATGAGAATCAATTTCTTGCCTATCCTGAAGAAGTAGCGTCAACGTTTTCGAAAGAAATCCAAGATTTGATAGGATATCGTATTCATAAACCTAACTTGGGGGGGTATGAAAACCATTGTCCATCAGTTTTGCTAAGTGGAAATCGTCCTGACATATTGCCAGCCGTTGACTGCTTGCCAGATGAAATTCTGGCGCAGTTGGAAGCCTTGAAAAGGTCAGCTGCAGAATGACAAGCTACTCGTTAGTGGACTTTGTAATGTGGGGCATAATTTTGATGTTTATCATGATTTCTCTCTGGATGTTACGTAAGAAATAACCGGCGGCAAACTGTCGGAAGATGGAGGAAGCGGTTGTAGTCCGTTGTTCCCCCAATGCGGCGAACTTAGTTTCCTCCATCACAGCATTTAACACGGCGGATACCTGCTCCTTGGGAACTATAAATTAGATTTCATTTATGACGACGCGCGGGGTCCAGTTCTTCGCGCGTCGTTCTAGTCTTGAACCAGTATTTTCAGCGTCATAATCATTTGACGCCCCTAAAGGCGGAAAGTCGTAATCAATCATGGTCTTGATATTAATCACCGCATATTTCATATTGTCGATATCACAAGTGGCGCAAACAAACACGCCGCATTTCTTGCAAATCAGAAAATCCGCTGTTTTGTGGCCGAACTGATAGAAGTTTACGTCGTTATTATTTTTAAGCCTGATTTCAACCGAACCTTCGGGGTCCGAAATGTAAAGACCACCATGTCGCTTGCAAAATGAACAGGCGCATGTTCGCGGTGAAAATTCAGACACATTCTTATCGGTCTTCAGATCCAGTTCAATATTGCCGCAATGGCAGCTGCCGTGGAGAGAGTTTGTCATAATATGAAAAGATTAGGGACAAGGATCGTGTCTGTAAACAAAAAAGCCCGGCGACTGATCACCGGGCTTTTTTTGGTTGAATGGCGCGCTTGGGAAGATTCGAACTCCCGACCCCTTGATTCGTAGTCAAGTACTCTATCCAGCTGAGCTACAAGCGCTATTCATTCAAAATGTGAGAGGCAACCTACTCATATCAGCCTTCGAATGCAAGCCTCATTTGATAAATATATGACTTTTTTTTGAAATATGCCTCTTGCTTGTGCTTGTTCCCAGAAATGACATGTTTTAAAGTGAAACTGTCTTTTGCAAAATAGAAAGAGTAAAGTGCGGTCAGATGGCAAATAAATTTAATTATATCAATGTGTTAAAGGCTGGCGTGGCAATTGCCTCGCTAACTGTCATTGCGGCTTGCAGCAACAGCAGTTCCGAGGATTGGCCGGCCATGCGGGCAGACACCCTTTGGCAAGAGCTTGAACAGCATCAAAGCGTTGAAGCCACAAGTACCCACCAGACATCGGTGGAAAATGATCGCCCGAGTCCCTCAACTCCCCCCTTTGATGGCCCGACGATCAGCCCTATTGATGCCCGGGTGATCCTGGATGAGATTGAAAGGGACTTGCCGCTTCACGCGGAAAATATGTCAAAAGCGCTGGATGTATTTGAAGCATCGTCCGATGAAGACAGTGCACGTCATTGGCGCGGCGTCGAAATTGAAATTTCAAGGCTTAATGATGTTGCGTCCCGGCTTCGGGATCTTGCATTCAAGCTTAAAGACCGCGATGATGCCTTTAATGAACGTCGATTTACCGATGTTCTTCTTAGTCGCACCAACAGGTTAATCCCGCCCCGACCCGCAGGCCTTACACTTGCATCGATGCAGGATGCGGTTGCGCCGAGCGCATCTTCTTATGAGAACCAAATGGTGGTGGCGGCAAATCCTTATGCGGCGAAGGCAGGGCTTGAGATCCTCATGCGTGGTGGCAGCGCTGTTGATGCGGCTATAGCCGTGGAAACGGTACTTAGTTTGGTTGAGCCGCAGTCCTCTGGCATTGGTGGTGGTGCGTTCCTGCTTCATTTTGATCCAACCACCGAGCAGATGAATTTCTATGATGGTCGTGAATCGGCACCAATAGCAGCGACGCCGGATCTATTCAAATCTGTGACTGATGTTCCGGGATATGTGAAGCTTGATGCGGTTTTTGGCGGCCTTTCAGTTGGGGTGCCGGGGGCGCTGGCGGCCCTTAAAATGGCACATGATCGACATGGCGTTCTCCCTTGGGAGGAGGTGTTTGAGCCGGCGATCAGGCTTGCGGAAGAAGGCTTCACCGTTTCCCCACGACTTGAGCATTATATCACCATTGATACCAAGCTGATGCTGGTACCGGAATCGCGGGCTTATTTTTATGATGAGAATGGGGACCCGTTAAAGGCAGGGCACCTTCTTAAAAATCCTAAACAAGCAGAAGTACTTAGACGCATTGCGAACGAAGGCATTTCCGCTTTTTACACTGGTGAGATCGCCGAAAAAATTGTTGAGACAATCAAAAACGCGCCCAATAATCCGGGACTTATGGAAGTGCAGGATTTGGCTACTTATCGTGCAAAGGAGCGGGATGTGATCTGCGGCGATTACCGGATTTATAAAGTCTGTTCCATCCCGCCGCCCTCGTCCGGTGGTCACACCATGATCGCGACGCTCGGTATGATCGATGAATTTGGCATTGATCAAATGACGCCCCATTCGGCCGAAGCCTACAATATTATACTCGAGGCCGAAAGCCTTGCTTATGCCGACCGCAATCAATATACGGGCGATACGGATTTCATACATGTGCCGATAAAAGGCATGATTGATCCGGACTATCTGGACGAACGGGCGAAGTTGATTAATCCCGGCACGTCCATGGGACGTGCGCCGTACGGAAACCCGCCATCAGAAATTGCCCTTGATAATGGTGAAGGGCTTGTGCTCGATATTCCATCCACCACCCATTTCAGCATCACTGATGGGTGGGGCAATGTAGTTTCCATGACGGCAACCGTGGAAAGTATGTTTGGCAGCCGCCTTATGGTTGAGGGCTTTATGCTTAATAATGAACTTACCGATTTTTCACTAATCCCCAGGGACGATGAAGGAAAATTGGTTGCGAACCGTGTTCAGGGTGGGAAACGGCCTATGAGTTCACAAACGCCAACCATTGTGTTTGACCCTGAAAACCGTCCAGTTCTGATTATTGGTTCCCCGGGGGGATCAAGCATTATCAATTATGTCACCCAGACAGTGATAAATGTCCTTGATTGGGACATGGATATGCAGTCAGCTATCAGTGCGCCCCATGTGATCAGTCGTAATGGTCCGGCACTGGTGGAAGAAGGCACGGAAGCGGAAGCGTTGATTGAACCGCTACAGGCACTGGGTCACGAAGTAAATGCTGTGACTTTAATGAGTGGCCTTCACGGCATTCGCCTTCGCTATAATGATGACGGGACCCGGTCCCTTGAGGGTGGCGCGGATCATAGAAGAGAAGGGTTTGTTGCGCAATGACCACGATAAATGTCGCCAATATTGAAGAAGAACTTTCAAAACTAACTCCCCTTGAAGGGCGGACGGCGCATACGCCGGAAGAACAATCGGATGCGGCCTTTGCCACGCTGGCACCGTTTGATACCGGCGGCGTTTTTACTGGAAGTTTCAGTGGTGAAAGCCCATGGGAACGTCATACAGGTGGGGATGAGCTGGTGCATATCTTAAAAGGGGAGACGGAGTTGGTGATCCGCACAGATGATGGCGACCAAGTGCTGGACCTTAAAGGCGGTATGGTCACGGTGGTGCCAAAAGGCCTTTGGCACCGATTTATAGCACCGAAGGGCGTAACGGTGCTAACAGCAACACCACATCCAACCGATCATTCTTCGAAAATGAACCCTGATAGTTAATTTTAATGATGGATCGGTAAAATGATCCTGAAGGTACTGCCTTTGGGGCTGCTTTCAAGAAGATCAAGCGTGCCACCATGGGCGGTTATAATTTCTTTCGAAATAGCAAGCCCAAGCCCTGTACCGCCACGGCTTCCGGTCTTAAATGGCTGGAACAGGTTTTCTTTGATCTTTTCTGGAATACCAAGGGCATCATCGGTAATGTCGATTGTGATCCGATCGTTGCTTTGCTCGCTTTTTACTATGATATTACCGCTTTCGCCGATTGCCTGAACTGCATTGCGGCAAATATTCATCAGCACGCGGAAGATCTGGTCATTGTCCCCGGTGAGTTTTTGGTCCTTATCCACCTTATTGTGAAGAGTGATCTGACTTTGGTCAAAAAGTCCAAGTGATGTGGTGACGTCATCCACCAAATTGTGAAGATTGAATGTTCGAACGTGAAGTTCTTCGGCCTGGCTACCGCCATATTCAAGTGTATGCTCACACAGTCTGATGGCCCGGTCGATCGCCTTCACGAACCTTGGCGCGAGTTGCTGCACAACAGGGTTATCAATGGTGCTCAGGTGGTCCGAAACCAACTGCGCGCTGGAGAGCATATTGCGTAAGTCATGATTGATGTTGCTGATGGCACCACCCAGCTTGGCCAAATGGTCTTTTTGATTGAGCGCCTTTCGTACATCATCCTGCATCTTGGCAAGTTCGCGCATCACCACGCCAATCTCGTCTTCGCGGTCTTCTGGCTCAAACTGTCTGGTCATATCTTCGGGTGCATGACGAAAAGCAATCATATTGTCAGTGATGTTTTTTACGGGACGAACCAACAAGTTGGATAAGCTGTAATATAAAAGTGCGGCCACGAGGATCGAAATAATGATCGAAAGAATAACGATGTTGAGCGAATAAGTGAGCATGTCCGCACAAAGTAGCGCTTCATCAAATACGATGATAATTTCTCCCGGCTCGTCGCCCATAGATGTGCCTCTGGCTTCAATCAAATATCCTGTGCGGTTCATATTCACGAGTGTATCAAGTGCGTCCCGAACCGATTGGAACCAGGACAAGTTCCTCATATCGAAATATTCTGATACTTCGAACGGATCGGCCGCCATGAGGGCTTGTGGGAAATCTTCGGCACCTTCAAATGTGCGTACGATGGAATAATTTTCTGTTGATGTTAGAAGCTCATCAGCGAGCAATCGACTCACCATAAAATCAGGAGCAGCTTCAATCACCAGGATGGCGATGTTGGCTTCGGCCAGTTTCTGATTAATCCAGTTTTCCCTAAAATTGGCGATGGAGGGTACATAAATGACAACTTCAGCAATGAGGACAAAGCAAAATGTGAACAGAAGCAGCCTCGCAGAGAGGCTCTCTTTTATCGACAGAAATTTTATGTTCCCCAGCATATTATTATCCAAGCTTTGACAGGAATTTTACCAGTCTTCGCGTTTTATCACCAAAGAGCGCATCCGTATAGAAACTTGATGCAGCTCTTTTGTTAATTTCACCCAATGTTGGATAAGGGCTGATCACATTGGCCATCGCCCCTATCTTTAGTCCTTCGTTGATCGCCAGCGTCCAGGTTGCTAGGAGCTCGTCCGCTGACTTACCCACTATAGATGCGCCGAGAATATGGCCTTTTTTTGTCGTGATGACTTTGACCAGACCTGTTGTGGCACGTGTTGCCCGTGCACGATCATTTTCTGCATACTCCCAGCGCAGAACTTTGATATCCCCATGTTTTTCTTTTGCTTTCGCTTCACTAAGGCCAACACTAGCCAGCGCAGGTTCGGTGTAAGTTGCATGGGGCATCGCTTTATAGTCCGCTTTGGCCCAAAACATTCCGAAAACAATGCGTCGGATGATGATGCCGGCATCATAGCCCGCTTTGTGTGTAAAGCCCAGCCCGCCAGTAACGTCGCCGATGGCGTAAATGGCTTTGTTACTGGTACGTAAATTTGCACCCACTTTTACACCGGCTGGCGAATGTTGGACGTTTGCTTTGTCGAGCGAAAGTCTACCAATATTGGGTTGGCGTCCTGTTGCAACCAACAAATGCGAGCCGCTGATGGCTTCACTGCCGAGATCCACTTCGATGCTGCGTCCCTCCTGAGAGATGTTTTGAATACTGACATTTTCCCTCATATTGATGCCTTCAGACTTTAATTGGGCAAGCAAAATTTCAACCAGTTCCGGATCATCATTTTCCATAAATTTAAGAGCCACAACCGTTACGTTGCAGCCAAGCCTTCTATGGGCCTGGGCCATTTCAAAGCCGATCGGCCCGCCACCTATGATGATCAGATGCTCCGGGGCTTCTGTTAAATTGAAAACTGTTTCGTTGGTTAGGTAAGGAACATCTTCAAGGCCCGCAATGGGTGGTACGGCCGGTGAAGAACCTGTAGCAATCACAAATCTCTTCGCTTTCACTATGTGGTTGCCTGCTCGCAAGGTGTTTCTGTCTTCAAAAGTTCCGTATTCTTGAATAACGTGAACCCCCAACCCTTCGAAGCGTTCAACGGAATCGTGAGGTGCGATTCCGGCAATTACGTCCTGTACATGATTTTGAACGGCTGCATAATCAATTTCAGGTATGTTTGGGGATATGCCAACATCAATGGGTTTTCTAATGTGTTCTGCTGCGTTTGCCGCGGCAAGGAGTGATTTTGACGGAACGCAGCCATAATTCAAGCAGTCACCACCCATTTTACCGCCTTCAACAAGGACCGTTTTACGGCCCAGCTGACTTGCGCCCGCAGCGACACTTAATCCGCCGCTTCCGGCACCAATGACACAGATATCTGCTTTAACGATTTCACTCATGCCGGTTTGTTGCCTTTTATTTTCTTATAGAGGATCGGAATCAGCGCGAGTAAGCCCAGGGCAGCGAGTGGCAGCAAAACCTGCGGCGAAGAAAGCACGGATAAATCCGGTGTACGTCCCTGCTCAAGCACGAAACCGATGCCGCTTCCGATGCTGACATAAACGAACGTACCGGGGATAATACCCACCAGTGTAGTGAAAAAATAAACCTTAAGACTTATTCCTAAAAATGCTGGCACCAAATTCACCACGAAAAATGGAAAAGCAGGAACAAGGCGCAAAAATAGCATGTAACTCACCGCATTTTCATTAAAGCCATTCTGCATTTTGGAAAGCCATGGTCCTGCGCGCTCCTTTAAGGCATCGTGAAACGCGTAGCGCGCCGCCAGAAAAATCAGGGTGGCTCCAATGGTGGCGGACAAGACAATAAGCGATCCTGCAAGTATGGTTCCAAGTAGCGCACCATATAGAAGTGAAAGTATGGAAGCGCCAGGAATGGAAAAGGCGACACTGGCAATATAAACCAGTGCAAAGAGAAGAAGACTGAGCGTAAACTGATTTTCGATGTAGCCCTTAAGCTCAGCATAATTTTCGCCGATGACTTCGAATGTGAGCAGTTTATGGACATCAAAAGCGAGCGCGGCCAGAAGACCGATCCCAATTACGGCAATGGGTATTAAACGCTTGATGTCCATTTATCGTTTTCTTTCTTGTTATTTTTAGTGCAGCTTACCCGAAATAAACATATGGAACTATAGGAAAGAAAAGAAATAAAATCATTTCACGGAAGCGTGAAGCCAAGTGATCGGCCAGTAACAAATTTCCCAGTAATTTTCTGTAAAATATGGGTTATCGGGCATTGACTTATAGTATCATACCCATTATACACCGCACTTCATAAGCTAATTCAGACAAAATCGTCTGTAGGAATTTTTATTAATCGCCTTTATGGCAGTTGGAGAAGTCCAGTGAAACGTACATATCAACCAAGTGTTCTGGTTCGTAAACGCCGCCATGGCTTCCGTTCGCGCTCTGCGACAGTTGGTGGAAGACGTGTTCTTGCTGCCCGCCGTGCGAAAGGACGTAAGCGCCTGTCAGCATAATGCACTGATAGCCGTGAACACACGATTTTGAAAGCCGGTCCTTGATCAAAGCGACCGGTTTTTTTGTGGATCAATGATAATGACGCAAGTTATTGAAAATAAAGGACTAACGATAGATACGCTTAAGAAAAGAAGTGATTTTCTTCGGATTGCGGCTGCCAACAAAAAGTGGATAACTCCAGCAATGATTGTCCAGACTTGTGAAAACACGATTGATGATTCTAGCACTGTCCGTGTAGGCTATACCGCCAGCAAAAAGGTTGGTAATGCTGTAAAGCGTAACCATGCAAAGCGTAGACTTCGTGAAGCTGCTAAACAGGTGATGGGAGTTTCGGCCGTTAAAAATCATGATTATGTCTTGATCGCCCGCCAACAAATCGCCGAGATCAAATTTAAAGAATTGATTCGTGACTTGAAATGGGCTTTAAAAAGACTACATAAAGCTGCAGGGAAAAGCGGGAGCCATAATAATTGATTTTTAGCTCACTCTTTAAATATTTAAGCGCGGTGCTCTCTTATGTCTTGAAAGGCATGATCACTGTCTATAAGTATGTCATTTCGCCGCTGCTGGGGCCGAAGTGCAGGTACCTGCCGACCTGCTCTTCTTACACCATGGAAGCCATTGAAATACATGGTCCGTTTAAGGGAACCTGGCTTGGTGCCAAACGACTACTGCGATGTCATCCCTGGGGTGACAGTGGCTACGATCCAGTGCCACCAAAAAATGGATCAAAAGATTGTAATTGTCATGCTGAGTTAAGCAGCAAAAATTAGAGATAGTTAAATGGAAGAAAACCGTAATTTTATTTTGGCGATTGTGCTGACCATAGGCATCCTGATCGGATGGGAGTATTTCTTTGGTGTTACGCCCCCACCACCCCAGGATCCAGCCGCAACTGAACAGGTTGATGTGACCTCAAGTGGTGGTGAGGCAGGTGTGCCAAACAGCGCAGCAGGTTCTTCCGACACCGGCGGTACAATTCCAGGTATGGCGGCGCCCGTGATCAATGATTTTTCTGCAGTACGAGATGACGTGATCAGCAGCCGTTCGAACGTGACGATAGAAACAGAGCGCCTCACGGGAAGTATAAGTCTTCAAGGTCTGCGTTTTGATGATCTTTCATTAAAGGACTATCATGAAACCGTTGACCAAACATCACCAATCGTAACACTACTTAACCCTCAAAGCTCGGCGGATGGCTACTTTGGCGAATTTGGTTGGATCAGTAGCGCGCAAATGCCAAATGTTGATAGTGTGTGGACAGCAAATAAATCGAGGCTTGGTGCCAATGACAGTGTCGTCTTTACCTGGGACAACGGCGAGGGACTCGTATTTACCCGTACGATTGCGCTTGACAGCGACTATATGTTTACGGTCACACAGCAAATCCAGAACAACAGTGATGCGACGGTTGGTGCGGCGACTTATGGTCGGGTGTATCGCTCCGGCCGTACGGACGAACCACCACTATTCATCCTTCACGAAGGGCCTGTTCGTGTTGGCACCGACGGCAAAGAGGAAATTTCTTTCGAGGATCTGGAAGATGATGAATATCCCCGCGATGAAGTATCTGAAGGAGGCTGGGCCGGCATCACCACCAAAGAGTGGTTGGTTGCAGTAATTCCCGATCAAAATGAAGATTTTGCGACCAATGTGCTCAGGACAACAGAAAATGGTGGCGAGCAATTCCATGTAAATTTCGCCACCAATGGCATCCAAATTGCACCAGGTGCCAGTGCGCAGAAGACTGCGCGTTTCTTTGCTGGTGCCAAGGAAGTGGAACTGCTGGAACATTATACCGAAATTGAAGGCGTTCGGATGCTGGACTATGCCATTGACTGGGGCTGGTTCTATTTTATTACCATTCCGATTTATTGGGGGCTTAACTTCTTTTACGGGTTCGTTGGTAACTTCGGTATTTCGATCCTGCTGCTTACGGTGGTGATTAAAGCAGTGCTGTTCCCAATGGCCAATAAACAATATGAAAGCATGGCGCGCATGAAAAAGCTTGCGCCGAAAATGCAGGAGCTTAAAGAGCGATACGGCGATGACAGAGCGAAAATGCAGCAGGAAACCATGGCCATGTATAAGAAGGAAAATGTAAATCCTTTGGCCAGTTGTCTGCCGATCCTGATACAAATTCCGATCTTTTTCTCACTCTATAAAGTGCTTTATGTGACCATTGATATGCGCCACGCGCCGTTTTTTGGCTGGATTAAAGACTTAAGCGCTCCGGATCCACTATTGGTAACCAACCTGTTTGGACTTATTCCTTGGGAGCCGACGGGGTTCCTTGCCATCGGAATTCTGCCAGTATTTATGGGCTTTACCATGTGGTTTCAGCAAAAACTCAACCCTCCACCGACTGATCCTGTACAGCAAAAGGTCTTTGCTTTTATGCCGATCATTTTCACCTTTATCCTGGCAGGCTTCTCCGTAGGGCTCGTGATTTACTGGACATGGAACAACATCCTGACCATCGCACAGCAATGGGTGATCATGCGTAGAGTGGCTGCATTAGAGGAAACCTAAGTGCAAGGTAATATGACACCAGATGAGCAGGCGGAATTCCTTGAAAAGGGGCGCCTGCTTTTTCGTGAGAAATGCGAGTTTCTATTAGGGGCTGCGTCGCTTTCGCAGCTTCCGGCGCCTGACGCGGTGGAAGTTGCCTTTGCTGGCCGTTCCAATGTGGGAAAATCAAGTCTACTTAACGCGCTGACTGGCCGCAATGGTCTGGCACGCACTTCCAATACACCGGGACGGACCCAGCAACTTAATTTCTTCTTTCTTGGGGACCGTAAAGATAGCGGTCTCTATGTGGTGGATCTTCCAGGCTATGGCTACGCTAAAGTATCCAAGAAGCTGGTGAAAGAATGGGTGAAGCTGATGCGGGATTACCTGCGCGGCCGACCCAACCTCCGCCGTGTTTTTGTGCTGGTGGATGGTCGTCACGGTCTTAAGGACAGTGACCGGGAACTCATGTCCATGCTTGATGAAACAGCAGTCTCTTATCAGATTGTGCTGACCAAGTCTGATAAGGTAAAACTGGCTGAGCAGGAAAAGTTGATTGTCAAAACAGAGAAGGCCATCTCAAAAAATGTTGCCGCCCATCCAAAAGTGTTGATTACCAGTTCCATGAAGGGTTATGGTCTTGACGAACTTCGCGCTACGATCGCCGACATGGTGTAGGACCGTATAATGACAACAAAAATCGACAAAGACACCTTACTTGAAAAAACACGTACATTAACGGAAGCGCTTCCCTATATGCGCCGCCATGCGGGTAAAACTTTTGTCATCAAATATGGTGGTCATGCCATGGTTGATGAGGCGCTTTCCGAAGATTTCGCCCGTGATATTGTCCTGATGAAACAGGTGGGAATGAACCCGATTGTGGTTCATGGCGGCGGGCCACAGATTGGTAATATGCTAGAACGCCTGCAGATTGAAAGTTCGTTTGTTGACGGTCTGAGGGTCACGGACAAAGCAACCATCGAAGTGGTTGAAATGGTTCTTTCCGGGAGTATCAATAAATCCATCGTCGGTTCGATAAATAAAATTGGAGGTAAAGCCGTTGGGCTCTCAGGAAAAGACAGCGGCCTCGTAATTGCGGAACCACTTCGCCGCACCAAAAAAGACCCGGATAGTCATATTGAGCAAATCCTTGATCTTGGCTTTGTGGGTCATCCCAAGCAGGTGAACGCAGATTTTCTACGTACATTTGAGCAGTCCGATGTGATCCCGGTGATTGCGCCCATTGGACTTGGTGAAAATGGCGAAACCTATAACATCAACGCCGATACCATGGCTGGAACAATAGCGGGTGCCCTTGATGCAGAACGACTTCTGCTTCTTACCGATGTTGTTGGCGTGCTGGATAAGAACAAAAACCTGATCGCGGATATGGACGAATTAAAAGCGCAGGCATTAATTGCTGACGGCACTATTGAAGGTGGCATGATCCCGAAAGTGGAAACCTGCATTCGCGCCATTCATGATGATGTGGGCGCTTCTGTGATTATTGATGGCCGCGTGGAACATGCACTGCTACTTGAGCTATTCACCGAACATGGCGCGGGAACGCTTATTAAAAAATAAAAAGTGTATGGAGCTTGGCTCTACCAATATGCTTAGTTTGTTATCCATATTATACAAATAGGGAGATCAATATGCTCAAAATGGCAAAAATAGTTTCACTGGTATTTGTCGGTTTATGCTTTGCGGTAAATGCGCAAGCCGCAGATATATCCTTTCAAGTGAGTGTAAAAGACGGTCTTCTGAGTTCGTCCTATAACGGTCGCGTTTATGTTGTCCTTGGATCCGCAGATGGCGGCGATCCCATGTCACAAATGGGCTGGGTCACCCACGCACCCTTATTTGTCACAGATGTGGAAAATTGGCAGGGGGCTGATCCGGTAACAATCTCTGGGGATCCTTTAAGCTACCCGGTTAAATTAAGTGAGATTGAAGCTGGTGATTATTCCGCACAAGCCTTCATTCGGCTTAATAAAACAAACGGTAACGCGGGATCCGGTGTAGGGGATATTTATAGCCAACCCGTTTCCGTCACTGTAAGCGCAGACGGGATGACAAAGATCGCCTTAGTTCTTGACCAAGTTGTAACGAAAGAACTGCCAACGATCCCTGATAATTATAGATATATTGAGTTTAAAAGTGACAGTTTAAGTGCTTTTCATGACATGGAGTATTCAGTTCCCGCGCTTGTCAGACTTCCCAAGGATTGGAGAGAGGACGATGATAAAAAATGGCCGGTCATTTATTATGTGACCGGTTTTGGTGGGGGGTACGAAGAATTTTTATATGTCGAGCGGGGCAATGCTCACTTAAAAGCGGCACTTGATCAGGCGATTGTCGTTGCACCAAGCGCGGAAAGTTACCGCGGTCATACGGTGTTTGCCGATTCAGCGAACAACGGCCCTTGGGGATATATGCTGGTTCATGAAATGGCATCCTATATTGACGAGAATTTTGGCGGCAAGGGTCCTTCGGAACGATATGTGACGGGGATTTCTTCCGGCGGCTGGTCAAGCATCTGGCTGCAGATCAGCTATCCTGATGAATTTGCCGGCGCCTGGTCCCACGTTCCGGATTCTGTGGATTTCAGGGATTTTCAGCAAATGAACCTCTATGCGGAGGAGACTAATGTTTATACGGACGAAGACGGCAACAGACGCCCCATTTCGAGACCGCTTAACGACGCGGGCTATGTCATTTACGTGGATAATTTTGCAGCTATGGAGCGCGCAAAAGGGCCAGGTGGCCAGTATCATGCGTTTGAGGCTGTATTTAGTCCCCGTGGTGAGGATGGTGAGCCGCTGCCCTTTTTCGATCGTGATACGGGGCAGGTGGACAGAAATGTCACAGAAAGCTGGAAGCCTTACGATATCACATTAAAGGTTCGGGAAAACTGGCCAACGCTTAAAGACAAGATCAAAGGTAAACTGTTCATCTATGCTGGCGAATTTGATAGTTTTTACCTAGAGGGTGCAGTGCGCCTGCTAAAGGCGGAACTCGAGGAACTTGGCAGTGATGCCGTGGTGGAGATCGTCCCAGGCTTGCCGCACACCTTCGCGCCAAACATCTGGAGCGGGATGTTGGAGACCATCACAGGGGTTAAAACCGAGGCACCGCAAGAAGAGGCGGCGGAATAATTTTTTCGCATGATTGTGAACATCTACTTTGGACCGATAGCGGACCTTCCGGTCGGTCCCGCACAGTAGAACCGGTGCGATAATCTTCTTAGAGTGCATAAGCGATTAACGGACCAATCATCCTGAATTTGAATAAGCAAAAATCTAAAATGACGAAAACTCTTACATTCGATGAAACGCCACCTGAAGGCACCATAAATTTTGGTCTTGGTCAGCCGTCCCCAGAACTCTTATCTGTGCCGATCATAAAAAAGGCTTCAGAAGCCTTTATTCAGGACGCGCGGCCGCTGGATCTGAATTATGGATCCGCAGCGGGGGACCCGCGTTTTACCCATGCGTTGGCGGAATTTCTCACGCGTGAGTATGGCGTAAAGGCGGATGCCAGCTCTTTGATGGTGACCAACGGCAATTCTCAGGCGCTAGATTTTGTCTGCACCATTTTTACCAAGCCGGGTGATACGGTTTTTGTAGAAGAGCCAAGTTATTTTCTCGCGTTTAAAATTCTCGCGGATCATGGCCTAAATATTGTCGGTATTCCCATCGACGAAGACGGTATCATTATCGAGGAAATTAAAAAAGCGCTCGAAATACATAAGCCAAGTATTTTCTATACAATTCCGAGCTTCAATAATCCAACCGGCTATACCACGAGCGAAGCGCGCAGAAGAGAGCTTATCGCGCTCAGTCAGTCCCATGATTTTTTAATTGTTGCTGATGAGGTCTATCAAATGCTCAGTTATTATGAAGATCCACCAATGGCGTTCGGGTCAATGACTGAATCTGGTACGGTAATATCTATGGGATCATTTTCAAAAATTCTTTCACCGGGTATGAGACTCGGTTGGATACAATCCTCACCGTCGCTCATTCAGAAAGCCCTTGAATATGGTGTGATCAACAGCGGAGGATCACTGAACCATTATACGTCGCATATTGCGAGATACGCTATCGAGCTAGGACTTCAGGAAGATCATCTTGTACATTTGCGTACGACCTTCAAAAAAAGGGTCGAAGCGATGGACGACGCGCTTACCAGCGTGCTAGGAGATACACTTTCCTGGCAGCGACCCAAGGGTGGGTATTTCTTCTGGCTTACGCTGCCGGATGGTATGGACGCCGATGAGCTGCGTGCCAAGGCGGATAGTTATGATCTTGGCTTTCAGCCGGGCTCACGCTTTTCAAGCCGTGGTAAGCTTAAGCACTTTCTGCGCCTTAGTTTTTCTTACTATTGGGAAGATGATATTCGCGACGGCGTTGAACGGCTTTCAAAACTAATAGCGGACGGGTAATCAGTCCGTTAGTCATGAGGCAGGTGCTCGACATTGCTGCCGTGATGTGATCGGCTGATGCTATAGCGGCTCAACACATAACAACAGACCAGAAAGATCAACAGTATCATCGGTCCATAAATAAGTCCCAAATTAAACAGAGTATCTGCGGGAACATCGCCTACTGCCGTTTCTGTTGGAAAGGCGATCAGGGCCAGCAGTATGCCAGCGAGAAACGTGCCTATTCCAGTGGCGCATTTTTGGGCAAAGGTCATGGTTGAGGAGATGATTCCTTCATTGCGCCTGCCTGTTTCAAGCTCAATTTGTTCTGTAATATCGCTGGACATGGAGTACCAGCCAACTTGAAACACCAGAAAAAATATCGTTTCCCAAAATCCCAAGGTGAGCATGATCCAGAACAGTTCTTCTGTGCCGTTCTCCGGGAATAAATCCAACAAGCGCATTCCAACAGGGACAACATTTACCAGACTGGCCATCAGCAGACCAAAGATGGCAACATTCTTTTTCTCACGGTTTTTGATAAATCGGACCATAAAAGGATGCAGGAACAAGCCGCCCAAAATCATTGGAATAACGATCAGAGAGAGCTGCGCTGTTGTGAATTCCCAAAAGTAGCTATAAATATAGACCCACATCACAGAGTAAGCGCCAATACCCGCATAATAGACGACACCCGCTGCCATAACAACCCGCATGGACTGGATCTGAAATAGGGTGATCATTTGCTCCACGAACTGATCAAAATCTAATAACTTTTTGGCTGTTTCTCCTCTTGTGCGTGGGACATCGCGACGCAGCCCGACGCTAAACATTAGCACCGAGATGCCGATTACAACTGCGCCAAATAAGCCCGCCTCTCGGTAGCCATCGACATTCATGACGCCGTCAACAATTTCATCGGTGGGGACAAGCCAGAGCGCATACATGAGAAACGACATACCATTCATCACGATTGAGTATATGGATTGTAGTCCGCTCAGCAGGCGGGTGCGCTGATCATAATCGCTCGTGAGTTCCGCCACCATGGCGAGGGCCGGGATCAGAAACAGTGTGGTACTGATACGTAGTATAGAATTGCAAAGAAGCAGATAAGCAAAGAGCGGGACATCATCGCCCAGTACAAATGTTGGTGGGTGCCATAACATGTAGAAGGAAAGTGCCAGTGGTATTACCGAAGTATATAAATAAGGGTGCCGTCGTCCCCACTTACTGCGTGTGTTATCTGATAAATAGCCGACCAGCGGATCACTCACTGCATCAATGATCAAGCCAATGAAAAGCGCCAGACCGGCCATCCCCGGGTCCAGGCCCAACACCTGGCTATAATACATGAGAACAACATATTCTCCGTTTCTGATGACACCCCATGCCAGGCCACCACTACTGAAAAAGCCGAGTGTGCGTTGAGAAACGATTGATGAATTTGAATTTGGCATATGTTTTTGAGAATTCCCACGATCAGATTTTATAGTGCCACGAAATGATCATCAAGTTAGGAAGATGCCTGTATACCCTATTTTAATTCCCGTCCCACGGTTGTGATCACGTTAGCGCGGGCGATTTGTTTGTGTCAAGAAAGAAGGCTTTTGAAGTGGCATGAGGTATGCTCCTTCGTGGAACCCTTGATTTATTTAAACTTGTTTATGTTTGTTACATAGGTTCCGTCACAATAAGTGTATCAATCACTCATAAAGAGCGATTTCATATTCCATCTGATCAGCTGTCATGGGGAAGTCGAGGCCATTTTTGGCGTTTATAAAATCCGGTCGTGCTACATGGGCGAGGTCATTTTGCATTTGAAGCGCTGTGCGCATGTTAAGTTCGGCTTTCCAGGCAAGGGATACGACCAGTGACCCTTTTTTCTTATTAATAATCGCACGTACGGAGGTATCAGGAAGGCCAGAAAGCAGGACTAGTGATTGGATCACCAGTTCACGTTGTTTGTTCTTTATGGCGTTTTGGATAAATTCATCGTCGATCACACCCCGTTCGTAAAGATCCGCGGCCTGTTCAGCAATGGTGCGCGTGTCCCCGGGTTCCGGTTCGCGGTCCTTTATGCGGTTACGAACGCGACTAAGAAGTTCTTCGCCTTGCTCTGGCTCAAGGTGGTTAAGTGTAATCATTGTATCCACAAGTGATGAGGCGACAAATGTCGCGATCCGTTTCATCGCCCGCATGGAAAGGTTAGGGCGTTTGGCAAGCGGTTCGTGCCAGGCTTCAATGTTCTGGTTCTGCGCTTCATTAATGATGCTATCCAGTGTTTCTTCACGAATCTGTGCGTTTTCATTGGCGAGCAGCGCTGATACCGCAGGAATTTCGAGTGTGTTTGCAATTGCATCACAGACATCGCCGCTTAGTTCATTTCTTTTAGCGATGGCTTCCAGCGCGCCGCTAAGAGTTGTGGCGGCAATGATTTCCTTTAGGTCCGTATCGCTTAGAAGTGGTGAATATTCAAGAATTGGCGCGCAGACAGACAACACCTGGTCGGTTGCCAGCTTGATCGCAATATTTCTTGGGATTGTTGCAGACGCTTTAAGCTCTTCGGCAAGGATCTGGCGTACTGACGGCAATTGATCGTTGGCGAGTATTTCCAGCATTTCAAGCGCTTTATCACGAATTTCTTCAGTGCCTTCGAGCGGGATATTGGGGAAGAAACGGGTAATTTTACGTGCAAGTTCGTGCTTTACTTCTTCGCTTGCGTCTTTTGAAAGGATCTTATCCGCCTGCACAGGTGTGCGTGTATTTCCAGCAATTTTTTTTCGAACTTCCACATTTTCGTCTTCCGCCAAATAGTAAAGCACTTCCTGCGGTGTGCTTTCACCGCCCGCGAGGATCATTTTATCATCAAGCTTTTTTGCCTCAAGTGCATCCCTTGCTTCCTCATAAGAAGAGAGTTCCTGTGCCCGATTGTTTTTTCGCTTAAATATATTCAGCATACTTTGCCCTTGTCCTTACGATTTCATTTCTGTGCAATAAACAGCAGAACCATTTTTCCCGTCATGTTTTACGGCATAAAGCGCCTTATCCGCATGTTCCATCAGTTCATCCAAAGTTAGAATCTTATCACCGCCACTCATGGCAATTCCGATCGAAAGCGAGAGTGGTTTTTCTTTGTCGTTGGCAATGTTTCTAAGATCATTTACGCTTTCAAGAATTCGCTTTGCTTGGCGATTAGCACTGTCTTCACTGACATTTTCAAGCCAGACAGCAAATTCATCACCTCCCAGACGACTACAGAAATCCTCCGTACGGATATTTTTCTGTAATATGTTTGAAAGCTTTTGAAGGACACGATCGCCGGTGGCATGACCGAGTGTATCATTGATTTGCTTGAAATTATCCAGATCGATGTAAAGAAGTGCGCAACTGTTTTTTTGTCTCTTTTGGATCGTCAGGCGTTTATTTGCTTCTTCGCAGAAAGCTCTGCGATTGTAAAGTGCGGTGAGTTCATCAGTATTGGAAAGCTGTTCAAGGCGTTCGTAATTCTTGATTTGCTCAAATGCAACACCAAGATGGCTAACAATGCCTGTGAACAATGATTTTTCATCCTTATGCCAGTTGTGTTCATTATTGCCAGCAATCACGAACATTGCACCATTGACCTTGCTGTGATGCTTTGAAAAACCGAAGATGATCTTTTGACCGTCTACTTCTTCCTCAATGTAGCTGGGTGGCAGGTTATTATCAGCCGTGTTACAGATTTCAATGGCTTTTTTGCTCAGCTCATCAAATATGGCGATATCGGAAATTTCACCGCTATGGGCTTTAAGTTCGGTGGCGAAAGTGCCATCCTGGTTTTGATGAATGCGCGTAATGTAACAATTTTTGGCGGTAATGCCTTCAAGTGCGACCGTTGCCGTGGTTCCGAGAATTTTGGAAGGATCAACTTCGTCACGGATTGTGGAGATGATCTTACGAAGTACCTGTTCGCTTTTCTTGATGCGGCGAAGGGCAGCTTCACGTTCCCTCATTTCCGTAACATCGCGGCACACACCGCGGGCACCCTGCCATGTTGAATTATTGTCAATGATGGGGTTTGCCGATACTTGCACGCAGGCAAATGATGAATCGCTTCTTTGCAGCCAGATTTCAACGTCATGAATAGCATCCAATGTATCAAATGGATTTAATCCGTCCTGACCGACGATCAAGTCTGCTGCGCGTTTGTCATTAAGTTCATAAGCTGTGTATCCCAGGATACCATTTGGGGAGACATATTTGAAACGTCCCTTGTTATCTGTTTCCCATGCAAAGTCCGTGGAGCAAGATACAAGATCCTTGAACATTTGCCTGGATTGAACGAGCGCTTTTGTCAAGTGCTGCTCAACGGTGATGTCTTTTCCAAAAAGTAAGACCTGTGGACCTTGCTTTTCGTCCGTCGTGATCGGAAAGCTGAAAAGATCATAGTGACGGCTGCCTGTTTCGTCTTCTATCATCAGCTTCTGGTTTTCTGGACAATTGTTGGTGATGCTTCGGATCACCATTCCGTGAATGGTAGGGTTTTTATTTTCTACAGAATCAATCAGATTGTCTGCATAAACATTTTTTTCGATGATCTCCAATGATTCGTTGGTGATCAATGCAGGACCACTCAAATTTTCGACAAGTTCATAGTCGATTTTTATCTTTTTGCCGGAAGGAGTTGATGCTGATTTTTCATCAGACTCAGCGGAATTTGAGAGAATGCGTGCAATGTTACTGTCCATGGTGCCCAAAACTGATTTAAATGGTTACTAATACTTTCTAAATTCTAATGGAAAATAATGTAGCGATTTAGTATTAACATTTGGTTTACACATTTGATAAATTGACCCATCTATGACCGATAAAAAAGAGAGCGTAAAATTTGATCCCCAAGAGATTAAACACTGGGTGTTTGATCTTGATAACACCCTGTATCCACATGATATTAATCTGTTTGGTCAAGTGGACCACCGCATGGGGCTTTATATCCAGGAACGCTTCAAAGTGTCTTACACCGAAGCTAAAATGCAGCAGAAGCATTATTTTCTAAATCATGGCACAACATTAAGAGGCCTTATGACCGAGCATGACATTGACCCTCTTGGCTATCTCGAATATGTCCATGATATTGATTTTACAGTGCTAAATGTGGATGAGACCCTGAGACAGGCATTGGAAAAACTGCCGGGTGAGAAATTTATATATACCAACGCATCTACACCATATGCCAAAAATGTACTGGCTGAAATAGGTCTGGACGATTGCTTCAAAGATTTCTTTGATATTCATGATGCTGATTTTTATCCAAAACCTGATATCAGAAGCTATTATAAAATGATCGACAAATTTGGTATTGATCCTGACCAGTCCATTATGTTTGAAGACATTGCGTGTAATCTAAACCCGGCTGCTGAACTAGGCATGAGAACGGTATGGATTGAAAGCAATACGGACTGGGCGCAAAAGGGGCTGGATCATGAAAAAGTTGATCACATTACGACTGATTTACCCAGTTGGTTGAACAATCTTACGCGCAATCTTTAATCGCTTGACAGCGACCAAATAGCGGATATGGTCAGCACATAAATCAACATATTAAGGAATACCGATATGTACGATCAGTCATTGATCAATACCATCGAGAAGGCATGGGAAGACCGGGATACGCTTAGCACCAGCACGGGTGGCGAAGTGCGGGACGCTGTTGAGGCAGCACTCAGTTTAATGGATAGTGGAAAAGCGCGCGTCGCCGAGAAACAGGATGGCACCTGGATAGTCCATCAATGGCTAAAAAAGGCAGTGCTGCTTTCGTTTAGGCTAAATGCAATGGTGCGTATTCCAGGAGGACCAGGAGAGGACAGCAGCTGGTACGACAAAGTACCGTCAAAGTTTGAAGGTTGGGATCAGGCGAAGTTTGATGACGCCGGCTTTCGAGCGGTACCAACGGCAGTGGTGCGTCATTCTGCCTATATTGCACCCAATGTGGTGCTGATGCCGTCTTTTGTTAATCTGGGAGCCTATGTTGATGAGGGGGCGATGATCGATACCTGGGCAACGGTGGGGTCCTGTGCGCAAATTGGTAAAAATGTGCATATTTCTGGCGGTGTCGGTATTGGTGGTGTCCTTGAACCGCTTCAGGCGGGTCCCGTGATTATTGAAGACAATTGCTTTATCGGTGCACGTTCCGAAGTAGCCGAAGGCGTGGTTGTCGAAGAAGGTGCCGTGCTGAGCATGGGCGTCTTTATCGGCGCTTCCACCAAAATCGTTGACCGGCAGACAGGTGAAATATTCATGGGCCGGGTTCCGGCTTACAGCGTTGTTGTACCGGGAACTCTTCCCGGAAAACCCATGGCGGACGGCTCACCTGGGCCAAATTTATATGCGGCAATTATTGTAAAGCGCGTGGATGAGCGGACGCGATCCAAAACATCCATAAACGATCTCCTTCGCGACTAAGGCAAGAGAACGAATATGTCGATTGATCCGGTAGAGCTAACCCAGAGACTGGTACGCTGTCCCAGCGTGACCCCGAGAAACGCAGGTGCACTTGGTGTGCTTCAAAATGAACTCGAAGCATTGGGTTTTATCTGTACACGCCTTCCCTTCAAGGAGCGCGGTACCGCGGATGTGGATAATTTATATGCGCGTCTTGGTACCAAAGGGCGGCATTTTTGTTATGCAGGTCATACGGACGTTGTCCCCGAAGGGAACAGCTCCGATTGGGATTTTTCACCCTTTAAAGCATTGATTGATAAAGGTATTTTATATGGCCGTGGTGCCAGTGATATGAAGGGTGGGATTGCGTCATTCGTTTCCGCTGTGGCGGAACTGGATGATTTTGAGGGATCTATCAGTCTGCTGATTACCGGCGATGAGGAAGGCCCGGCAATTAATGGTACCGTCAA
>JANQJN010000151.1 GCA_028281625.1 Emcibacteraceae bacterium | reverse complement strand
TCTTCGTTTAGTGGGTAGCCGGAGTAATAAAGTATGCCATCGCTTTCGGCATGGCTTACGTCAATATAGTCTCCCTCGGTCCCTGCGACACTGGGCGGGAAGTTTAAATGGCTTACGATCTTCATATTTGCCGGATCAGAAATGTCGACTACATAGAAACCAAGTCCGCCCATGGCTGCGTAGCCATATTTTCCGCCCTTGCTCACAGGTGTTGGTACAAACAGTGACATACGAGCCCCGAACCAGCTTGTTCTGTTACCGGCGCGCGGGTTTGCGGCAAAGGCTGCCTCATGTTCGGGATCACCAAGGATTTGACCCGGTACCGTTAGCGTTCCCACAAGGGTTGGATTTTTTGGATCTGTCATATCCCATGCCTGATAACCTGCTGAATAAAGATCATTGGGGTATTCAGTCAGCGCGTAATCATCCGATGGGGCTGCGGCCACAAACATATACTGACCGCCATGCCAGGTCGGAAGATCGCGCACACCAGAACCCTGTTGTTCGCCTATGGGAGCGTCAGGATTTGTGAGATCTGTTGTGCGCTCTGAAAGCAATGTCCAGTCTTCTGGCATTGGTCCGTCCATACGGTATGTTTTAAAGCCTTTCAAATGCGGTGATTTGCGGATTGCCTCGACCATATCGGGTTGAGTGCGTTTATCCTGAAGAAGGCCAAAACGGCGAATTTCATAAGCCTGCACCATCACATAGGCATTTTCACTCTCGCTCCACTGAATGGTGGCGGCACCAAACATCTCACCTTCCGGCATGGGGTTTGTTTCTTCATCCGCTGGTCCGTAAGGTCCCCATTCTGCTCCACTTGTATAGAGAAGCTCCAGATTCAAAGGATCAGTAATATCAAATATTTTCAGATCCCGACGTACATATTGATACATGTAGCGCCGACCATCGAAATCAACAATATTCTGCCAGGTGTGGAACGGCTCAACGATAATCGGGTAGTAAGCTTCCATCTTCATGTTAAAGGCATAATCGTTGGTATCCCAATAATCCAGCTGCCCTTCAAAGGGTTGCGGGTCATGTTGCTCTGGTGTCATGGCGGGATGGGTGAAGATACCGGTTTCAGGATCTATACCATAACTGTCAGGCGAGGGTTTAGCGGGGGTTCTGTCCGGGGAAAGCGCATCACTGCCACGCACAAATGGATCAGGGATGTTTTGTACGCCATGATCCATAGCCATTTCTTGAGTGTCTGAGGTTTGTTCTTCTGTCGCAATCTGTTCCTCGGCTGCGCAAGCCGCAAGCAGAGCACATAATGTAATGTTGGTAATGGTTTTTGTTAGAGAGATTTTCATTGTGATTCCTATTACCCGTTATTGGTATTTAATTCGACCATAAGATAAGGCACTCAGATATGACATTAAAATAATATAATTCAGCATGGCTATATATTTTTTGATATAACTCTCACTTATATTGTGTACCAAATAACAGTAATTTAGTAATATATGGTAGAAACGTTTCCGCTTGGAAACAAAACAATTAGGAAATCGATGTGCAATTTAAATGGAGTGGAATTGAGGAATTTGTAAAGGTCGCTGAGCTTGGAAGTTTTTCCAAGGCAGCCGACAACATGAATGTTTCAAAATCCCACATTTCAAAACACATAAAAATGCTCGAAAGAGAGTGCGGGGTTATACTTTTTCATCGTACCACGCGCAGCGTTAGTTTAACCAATCAGGGCAGGGACTTTTTCCTGAAATGTCAGAAGATTCTTGCAAACCTTGAAGAAGCGAGGGCGGAGCTGGTGGATGAGGCAAGCGAACTTGCCGGGCCGATAAAAATGGCGGTCGCCGGCGCATTTGGCGAAGATTTTATTGCGCCAGTGGTGTCTTCATTTCTCGAAGAATATCCCGACGTCAGCATCAACATGGAGTTTACCAATCGCCTCGTAAACATCCAGGAGGAACATTTTGATCTGGCGATCCGATCAGAGTTTGCGGATCTGGATAATTTTATTACTGAGAAAATATGCCAATTTGATCTTGTGACGGTGGCTAGGCCGGATTATTTGGAAAGCAATCCCACTATTAAGGTGCCCGATGATCTTGAAGAGCATAATTGCCTGGTGGGGACGGTCCCTTATTGGCGTTTTAGAATTAATGATCAAATCAGACAGGTGATAATTGAAGGAAACTGGCGGTCCAATAATGGCCGGGCACTAATTCGCGCAGTAAATTCCGGCATGGGAGTGGCGCAATTACCGCTGTTTTATGTGGCAAAGGAACTCGAGCGCGGTGCCCTTACCGCTGTACTCGAAGATTATGCGATCAAGGAAATTAACTACTATGCGGTAATGTCGAAACTCCGGTTCGTGCCGCGCCGCGTAAGCATGCTCATTAAGCACTTGCAACAAAAACTTCCAAGCAATGTCAGAGCTTCCATGAATGGCGTTTTATAACGGAATGGTCGGAACAGTATCTTTGATGATGATTCCGCCCCGATCACCGATTTCGATTGAGCCAAAGCGTTGTTTGAAACAGTCTGGTAGCGGCCTGTCCCCTTCCACAGAAAGCCACAATCGAAGCAGGTGACGTCTGTTCTCCTTTTCCGGCCAGTCCAGAAAACCAGTTCGGTCATGAAGAAGAGAATGATTGTGGACAAATTGAAGGTCGCCCGGCTGAAGTCGCATTTTAATATGCAGCCTCGGGTCATTGGCAAGTGTATCGAACAAATCAAGCGCTTCAACATGTCGATCGCTTAAGCGCATCGCATCTTCAAATCTTTGCGCACTATCAATATACTGGCGTTGATACATTCCAGTTAAGTGCCCCTCATACCAAGAAAAGACGGGGATTTCGAAGTAAGGCTTCTCTCCTTCTGGAACTTCACCGCGACGGTCGGTCGCAATAGGATCGAATAGAAGCTTAGTAAGATCCGGGCGCATTTTATTCAATTCATTGTAGATAGATGCTGTGCTCACCAGCAGCGAATCTCCCCCTTCTTTGGCTTCCTTTAAACAAAAAAGGCCAACCACATCTGCTGAATCCGTATGAAATGTCTGTCGCTCCGACGTTTGGTAAATGCGTGAATTGGGATCATTCGCATCCGCGCCAACGTCTCGGACATGACCAAGGATATGGCCCATGGCGTTTTGCGACCGTGCGGATCCAATATGGGTGCCGATACCGCAGAATATAATTGCCGCTTTTTCCGTTGAATATTTATTAACAGGTAGTCCGCGTATTACTTCGAAACCTCTGCCATTTGTCAGTTCAGATTTGAGCGCGTTTAATTTTGCCAAAAGGCTGGAAAGCCGAAATGTTTCTTTAGAAAGGACTTCGATGCCATGTCCCTTACTCATAAAATGATCTGCTGCGTCCTCCAGTTCGTTAATTTCTTCCTGTGAAAAATGCGTAAGCCATTCATTTTCGTTGCTTGAAAGCTCTTCGCTGGTCCAGGCAGAAGGGCCTATGATCTGGGAGGGTGGGGAACTTGGGTTTTCCATACTTCGTTTTTACCTGCGATAATAGAGCGACCAATTTTGAAGCGGACGACCAAGCTGGTCAAGTTTACGATCAAAATTTTTAAGAAGAAATATTGTATTTACTTATCTATCCGATTCAAAGCGGAAATTATTACACCTATTAAGGGAATTAACATATATTTCATAATTTTATACTTGAATCCATTACTCGCTTGTATAGTATAAAAAACATCTTGTAATCGGGCGGAATTGGGGCCCTTAGTAAAGTTGAGGTGTAGTAATGATTAAGTTGGGCAAACTTTCATTTTTATCTATTTTATTTGTGGTTTTTTCACTGCCAGCATCTGCAACAGTGATTAATATCATTCAGCCAGCGGCCACGCCTGGATCATGGTCAAATGCGTATCCGGGCTCTCCCGGATCCCTTGGTATTGTGGACCTGACAGGCGAGGGCGGTGATCTTGAGAATAACGTAACCTTGGGGCCTGGCGCCCTTCGCATGGAAACAACCGGCGATGGCAGTAGCCGTTCTGAAGTCGTTCTTGTTGATGGCGGCGGTGTCGATCTGGGAACAGTGGGTGATTTCATTACCGGCGGATCCGTGTCCTATGATTACTATCAAACATCGGGTGCTCCTAACCCAAATATAACACCAGGGTTCAAAATTACTGTTTTGGATTCCACAGACGTAAACGGTGATGGCTATGCCAGCTTTATATTTGAGCCGGTTTATAACGGCGGTGTCGGTGCTTTTGATACGTGGCATACCGTTGGATTTGGTGGCAGTGAAGATGGCATTGGTCTTTGGCACACCGGAATTTATGGCGACGCTGGATTTAACAACTTCTATGATGAATATTCCATGGCGGATTGGAATGCTCTGTTTAACGGTACACTTTTTGATGCCGTAATCGTTGCCATTTCTGTAGGTATTGGCAGTGGCACACCATCTCAGCTCGGGTTTGTGGATAACATTAATTTTACCAATGGAATCAATACCTACATGGCTGATTTTGAACTGGCGCAGGTGCCATTACCTGCCGCGCTACCGCTTTATGCAACAGGATTGGCGCTTTTTGGTTTTGCAGGTATGCGCAAACGCCGCAAGAATAAAGAATAATTTTCCTCGTATCCTACCACTTTGGGCGGTCCGCGTGATCGCCTTTTTTTCTGCGTGAATATTTGTTTGGTGCAAATGGGATCCCTCTGCTACAAATTAAACACATAAAAAGAATCCAGTGGGAGAACAAACATGATTAAGGGCACCTTTTATAAACTTTGTGCAGCGGCGGCAGTGGTATTATTGCTTAGCGGCGTCGCAGCTGCGCAGGAAACCCCCGATAAATTTAACATCGATCATATTCTCGGTATAAAAACACCAAGTTCTATGTCGGTTAGGCCCGATGGTAAATGGGTGGCCTATGTCGTCATCCAGCCGAGAGTCAGGGCATCTTCACCGGCCTCGGTCAGGCGCGCCGCTT
>JANQJN010000126.1 GCA_028281625.1 Emcibacteraceae bacterium | reverse complement strand
TCAACTGCGCATAAACATTGCCTTCATCTGCAATGCGGCGTGTCGCCTGTACCCCGCGCGGAGAAAGCAGCCGGAACCACTGGCCGGTTCCGGGCCGGTAATGGCCGTTTGTCATGGTGGCGGCAGCATTATTTTCTGCGGCCCTAAGGTAATAATCAAGCGCCTGTCTGGTATTTAGGCCGAAGGCATCGTCGTCATTATGAAAATCGCCCATCACATAATAGGCATGGTGATACCCCTTCTCGGCAGCGTTATGAATAAGTTCCTCTACCCGATCATAATCGCGAGGAAGACCGCGACCATAGGCGTATAACTTTGCCAGCGCAACGCTTGCTTCAGGATCGCCGCCTTCGATGGCGCGTGTATACCACTGAACGGCTGCAATATAGCTGCGATCAACGCCCCAGCCGTTTTCATGCATAAATCCGATCTTGATCTGCGCGTAGGTGTTACCTGCTTCCGCATCGGGCATAAAAGCATCGATCGCGCGTTCATATTCGCCCATATAGTAGGCTTCTTTGCCCACTTCGATATCCGCATTGGCAATATTTGCGTAAAGCAAGCTGCTTAAAAGTCCAAAACAAGCCAATTTCTTCATTGGTTTTGCTTCCTCCCATGGATAATGTCGACATTATTTTATAACCTATGGCCCTGCTATTTTCAATTACTCTGAAGCCAGGCCGTGGCAAGGCGCTCTGCTTCATTAATGTCTGTCTGCGCCATGCCGACACGATAATCATTTAAATATGTGGCTGCGAGAGTATCTCCAAGCTCGCTGGCGATATAGAGCCACATGTAGCTATAAACATCACTTACCGGGCCGCCCTGACCATTTTTATACATCACACCAAGGTTTCGCTGCGCATCCGTTAAACCTTGTGCTGCCGCAAGCAGATACCAGTTTAAGGCCTGCTCATAATCCTGGTCGACGCCTGTTCCCTGAAAATGCATTTGCCCGATGGCAAATTGCGCCTGCGGATAATTTTGTTCTGTGGCTTTCAAGTACCAGGTCATGGCTTTGCCAAAATCCGGTTCGCCATTTTCACCCGTCTGATAAATGGTTCCAAGATCATATTGTGACAAGGTATGACCCTGCTCTGCTGCCATGGTGAAATATCGAATTGCTTGAGGGACATTTTGTGGTTGTGACAAACCAATTCGGTACATATGGGCGATGCTATATTGGGCGTCAGCATTGCCGTTATCTGCTTCAGCTTCAAAAACGGTAAAAGCTGTCTCATAATCGCCCTGCTGATAGGCGGCGAGCCCATCTTCGAACGTCTTTGATTGATTAAGAAGAATCCACGAACCGACAATAAGCGCCAGCAGCAAAGCAATTTTAAGGATATTACCCATTAGTCCTCATTCGCACATTAAACCAAGGTTAGGGTACCACAGCAATATCCTTATTTTCAATAACTTATGCTATTTGCCGCGTTTTGAAGTGCCGCCCTTTTTCTTGGGACTAAAAGCTTTGTGCCCACCAGTTTGTTTGATGCGGCCGCGGGCGGTGACACGGTCTTTCGGTGTTTTGCGCTTCTTTTCTCCGCGCTGCTTTTTAACGTCCTTTGGCGCTTCTCGATTTTCGGTCTTCTTTTTTCTCTTTTTTGCCTTGCCACGTAATTTTTCCAGCACCGGATCATCGTCAAAACCAAAGTTGCTATCCAACGGATCATAAGTTCGCTGCGGCTTACGCGGGCTTTCCTTGCGAGCGGTTTTTTCCTTTGGTTTTTGCTCCGCTTTGGCCTTGCGCCCACGGCTTTTATCAAACTTTTCACCCGATTTCCTTGGGCTTTGTGACTTGCCACGGCGGCGTGGTTTTCTTTTTCGGTCTTCGATAAATTCTGATTGCTCGAAGTGATATTTATGATCTTCGTCGATCTCTACTTTTATCTTAAGAAGCGCTTCAATTTCCTTTAGCAGCCGCATATCGCTTGGATCGCAGAATGAAATAGCAGTACCAAGCTCCCCGGCGCGACCAGTGCGTCCCACCCGGTGAACATAATTTTCCGCTTCAATGGGTAGCTCATAATTGATCACATGGCTGATACCGTCCACGTCAATGCCGCGCGCGGCCACGTCTGTGGCGACAAGTACTTTGGTACGTCCTTTACGGAAATTAAGCAGGATTTTTTCGCGGGTTCTTTGTTTTTTATCGCCGTGAATGGCGTCAATACGCAGCGGGGTATCTTCAAAAGCGCGCTTTAGATCGGTTGCAAGCTTATCCGCACCAAGCTTTGTCCGGGCGAACACAAGGATTTTATCAATAGGTTCTGTTTTTAAAAGCTTGATCAAAAGATCGGTTTTATTCTTGCGGCGCACATTCATCAGTTTGTGGGTGATGGTATCGGCAACAATGGTTTTGCGCTCCTGCTCAACATATTCAGGGTTTTTAAGAAGCTCCTTTGAAAGACGCTTGACCTTATCGTTCATGGTCGCAGAAAACATTACCGTCTGATGATCTTCAGGGAGTGTTTTACGCACCCGCTTTACTTCATCGATAAAGCCCATATCAAGCATCCGATCCGCTTCATCAAGGATAAAAGTATGGCAGTAGTCCAGCTTTACATTGCCGCTTTGCATATGGTCAATCAGGCGTCCTGGCGTCGAAATCAGGATGTCTACACCATGTTTTAATCGTTTGATTTGTGGCTGATAGCTTTGGCCACCAGCAATCACCATGCTGCGGATGGGGGTGCCGCGGGAAAACTGATCAATGAATTTGCCAATTTGCATCGCAAGCTCCCGGGTTGGTGCCATAATCAGCGCTTTTGGATAATTACTTTCCGGCTTTAAATAGTCGGGGATCAGCTTGTTGATGGTGGGAAGGGAAAATGCTGCGGTTTTACCACTCCCCGTCTGGGCGATGCCCATAAGATCCGCACCCGACATTACCGGCAATATTGCCAGTTGCTGAATCGGTGTCGGTGTTTCAAAGCCGTTCTTTTGCAGCGACTTAATGATGGCTTTATCAAAATCAAATGTACCGAACCCCTGCAGGGGGGCTTGCGGCGCAGTATCTTGCGTCATGGTGCGTTCCTTCGCGGATGGCCACTTTGGACCCTTATCATTTTCCGCGATTGCACTTGGCCCTGAACCTATAGGGATACACGTGATTGTTACTCATCACGGCTGCGAGGCGGAATTTCGGTGATCCTTCAAAGTAATCACCTTGTAACAGCGCCCTGATGCGCCTTTTACGGCCATAAGTCAAGCAAATAAAAGCTGTTGCAATTTCAATAACTTTATATTGATATAGGGAAAACAACAAACCGGAAGATTAAATGCGCAATTTTGAACTGGAAGTCTTTTTTTCGGAGTGGGAATTTAAGGCCAGATACCACCTAACCGCATCGGACATGCAGAGCATGTCCATGAAAGATCTGCTCGCCATGGCAACGGAGGAAGAAAGAGAAAGGTTTGATAACCTGTGGTTGGGGTACACACAGACCTGGGGCCTGCCGGATCTCCGTACGGAGATTGCAAATACGTACGACAATATTCAGAATGACAATATCCTATGTTTTGCGGGTGCCGAGGAAGGCATTTATGCTGCCATGCGCTCAATGCTTGATGAAGAAGATCATGCTATTGTGATTGTCCCTAATTATCAAGCGGCGGAAACGGTGCCACTTAGCATTTGCGATGTGACTGGTATCCCGCTTGAAGCAGACGATGACTGGAACCTTGACATCGACAAGGTGATGGGGGCGCTAAGGCCAAATACCAAACTTATTTCCATCAATTTCCCCAATAATCCAACAGGTAAAATCATTTCCCATGACGATCTGGACAAACTTGTGAACCTGGCGCGGGAATTCGGAGTTTATATTTTCAGTGATGAAGTTTACCGCGGTATTGAAATTGATCCCACAAAACGCATCCCGCAAATCGCGGATGTCTACGAAAAAGGGCTGTCACTGAATGTGATGTCGAAAGCATATGGACTCCCTGGCCTTCGGATTGGCTGGATCGCGACCCAGGATAAGGAGGTTTTGGCGGATCTTGAACGCTATAAGCATTTCCTGACCATTTGTAATAGTGCACCCTCAGAAATTCTTTCACTTATTGCTTTAAGAAACCGTGAAAGAATATTGGAAAATAACGTAAAATTACTTGCTGAAAATGCAACTAAACTTGACAAATTTTTCGGTGAGTTTCCAGATCTATTTGAATGGAAACAACCCGATGGTGGTGCGGTTGGCTACCCAGAATATTTAGGTGGAGGAACAGCAAACGAATTTTGCACGGACCTTCTTGAAAATACTGGTGTGATGATCCTGCCCCCGCGAATATATAATTCAGAACTTCTTTCCACACCCCAAAATCATTTCCGCGTCGGTTTTGGCCGACGCGGAATGGATGAAATGCTGGATGTGTTTTACCATTACTTAAAAAAGAATGGTTGAGCCAAATCTTAATGCTCAGGCTCGCTGCCTTTGCGAACGCCTTCGACATACATGGTCAGATACACATCACCATACTCAAATTTGAAGTTATAGTCTGACGGGTTGATGGTCAGGGTGCCTTCAAAAGCGCTGCGGTAGCCGCCCCATGGATCATCGCCTTCGCCCACAAATTTGGTATCCAGACCAACCATTTTGGTCACGCCGTTTAGAGTAAGATTACCGTGAATGATGGCAGAATCGTCTCCTGTTACTTCGATGCGGGTGCTTTCAAATGTCGCGGTTGGATTTTCTTCAACATTCAGATAGTCCGCTTCACGGATGTGTTCATCACGGCGTTGGTGGTTTGAATTCACACTCGCCACATCGATTTCCACAGATACTTTTGACGCTTCGATATTGTCTTTATCGTATGTATATGTACCGTCAAATTTATCAAAGCGTCCCACGAGCCAGCTGATACCCACGTGTTTTACGCGAAATTGGATCGCCGCGTGCATTCCTTCAACATCGATTTGGTATTCTGCCGCATGAGCCGATGACATTGAAGCGGGTGCAGCCAGTAACATTGCCGCAATAAGAAGTTTTTTCATTAAATTGTTCCCTTTATTTTACCTGAGTTCACTTAATTCTTTATCAAATAATTATTATGGAATTAAGACATTAAATGCAAATCACAAGCTTGTGAATATACATTATACGCAGGGGTTACAAAAACCGATCAAAATGTCATTTTTTAGGCAGTGAAATGGTAACTGTTGTCCCTCTGGCCACTTCACTATCGAGGACAAGCGTACCGCCATGAAGCAGCACAAGAGAATTCACAATGGTAAGACCCAGGCCGGTTCCGTCCCGGGTCAGATGCGGATCACTGTGAGCCCGGGTAAAAGGATCGAGAATATTTGCGATGTTCTCTTTTTCAATACCAACGCCATTATCTTTTACAACGAGTTGATCAAATTCATCGGACGAGCCGCATTCAATAATAATCGTTCCACCCTCAGGCGTATATTTAATGGCATTTGAAATCAGGTTAAACATTATCTGCTTAATAGATCGCTCATCGGCAAATACATTCTGACAATTTTCAGGAATATGAATGGTCGCTGTCTGTCTTTTTTCTTCAATAAGCGGTCGAAGGGTTCTTAAGCAGCTTTCGATAAGGAATTTCGCATTGATCTCTTCTTTACGGATTTCGCGCTTGTTGGCGTCTATGGCGGCAAAATCAAGTATATCATTGATCAGGGACAGCAGGTATTCACTCGATTTGTTGATGTCATTGCTGTATTCAAGATACTTCTCATCGCCCAGACTACCATGTATCTGCTGCTTCATGATTTCTGAAAAACCAATGATTGCATTAAGCGGTGTTCGTAAATCATGACTCATATTTGCCATAAATTCAGTTTTGGTTTGATTGGCCTTTTCCAGCTCCTGGGTGCGTTTGTAGACCAGCTTTTCAAGCGCAATAGGTTGTCCCGAAAGAACAATGATACCAACGGTCGCAAAGGCCGCAAAAATCATACCCGCAATACCAATGAACAGCGGCTGGGAGCTTTGATTTGATGTATTAAACTCTGGGGTGCGGAAAAACTCTATAATCCAGGTCCGGTTAATGATCGGAAATTCCACGACAGTGGATTTTAATCCACTTACATCAATATTATCATCGACAAAAGATCTGAATGTGAGCTCCGGCCCCTCGTCTTTGTCATAAAGGCTAATATGAAAATTTTGCTCTGCATCACGATTGATAATTTCATTTATCATATTATCAATTTGAACAATTAGCCCTGTAAATCCTTCAAATTCACCATTGGCGTAGTGAGCCTGATATATGGTTGTGGCCGACGGCGTATTGGGTGAACTAATCAACACCACGGGCGCTGTCATGGCAAGTTCCCGGGTATCAGCCGCCAAATCCATGGCCATTTTGCGATTTAAATCTGTACTCACCACATGGCCAATTGCAAACGGATATTTATCATAAGGTTCAACATATCTTACAACCGTTAGCTCTTCCGCTTCACGGGCAGGAATACGGGTGCTTTCCGGGCCGTTTTCCCAAAGAATAATATCGTCGTCACCGTGAATATTTCTTAAGTTCGCTTCATATGCGTTTCGATCACTCGCAGTGACCTTTTCAATCCAGGCAAGGGATCTGACATTTGGATTTGGTGGAAGGTTGTTGTTCGAAAAGTCTTCAAATTCCAATCTGGTTAGTTCAGGACGATAGCTTTTAAAGCCCCTGAGGTTATTGTTCAGCGCCACGTGTGCGGAAACATATTGATTTAGGGTATCAATGGCAGCGTTCACCCGCTGCTCGTAGATGAGATCCAGCCTTTCATCTTCCCATCCTTTGCCAATGAACAAGATCGCAAAGGAAATGCCAATCCAGAGCGCAATAAAAGGTAGTACGACCCGCCTTCTTTTATCGCTATAAGCAAAGATGGCAAAGGCTAGTGATATAAATACGATTGCGGAGCAACTGTCTGCTATCCACCAAAGCAGCCAAGCATTAAAGAGGTTTTCAGAAGCTCCAAGTCCAAGCACAGAAAAAGTACTGAACGCAATTGATGAACTGATCAGGCTACAGAACGGTCCGACCACCGCATAAAATCGGTAAGTTGCACCTGCCTCGGTAAAATCGTGACGATGAAGGTCATATCTCTTTACGAGGTACGTTGCCAGTAGCGCCTGCGTCGTAGCACCTAAACTGACAACGAAATAATGTGGATAGTTAACCAGGGACGCAGGCGCAGCAAGTGTCCCCAGCACATCATTAAAGGTGGAAAACAATATACCGAAGAATATGGCAGGCCAAACCCGATAACCAAAATATAAAAGAAGAACGATCGAAATACCCGCTGGGGGCCAGACAAGCGATGCAAGACCGCTATGCTCAGAAATCATGAATCCTGATTTACCGCCCACAAATGAAACAACAAAGCTCAGCAGCAGCTGAGCCCAAATCTTTTGCTTAATAAGGCTGGTTATCGGCATGTGATTTTAAGTTCCAGGCATTACAATTTTTACGTTAGTTCCCTTACCTTTACTACTATTAATCACTAATGAACCATCATGCAACTCAACCAGTGAATTTACAATGGAAAGTCCGAGCCCTGTTCCTTCCTGGCTAAGATGTGGGTGGTTCTGTGCGCGGCTGAACGGATTGAGCATCTTTTTAATGTCTTTTTTCGCTATACCTTCACCGTTATCTTTGATTGATATTACTTTCTTATCATTGTCGAGATAACTTCTGATTTTAATCTCACCACCGCTTGGGGTAAATTTAATCGCGTTGGAAAGCAGATTAATGAGTATCTGCTTCATTGACCGGGCATCGGCAAAAACACTTTCAAAATCTTCGGCAATTTTGATGGTCGTATTATGCCCCTTCTCTCGAAGGAGCGGATCCAAAATTCGCATGCATTCGTCCAGAAGTGGTTTTAACTCAACCTCCTGTTTTACAAGTTCGCGCTTTCCCGCGTCCAAAGCCGACAAATCAAGAATATCGTTGATAAGCGAAAGCAAATAACTACTGGACTGATTTATATCTTCCGAATATTCGCGGTATTTATCAGAACTATGCTTACCATGGATTTGTTGCTTCATTATTTCAGAAAAACCGATAATTGCGTTCAGCGGCGTGCGCAAATCATGGCTCATATTTGCCATAAATTTTGATTTGGTCCTGTTGGCGTTTTCCAGCTCCTGGGTTCTTTTTACAACCAGCTTTTCAAGATAAATACGTTGCCCGGAAAGCATAATGATACCAATAGTCATGAAGGATGCTACAACCTGGCCAACAATACCGATGAGCATCGGCTGCTCACTGGCATTGGCAGTGATAAAGGGCATCGTGTTCAGAAACTCCATTTCAAAAGTGCGGTCAAATAGTGTGACATCGCGCCTGACCGGGTTTGGGTCGCCATAACCGTCATAAACGATGGCAGACGTAAATCTCGGTGCATCGGGGGCGTTGGTGTCCCGAAGCCGCACCTCCATATGATCTTTATTGGTTGTGGAAATAATCCCGTCAATCAGAGCTTCCACCCTGACGACAATGGTAAAATAACCATCATGAACATTGTCAGTATATGTGGGCACGTAAAAGGTAAGCGACGGCGGACCATTTGGATCGGAACTTAGGGTCATGGGTGGTGTGGACGTGATTTCGTTTGTTTGCAGCGCCTTTTCCATTGCTGTTTTGCGGATTTCATTACTGTTTACCACATAACCAACCGCATAAGAGAGCTCGTCCGGCACATTGATGGCGATAACGTGGTATTCGTCCATTGTTGTTGCTTTTACTCTTTGCAGAGTCTGATCCAGCTCCCAAAGCTGGACGTCCCGACCGTGAAATTCGCTAAGTCTATTCACATATGCCGCTCGGTCCTCACCATTTATGACACGTATCCAACCAAAGGATCTTACGGTATCATTCAGGGGCAAGTTATTATCACCAAACTCGTCAAAGTCTTCCTTTGTAATGTTGGTCATGTAACTTTTGTAGGAAACCAAACTGTTGGCAAGTGATCGGTAGCTGTTTTCCATCCGTTCAATCACATCAACAGCGGCGAGCACTTCCTGGTCAAACAATAGCGCGATACGTTCGTCTTCCCATTTTTGGCCCACATAGAAAATGCCCCACGCCAGACCAAGACCGACCAAGGTCACACCAACGACAATATTTCGTCGGGTATTTTCAAATCTGGCAGCAGCGAGCACGAATGTTACGAAGACAATCACAGAACCCGCGTCAACCATCCACCAGATGATCCAGTTGGAAGGTGCTCCGGAAAAATTATCGCCCAAAACAAGCATTGCGACAAATGACGCATAGCTGGCATTGATGACACTGCCTATTGGACCCGCTATAAGATAAAACTGTCCAATATTTTTGGGTTCACTAAAATCATGGTCGATAAGATCAAGTCTTCTAAGCATCCAAACGGTAAGAAGCGGTTGCATAACCGCCCCTATAGGCAGGAATATTATCTGCCACTGGGATATAAGTTCTGCAAAGTCAGCAAATCCGGGGCCAAAATTCGTTACGGCGGTGTAAACTGCGCCAAAGTAAATTCCGGGCCAGATACGGTATCCATAGAGCAAAACAAAGCCCAACATCACCCCTGCGGGCGGCCAGATCATTTCAATCGGCCCAATGCCCATCGACAGTAAAAACCCTAAATGTCCGCAGGCGATATAAACAAGAGCAGTGAAAATATTCACTACCCAACTTTTATCGCCAACAAAATTAAACAGGCCCCGATCCATTTTTGCCGATCAATATTGCTAAGGTTAAAATCAAAAGGTGCTTACAAAAAGAGCTTCCCATCGCTCTACTCAATACTATTTTTCAAACATATTAACTATTTCTACAAAAACCGCATTAAATTCAGGTTAATTTAAATAGTTACTAATATATTAACAAACATCAACAGTTATGGTTAATTTTCGGTTAACCCTATAGAAAATATCATTAAAATTAATAAAATCCTGTAAGAGAAGCCAGAAATTCATCAAAAGTTAACGACTTTGGGTTAACAATTTTCGCATTAGTTAAACAATATAGTTAAAAAACCTTGAGAAGAAGGAGTTCAATTGTGATTAGTGCGTTAAAGCCAAAAAGGTTTCTTGAAAGAATATTATCTACGAATCTATTCAAGAATTTGAGCATTTCATACAAAATTATTGCACTATCTGTTATTTCACTACTTGGAACAGTAATTGTTGGGGTAACAGGTTTTATGGCCATGCAGCAGCTTGAAGCCGGTCAGCAGGACTATGCAACGACCACGGATATGAGTGCTGTTGCTGTTGAAATCAAAATCAACACGCTTGAAATGGAAAAATACAGTAGAGAATTTCTATTGAGCAATGATGTGTCCGCCATGGACCAGTTCGAAAATTATGCTCAAGAAGTGCAAGATAAAGCGCTTGAGCTTTCCGAGTATACTGATGACTCAGCCATTTTGGATGCGACTACCCAGATCCAATCCTTAACAGAACAATATATGGATGCCTTTGGTGGAGTATTCGACACCGTTGGATATATTGCGGAAGAAAGAGCAGCTGAAGAGCCAAACGCAGAACTTCTTGCTGACTATGAGAGCGAGCTTGCTGGATATACCGCTGAGTTTACTCAAGTTTATGCTGAAATG
>JANQJN010000099.1 GCA_028281625.1 Emcibacteraceae bacterium | reverse complement strand
CAAGACCATCATATTCAGGGATCTTTGCTTCCAGTTCTTCTTTTGTCATACCGACGATTTGGTCGGTTTCGATGCCGCGCGCTTCAAAAATTTCCTTTGCAAGCGGGCTTAGTTTATCAGAAATAAGTACCTTAACCATCAGGTGTACCTTTCATGTAAAATTTAAAACAATAAGTATTAGATATAAGAGCTGCGTACTTCAGCGTGAGCCCAGTCAAGCCATGGCGTCAGATCCTTAAGATCAGTCGCTTCTATGGTTGAACCCGCCCAGATCCGAAGACCGGCCGGTGCATCCCGATAAGCACCAATATCGTGGGCAACATCCTGCTCATCCAGCAACTTGGCAAGCTTCTTCGCCGCTGCCGCTTTGTCTTCATCGCTTAGGTTCTGGAACCAGTCAGCGGTGATTTTGAGACAAACGGACGTGCTAGACAGTGTCGCAGGATCGCTGGCTAGGAAATCCACCCAGTCTGTGTCTTCAACCCATTCTCTGAGCACAGCAAGGTTTGCTTCGGAGCGAGCAATCAAGCCTTTAAGACCACCAACTTCCTCGCCCCAATTAAGCGTATCAAGATAATCTTCAACACACAGCATGGATGGTGTGTTGATGGTCGCGCCCTGGAAGATGCCGCTGATCAGTTTACCATTTTTGGTAAGACGGAAAATTTTTGGTAGCGGCCATGGCGGGGTATAACTTTCAAGACGCTCAACTGCGCGCGGAGAAAGAATAAGAATTCCATGCGCCCCTTCGCCGCCCATGACTTTCTGCCAGGAGAATGTTGTGACATCGAGCTTTTCCCATGGAAGATCCATGGCGAAGGCTGCCGATGTTGCATCACAAATGGTAAGACCAGCGCGGCTATCAGAAATCCAGTCACCATTGGGAACCTTTACACCGGATGTCGTGCCGTTCCAGGTAAAGACCACGTCACGGGCAGGATCAACCTGGCTCAGGTCAGCAATTTCACCGTAAGGCGCTTCGATCTTGCGCACATCATCCAGCTTCAGCTGCTTGGTCACATCCGTGATCCAGCCACTACCGAAGCTTTCCCAGGCCAGCATATCAACACCACGGGCACCCAGCAGCGACCAAAGCGCCATTTCCACGGCACCGGTATCGGAGCCCGGCACGATGCCAACAAGATAATCTTCCGGCAGTTCAAGCAGAGCATGCGTTTTGTCAATTGCTTCTTTAAGACGAGATTTGCCAATCGGGGCACGATGTGAACGGCCTAACGGCGCATTTTTTAGCACATCTATCGTCCAGCCCGGGCGCTTTGCACAGGGGCCAGACGAAAACAGCGGTGACGCTGGTTTCTTTTCTGGTAACATCAATTTTCTCCTATTCCTTCCAGAACAGACGTCCCTCGTTGGGGAGGGATAGCCCACGGCGGAATATAGAGAAGAGTTTTCAAATGTCAATCATGAGATTGATTTTCACAAAAATTTAATCCTGAAACGGGTACTCACCGGTGCGGCCATCGAAGGAAATCTGGTACATTGGACCGTCTTTATGAAATGTGTGACTTTTGACATTTCGCCCCAGCTTCACGTTCACTGTATTACTTTGCTCATCAAAAAGATCGTGAAGGATTCGGTCAGCAATGATTACTGTTTGCTGCCCTTCCTGCAGCGGCGCTTCCTGATAAACAAATATGTTATCGAACGTCACTTCGACCGCAATCCACTCAAGCGGTATTCGCTCGCCATCTGGTGTGTATAACGCAAATGCCTGAATGATATAATCCTGCATAAAAGTTTCAATCACCTCATCAGACAGTTCACCGTTTGATCCCTGGTAACGCACCAAAAGATCCTCAATATCATGGGTAAAAATCCGATGAATGATTTCAATAGTACCCTTGGACGGCTGAAGTTCCACTTGCGAAAAAGACGCATAGAAACGATGTGCGTGGCTTTGAGCAGCCACGCACAACATACCAATGATTACAAGAAACTTAGTAAGCTTTGCCATTGCTCCTATTGATATTCTCTCAGAAGTTCTTGAAGTTTTTGCTCTGATGAACGCTGATTTTCTTCATCCTTTTCGCGGCGCTCTTGCTGGTATTCCTCCAGCGACTTCACTTCTTCAAGATTTTCCTTGAGCATATCACGGCGGTTTCTGGCGCCCTGTTTGACAAGATCAAATCGGCTTTCCAAAATTCGACGCGGGAAGAAATTATTAAACATGTCCGCATCCGCGGTTTCATATTTTGGATCAAGCACTACAGAAGCAATTTTCTTCTCGGTGACGATCATTTTAGTGATCTGCTCATCATTCAATTTCCAGCTTTCGGCCGGGAACCGCATTTCTTCCTTGCTACCATCTTCATATTCGACTTCCAAATATAACGGCATCACCAGTCCACCATGATTCGTGAAATCGAGCATATAGATATTACTATCATCATTCAGAAGTTCAATCTGCCAATCATCAAGGTTCGCGATTAACTTGTTATAATCATTGCGTTGCTTGTTTGTGACCGTGAATTCGTCATTGTCGTTATAGAAGTCCCTAATGCTCGGGAACTCGTCAATTCTTTTGGGCAAATGATCATTGCTGAAATAGCTTGGATGTGTACGCTTGGCCATTTCCTGCTGACGTTTAAAGGCTTCTTCAACTTCAGGATCCTGAGTATTGATAGTGAAATGGCGCACATTATCAAGGCTTATATCCACGTGATCAGTAGTATAGAACCAACCACGCCAGAACCAATCCAGGTCCACACCGCTGGCATCTT
>JANQJN010000089.1 GCA_028281625.1 Emcibacteraceae bacterium | reverse complement strand
ATTGATAATGAAGTGATCTTCACCATCACCACCAATAAGAATATCCGCCCCTTCGCCGCCATTTAATATATCGTATCCATCACCACCGTCCAGGATATCTTCACCTGTTCCGCCATTTAGGATATCATTACCAGCAAGGCCAAATAGGGTGTCATTGCCACCAAACCCGTTTAGTTCGTTATCTTCGTCCGTGCCATAAAGTACGTCATCCGTGCCGGGATCGGTATCCGGCACATCTTTAAATTTTACTTTGCCTCTGCCAACAAATGTCTCGCCACAATCATTTTCAATGACATATCGAAAAAAGATGGGTCCATTATAATCTGGACTTGGCGTGACTATTACTTCGCCGGTTTCCTCATTAATTTCAAATGTTGCATTTTCGTCCGATCCTCTGACCAGCTCTAATGAAACCAAAGAAAAACCAGACGGCAAATAATCACTAAGAGAAACCACCAGTGGCTGGTCCTCAGTACCTTTTAACTTCAGACGTTCATCGATTTTTTGATGTTTTGAATGTTTACGCTTGGACATTTACTACCCCCAAAATACTGTAATTACTAAAAAAACTTACGACGGAACTAAAATAAGCAATACATCTTTTAATTGCAAGTAAAATTTTTTTGTATAGTTAACGTGTATAGTTAACGATACATCTGAACAAAGCGAAAGCTCGCTTTTAAAACGAACAATCACGAAATACGTTTGAAATGTCACCGTTCCAGGAGCCGTGATAACAGTCAAGCATGCGCTGGGCAGTTGTCTTGCCGCTTTCTACTGTTTCATAAAGGGATGTAAGAAACACGCGTTCATCGTCACCGCTATTGTTTAGATATGCCCGACGCTCGAGACCACCTACAGATATGTCAAGCATCTGCTTTGCAAGGCCTTGTACATTTGTGTTTCTGAATGGAACATTGAGGGCATCGCGCGGCACATTGTCACGCAGCGTTTGATGTTCTTCAGCTGTCCAATCTTTGATCATATCCCAGGCTTCGTCCAGAGCTTGATCATCATAAAGAATACCAACCCAAAGGGCTGGAAGCGCACAAATGCGGCTCCATGTACCACCATCAGCGCCTCGCATTTCAAGGAATTTTTTAAGACGCACTTCCGGAAATAGTGTGCTCATGTGATCTTCCCAATCCTTGATGGTCGGAATCTCACCTTCAAAGCCTTCGAGTGAGCCGTTCATGAAATCCTTAAACGATTTTCCGGACACATCGTGATAATCACTTCCGCGGTTAACAAAATACATGGGTACGTTCAGCACGTGATCCACATAAGCTTCAAATCCCATGCCGTCTTCGAACACGAAAGGCAGAATACCGCAACGATCAGGATCAGTATCGGTCCAGATGTGGGATCGGTAACTCTGAAAACCATTTGGCTTACCTTCAGTAAAGGGACTGGCTGCAAAAATCGCTGTTGCGAGCGGTTGCAGGGCAAGGGAAACACGAAATTTTTTCACCATGTCCGCCTCGGATGCGTAATCCAGGTTCACCTGGATGGTGCAGGTCCGAAGCATCATATCAAGTCCAAGGTTGCCTTTCTTGGGCATATATTCGCGCATGATTTTGTAGCGTCCTTTGGGCATAATTGGAACATCTTCACGTTTGGTATTGGCATTAAAGCCCATACCAATGTAATTAATGCCCAATTTCTCGCTTACTGCCTGGGCCTGACGCAAGTGACTGTTTGATTCAGCACATGTTTCGTGAAGCGTTTTTAGCATAGCTCCGGAAAGTTCAAGTTGTCCGCCCGGCTCTAAGGTTACCGACTGGCCATCTTTTTTGAGGCCGATGATATAATCACCCTCCATGATCGGCTCCCAGTCAAATTCTTTTTTGAGGGCATTCAGAATTGCGTTAATGCTACGCTCACCGTGATACGGTACCGGTTTTTGTGTATCCACGCAGTAAACGAACTTTTCATGTTCAGTGCCAATGGTCCATTCATTCTTTGGCTTAGAGCCGGACGCAATATAATCGATAAGTTGCTGTTTGGATTCAATCGGAGAGTCTTTTGTAATGCCAGCCACGGTGATGCCCTCTTGTTTTTATTGCCCTTCAAGTCACATTAACCATCATGTGGGGATTAGGGATATAATGTCAATAGGCCCCCACGCACTTCATAGCCACTTAATTGATTTAAAAAACTCATCCCCAGCAGTGAAACATCCAACTCCCCCTGATTGACATAGCCATCGATATTCTGAACGCTGATTGGACCTATCGCTACGGTATCAAATTCTACCTCCGCACTAAAAACAATCCCGTTAGCCGTTGAGGCGGGCTGGTCAAATGTGAGTTGGTCCAGATCATACCCAATACGTTCCGCATCTTGCATGGTGAGCACCACATGTGTCGCGCCGGTGTCGACCATAAAGTCAATATCGGTCCCGTTTACCCGGGCTTGGACATAGTAATGACCACTACGATCAGGTCTAAAGGTGATAGCATTTTCAATAATCTCGCCGCCCGAGGGGTTAAATTCACTGCCGATGCGGCTTGTACCATTCCATATAGAATACCCTAGTCCCAGAACACCAAATATTATGATCCATCCTGCAACATTCCTGAGCGCTTGCCCCGGATTACTAATCACATGCCCGACCAGTCCCGCCCCTACTACGGCAAGCAGAAGAAAATCATACATGAGATAAGCGCCCCTACCGTCCGCGTAACCGCTACCAACGATCCAGGCAATTATAAACACAACAAGGACGACAAGTAGCACAACCATCAAGAAACCAGTCAAAGGCTTATTTGGCGGCGGCTCATTTTCATTGGACGGACGCCCCCATGGTGAGTGGTTTGGATCTCTCATCTACCCCAATCTCCAAAATAATTCTGCCAAAGTGAAATTGCTGAAACCGCAGCGGTATCGGCCCTCAAAATACGAGGGCCAAGTGTAACGGCAAAGGCGTTTTGTTGGCTTTTAATCATTTCTCTTTCTTCCGGCGAAAATCCACCTTCTGGGCCCACCAGTATCGCCCATTTCTGAAAATCCGATGGCAAATTACGCATTTGACCAGCGTGTCTGACCTCATCACAAAATACGAGCACTCTGTCATCAGGCCAATATTCAAGCTTTTCTTCCAGCGATGCAAGCTCTTCAATATGTGGAACCGTCATTCTCCCGGATTGTTCTGATGCTTCAATCGCGTTCGCAACCAGTTTATCATATTTTATACGGTCCAAGTTTGTTCGCTTTGTGACTACTGGTATAATTCGGGCTACACCAAGTTCTGTCGCCTTTTGAATGATATAATCAACCCTTGCCTTTTTTACAGGTGCATAAAGATACCATAAATCCGGCTCATTGGTTTGCTCGGCAAGCTTCTCCCCGATGGAAATTTTTGCTTTTCCTTTGCCGACCTTTACAATTTCGGCACCCCACTCACCGTCAACACCATTAAACACCTTCAGAGTTTCACCCAATTGGACGCGAAGTACATTAACCAGATAATGCCCCTGATTACCGTCAATTAAATGGATGTCGCCTGACTTAAATTCATTATTGATATAAAGACGGGTTCTGGGCTTTTTGTTGGACATTTGACCTGGTTCACTTATGACTATAATCATATGATAAACACAAGTCGCGTAATCACAAATGACAAAATTAGAAGATCGCATAAAAAAAGCGCCTGAAGATACCGTAAAGGAAAGTTGGGTTCATAGATTATCGCCCGATTTTGCCTGGGCATATCTTCAATTGATGCGCGCCGACCGTCCCATTGGCACCTGGCTTCTTTTGTGGCCATGTCTTTGGTCAATTATGCTCGCCAGCCATTTTTACGGCGCAACCGGTATTCTTCCCAATTGGGACTTAATGCTTCTTTTTGCCATTGGGGCCTTTGTGATGCGTGGCGCGGGATGCGTGATCAACGACCTTTGGGACCGCGAAGCGGACGCTTTGGTGGAACGAACCAAATCAAGGCCGCTCCCCAGTGGTCGTGTATCGGTCCAAGCCGCCATCATATTTGCATCTATCTTATCACTTATTGGACTAGTAATTTTATTGCAACTTAACAGGTTCACCCAGATTGTTGGTGCGCTTTCACTTATATTGGTTGTCACCTATCCTCTAATGAAGCGGATTACCTACTGGCCGCAGTTGATGCTTGGTTTTACCTTTAACTGGGGCGCGCTGATGGGTTGGGCCGCGGTCAGCGGAACCATTGAACTACCGGCAGTGTTGCTTTATGTGGGCGGGATCTTCTGGACGTTGGGCTATGATACAATTTATGCCCACCAGGATAAAGAAGACGATGTGCACGTGGGCGTAAAATCAACAGCACTAAGATTTGGTGACCAAACCGATACGTGGATTAGTGCGTTTTATTGGGCGACGTTCCTGTTTTTGGTCGCTGCTGGCTGGTTCGCAAATATGGGTTACAGCTACTATATGTTTATTGTACTTGCCGCCATTCACCTGGTTTATCAGGTAATAAATCTGGATATAAATGACAGGGAAAAATGCTTAAAACTGTTCAAATCCAATCACCAATTTGGCTTATTTGTATTTCTAAGTATTTTGTTCGGCTTTTTTTAAGAACGGCGTTTCGCAACAATTCCGCTCATGAAATGTTCGATTTTTTCAAATTGTGCAGAACGCATGAATTTGTCTCTATTCGGGTTTGGCAATGTTGCTTTGTCGGCGAGTTTTTTCATTAGGTACGCTGCAATTTCATCCACATCATTGCTCACCAGTCCAAAATCATTACCACGGATTATATCGGCGGCTTCCCCCTCTGTACCCCCCACAGACAAGATCGGTTTATCAGCACCGATATATTCGAAAAGCTTCCCAGCGATCACGCTGTTTTCCCGCTTATCATCCCAGCGAAGTAGCATAAGAATATCTGTCCCGGCCATAATGCTGTGAAGTTCAGCTTGGGGGATATAAGTGCTACAAACCACCTGATCCTTGAGGTCATTTTCCTCGATCACTTTACGCTGCTCATCGCTAAGTTCGTCTTCACCAAATTCCGTATAAAGCAGCACTTTGATCTTTTTTGCATCCTCACCCATTTTCGCCATCGCTTCAAACAGCTTCAGTGGGTCGCGTTTTCCCTGATAAAGTGCCCCGGCATATAGGATTGTCAAATGATCGGGATAAAGCGCATTGGGTTTGATTTTGTCAAAATCATCGGGATCAAAGCCATTCATGGCCAGCTCCACCGGCATATTACGAGCATTCTTTAGAAGCTCCACCCAGCTTTCGGTGACTGTGATCAGGCCGCTGCAGTTTGAAAGGGCGCGTTTTTCAATAAAACGATCAATTTTCTTTCGCGTGTCAGAACCCCCATAATATCCATGATCAGACCAAAGATCGCGATAGTCCGCGACCCACGGCACATCGACAATTTTCGCGAGCTTTGATGCAACCAATAGCGAAGTGAATGGTGGCACGGTAGTAAAGATGATATCTGGTGACCAGGTTTGAAAAAGCTTGTGCCCTTCCCGGATCGCCGTTGGATACCAGCCAATGGTCCGATCCGGAATATTGGTCAGTTTGCGGTAGTAATAACTTAGTTTCGATTCTTCACCGACTTCATTTTCCGACTTTTCTTCCTGTGCTTCGGTCTTTTCTTCGTTTGTGGCGCTGTTTTTATCATTGCTACCAAAAAAGTTTTTAAGTCCATTTTTCACTGTGGAAGGAAATTCATTGATATCAGGAAAGTCAGTGAAAATAATATGATCCATCGGGATATCAGGGGTCAGTGACGTGCCCTGATCCTTACGAATGGGCGAAAGCACTTTTAACTCATGTCCTTGCTCTACAAGGTATTTTGCAAGTTTATTGACCCTGCTGCCGGAGACAGGCGCATAGGGCGGAAAAAATCCCGAAACAATCAAAATTTTCAATGAAACTTCCTTTATTTTTATCTGATTAGTTAATTTATATAGCAAAGAAAGACATAAAAAGAAGTTAATTTTGGAAGCTCAAAAAGAGCCGAGGTCGCCGAAGGCTAATCAACTCTTGATTTTGACATCATAATTGAGCATTGTGTTTTATCTTTTGTAGGGAAAAGCTCCCAAATGTGCGGATTTTCGTCACATTTTAAAAGGGATAAACGAATTTAAGTAAATCAAATTAGAGGGAATAATGACTGATATTAATCTAATAATTATTGGATGTGGCGTTCTTGCGTTGCTCTATGGGGCGTATGCAACAAAAAGGGTGCTCGCCTTCGGTACAGGTAACGAGCGTATGCAGGAAATTGCCGGCGCCATTCAGGAAGGTGCTGCCGCTTACCTTAACCGTCAATATAAAGCCGTTGCCATTGTGGGCGTGGTTGTTGCCATCGCATTGGGTGCGCTTCTGGGTGTTCATGTTGCCGTCGGTTTCATCGCTGGTGCGGTGCTGTCTGGTGCAGCTGGTTACATTGGAATGAATGTGTCGGTTCGCGCTAATGTTCGCACGTCACAAGCCGCTTCCGAAGATCTTGGTAAAGCTCTGGACGTGGCATTCACATCTGGTGCAATTACCGGGATGCTCGTTGTGGGTCTTGGTCTACTAGGCGTGGCAGTATATTACGTCTACATGGTCTCCAGCGGTGCGGATGTTCGCTATAACCTTGAAGGTCTTATTGGCCTTGGTTTTGGTGCCAGTCTTATTTCCATCTTCGCTCGTCTTGGCGGCGGCATCTTTACTAAAGGTGCTGACGTGGGCGGCGACATGGTTGGTAAAGTGGAAGCCGGTATTCCGGAAGACGACCCCCGCAACCCAGCAACAATCGCTGATAACGTAGGTGATAACGTTGGTGACTGTGCGGGTATGGCGGCTGACCTTTTTGAAACATACGCAGTGACTGTGGTTGCGACCATGCTAATCGCATCAAGCGCTTTCATGGAAAGCTCCGTTGAAAATATGATGGTGCTGCCGCTGATGATCGGTGCGCTTTGTATTGTTGCGTCCATCGTCGGAACGTTCTTTGTAAAACTGGGCGGTTCAGAAAACATTATGGGTGCACTTTATAAGGGTCTTGTTGCCAGTGCGGTTATTTCAGCAATCCTGATATTCGGCATGTTCCAAATGTGGGATATGTTCTCAGGTGCTCAAATGGCCGATGGCCGGATGTTAACGTCTATGAACCTCTTCTGGTGTGTGCTTACTGGTCTCGGTGTAACGGCACTGATCGTGTGGATCACAGAATATTATACAAGTACTGAATACCGCCCGGTTAAAGTGATCGCTGAAGCATCCGAAACTGGTCACGGTACCAACGTTATCCAGGGCCTTGCGATTTCAATGGAATCAACGGCCCTGCCAGTGATCGTAATTTCTGCTGGTATCTTTATCGCCTACGCACAAGCCGGCCTGTTTGGTATTTCACTCGCTGCGACAGCGATGCTCTCCCTTGCCGGTATGGTGGTTGCGCTTGACGCTTACGGTCCTGTGACCGATAACGCTGGTGGTATTGCCGAAATGTCAGACCTTCCGGAAGATGTACGTAACACAACCGATAAGCTTGATGCTGTTGGCAACACCACAAAAGCGGTTACCAAAGGATATGCTATTGGTTCCGCAGCTCTTGCAGCACTTGTGCTCTTTGCAGCTTATACGGAAGAAATCAGACATTATCTTCCGCAGTATGCCGACATTGGCTTCCCGCTACAGGATCCTTTTGTTGTAATCGGCCTGTTTGTGGGTGGTATGCTTCCGTATCTGTTTGCTTCCATGTCAATGCTCGCGGTTGGCCGTGCAGCAGCCAGCGTGGTTGTTGAAGTGCGTCGTCAATTTAAAGAAATCCCTGGCATTATGGAAGGCACAGGCAAGCCAGAATATGGTAAAGCTGTTGACCTGCTCACAAAAGCAGCGATTAAGGAAATGATCGTACCGTCACTGCTGCCACTACTGGCACCGTTTGTGCTGTTCTTTGCCGCTTATCTTGTAACCGGTAGCATGGTTCCTGCCTTCCAGGCGCTGGGGGCGATGCTTCTTGGTACCATCATCACTGGTTTGTTCATTGCGATTTCAATGACCTCCGGTGGTGGCGCATGGGATAACGCTAAAAAATATATCGAAGACGGCAACCACGGTGGTAAAGGTTCAGAAGCCCACAAAGCATCTGTAACTGGTGATACCGTTGGTGATCCTTATAAAGATACAGCTGGCCCAGCGGTAAACCCGCTGATCAAAATTACCAACATCGTAGCAATTCTGCTTGTGGCAATTGTTGCGAAACTAGGTATGGGCTAAGCGCCATATATTAAATTTTTAAGAAAACCCCGCTTTTAGCGGGGTTTTTTTTATAAAAAATGCTGACAAGACCGCGAGAATAGCTATATTGCGCCCATATTAATTGATTCTAATAATTGGGTATCACACATGCCATCAATAAACCTTATCAGTGCGGGCCTTAATCCACCTGAAGAAGTAAACGTCATTATCGAGGTGCCCGTTGGCGGCGCTGCCGTTAAATATGAAATGCACAAGCGTAGTGGCGCGATCCTTGTAGACCGCATTTTGCACACACCAATGCGCTATCCGGCGAACTATGGTTATATTCCGCATACGCTATCAGACGACGGCGATCCTTGCGATGTTTTGGTTGTGGTCGGTGAGCCGCTTGTGCCGGGTTGTATCATTCGTGCCCGTCCGGTTGGCGTTCTGCTTATGGAAGATGAAGCAGGCGGCGATGAAAAAATTCTTGCGGTACCCGACTTAAAAACCGACCCAACATACAAAAATGTAAACACCCATGAAGACCTTCCTGAGCTTCTACTTAATCAAATTCAACATTTCTTCCAGCATTATAAGGATCTGGAAAGTGGCAAATGGGCGAAAATCATTGGCTGGGAAGGACCGGAAACCGCGAAGCGCCTGATCAAGGAAGCGATCGAGCGCGAAATCGCGTCGGTATCCGCTGCGCGCTAATTTTACCCTTATCATTTAAGCGGATTTCTCCTATAAGAAGTCATGGCTTATAAATCACTTAGGGACTTTATCGAACGTCTTGAAAAGGACGGAAAACTGGTTCGCATATCCGAACCGGTGTCCGCTGATCTTGAAATGACGGAGATCGGCTGTAGGACGCTGAACAAAGGTGGACCAGCACTTCTGTTTGAAAATACCATTAAATGCGATGGCACCAATGCCACTATGCCTGTGCTGACCAACCTGTTTGGTACTGTTGACCGTGTCGCCATGGGTATTGAAGCCACCCCGGAAGAGTTGCGCGGCATTGGTGAGACCTTGGCTGAACTGCGCCAGCCAGAGCCTCCTAGCGGGTTTAAGGACGCAATTGATAAACTGCCGCTTCTGAAAAAAGCCCTGACCATGAAGCCGAAAACTGTTAAATCCGGCCCAGTTCATGATGTGGTGCTTACCGGTGATGATATCGATCTTAATGAACTTCCCATACAGCGCTGCTGGCCTGGAGACGTCAGCCCGCTGATTACCTGGCCGCTGGTGGTTTCCAAAGGGCCTGGAAAATTGCGTGAAGATGACTATAACCTTGGCATTTACCGCATGCAGGTCTTAAATAAAAACCAGACCATCATGCGCTGGTTAAAGCACCGTGGAGGTGCGCAGCAACACCGCCGCTGGAAAGCTGAGAAAACTGAACCGCTGCCTGTCGCGATTGTGCTTGGTGCGGACCCTGCAACGATACTTGGGGCGGTAACACCAGTTCCCGATACTTTAAGCGAGTATCAGTTCGCGGGACTTCTACGCGGTAAAAAGACGGAATTGGTAGATTGCAAAACCATTCCGCTGAAGGTCCCGTCTACCGCAGAGATTGTCATTGAAGGGCATGTGTCGCTGGATGATTACCGTGATGAAGGACCGTTTGGTGATCATACCGGCTACTATAACAGTGTAGAAAAATTCCCGGTCTTTACTGCAAGCGCCATCACCCGGCGCAAGGATCCCATTTACCTGTCAACTTATACCGGGAAGCCACCAGATGAGCCGGCAATCCTTGGTGAAGCACTCAACGAAGTGTTTATCCCGCTTTTACAGCAACAATTCCCGGAAATTGTCGATTTCTGGCTTCCGCCTGAGGGATGTTCTTACCGTGTCGCCGTTGTTTCAATGAAGAAGGCCTACGCGGGCCACGCCAAGCGGGTGATGATGGGGGTTTGGTCATACCTTCGACAATTTATGTACACAAAATTTGTAATCGTGGTCGATGACGATATCGATGCCCGCGACTGGAAAGAAGTGATCTGGGCCATGTCCACCCGCATGGATCCGGTGCGGGATGTGACGCTTACTGAAAATACTCCAATTGATTATCTTGATTTTGCCTCGCCCGTCTCAGGTCTTGGCGGTAAGATCGGCATTGATGCCACCAATAAAATGGACGGCGAAACCGACCGCGAGTGGGGCGAGCTTATAAAAATGGCCGACGACGTCATTGAGACAGTCACCAATAAATGGTCGAAACTGAATATAGAACTGGATGATTAATGGCAAATAACAATAACACAATGACGCCAGACAGGCTTGCTGACCTGGTTACAAAAGCCACAAAGTCTGGCGCTGATCACGCCGATGCGGTTTATTTTGAAGGAAAGTCAAATTCGGTTTCCTGGCGACTTGGTAAGCTTGAGGATATGGAAAGATCGGAAAATTCCGATCTTGGCCTTCGGGTGATTATTGGAAAAAACCAGGCCATTGTCTCTTCCAGTGATATGGCGGACGACACCCTTGACGAACTGGTAAGTCGTGCCCTTGACATGGCGAGGAACACACCAGAAGATCCATTTTGCGGTCTGGCGGATAAAGATCTTCTTTCCCTTGATGGGTTTCCGGATCTTGATCTTTGTGATGAATATGATCTGGACGAAGAAGCCTTAAAAAACATTGCAGCGGAAGCCGAAGCCCATGCGCTTGAGGCCGAAGGCATCACCAATTCGGAAGGAGCCAATACTAGCGCCACCAAAGGCGCCATCACCCTTGCCAATTCAGATGGATTTGTTGGGCATTATCGCTCAAGCAATTTCGGCTGCAGTGTTTCAGTGATCGCCGGTGAGGGCACCGGCATGGAACGGGACTATGCCTGGTCATCCCGTCGCCATTTCGAAGATCTGGACAGCCCCTATAAAGTCGCGCAGGAAGCGGCCGAGCGGACCCTTAAAAAACTAAACCCCCGAAAAGCCGAAAGCTGTGAAATTCCAGTGGTATATGATCCGCGGGTATCCAGAACCCTTGTGGGACACTTGGCAAGCGCCATCAATGGAGCTTCTATCGCCCGTGGGACCAGCTTCCTGCTCGATATGATGGAAAAACAAATTTTCCCGGAAAACATCAACATCATCGATAACCCGCACATCCTGCGTGGTCCCTCTTCTCGTCCGTTTGACGCGGAAGGAGTTAGGAACGCACCGCTTGATATTGTACGGGATGGTGTTCTTAAAAGCTGGATCCTCGACAGTACGAGTGCAAGACAGCTTGAACTCACGTCAAATGGACGCGCCAGTCGCGGTACATCAAGCCCGCCATCGCCTTCCACCAGCAACCTTTATATGGAAGCGGGCAGCGTATCGGTTAAAGACCTGATCAGCGATATCAAAGACGGCTTTTATGTCACAGAAATGATCGGTAGCGCCGTAAATGGCATCACCGGTGATTATAGCCGTGGTGCCAGCGGATTCTGGATCGAAAATGGCGAGCTAAGCTACCCTGTCAATGAAATTACCGTTGCGGGAAACCTTAAAGACATGTACATGAACATGACCGCCGCTGATGATCTTGAAATTAAATACGGCACCGACGCCCCTACTCTCCGTATCGATAAAATGATGCTTGCTGGGAGTTAAGTTTTGGGATGGGGGGATAAATGACCGATACAGATGATTTAATTCAATGTGAGAAACACGGTGAACGATATGCCACCTATGTTTGTCAGCACTTGCTGGATGGCGAACAGAAGGGCTTTAACTTTGGTTTTGATCCCGATGATCCCTACAAATTATACCCTGATGCTTGGTGCGATGAGTGCGAGAGACTTTATGATGAAGCAGGTGGCTGGACCGATGACGCAATGAAGATTGCTGATATTAAAATGCTTTGCTCCGGTTGTTACATGGAGAGGCGCGAGGAGCACTGGATTCAGGATAACCAGATACTTCAGGACTTAATAAAGTCCGGTTGCGAATATTTCGAAGAGAAACAAAAGAATTTTGTCAAAAAGTACAAGATTGACGAACACGAACGGTGGGATTGGGATCAAGGTTCAGGAAAGCTTATTTTTTCACACAATGGAAAGCCACAAGTGGAAGCAAACTTCCACTTTGTGGGCTCTTTTTCGGCCAACTCAAACACGTGGATGTGGGCTTGGGCTAATAAATCAGATTCTGAAAACGTTAAATCTTCTTCGCGAGCAGTGAGAAACCTAGGTGAAAAACTAGGGCTACTTAAATTGCAGACTGGAGTTTGGACAGTGGATGAACATGATGGAGGGGAAATGACAGCAATAATGGCTAAAGAAGTTGGCGCTATCGGAGCATACAAAACGCCCGGCGACCGGCATTACAGTTATATGGTCATAACAGATGCAAAATGGGTAAACAAAAACAAGATTCTAAGGTTTTTTGGCCGATAATAAATAAATCATCATCGCTCCAAAAAACTTTTAAACGCGGCACGGGCCTCTTCGGTTTCTAAGCACTCGGCGAATTTAATCATTTCTTCGTCAAAGGCTTTTCTTAGAATTTCATTCTGTGAGGACATCAGTCTTTTCGTGTCTGCTACCGCTTTGGGCGACATCTTGCTTAAGAACATCGCCTTTTCCTGCGCCATGGCGAGAGGATCATCACACACGCGAGTGACCACGCCGTCGCGCATAGCCTGATCAGCGGGAATTATATCCCCCAGCAGCAGCCATTCACCGGCCCGGGCGCGCCCCATAATACGGGGTAGTATATGGCTGGCGGCTGCTTCGGGGCATAAGCCGAGGTGAGTAAAAGGGGTGCGGAACTGCGCATCCTGTGAGGCATAAACCAGATCACAATAAAGCAGAAGCGTCGCACCAATTCCCACCGCGAAACCTTCTACTGCGGCAACCACCGGCTTCGAAAATTCGCGCAGCGTATCAACAAACGCTGGCGCATCGTGACCCCGGTCCATGCCGTTTTCTTCCACAACACTGACAAAATCCTTGATGTCATTTCCAGCGGAAAAGTTGCCGCCGCTACCGCTGAGCACGACAACTCGCACATCATCATCGTCTTCAATTTCGTTCAAAATCTTAGTCAGCGCGCGATACATTTCAAAAGTAAATGAATTCATTTTGTCAGGACGATTAAATTTTATCGTAAGGACGGATCCCAAAACCTGAGTATTTATTTGAGAAGAAATATCGCTAATGTTCATGTGTTCCTACCAATTTTTAAGGCTCTTCAGCATATTGAGGCGCGTCATCATGAATAGTATACCACGGTGCTTTTGAGCCAACCCATATATGATATTCTTGTGGATGCTCTGGGTTTCCATCAATTACCCCCATGGCCACATAATATCGTTCCGGATCACTGATCAAATGGCCAAGAATATTAGAACCGCACACATTACAAAAGTACCGTTTGTTTGATGGTGCAGACTCGTAAGCGGTGACGGTGTCAGTATCTGAAGTATATTTAAAATTTTCTATTTTAACCCCGGCAAACGTGCCGAAAGCTGCCCCATGCATACGCCGGCATTGGCTGCAGTGGCAATGGCTGAAATCTTCTATTTCACCGTCAATTTCAAAGGTGACTTTACCGCATTCACATTTCCCTTTGATCATTACACCACTCCTAATCACGCTTCAGTTGTTGATTGTTCTCCTGAGACAGTAACCTAGCACGATTAGCCATATATAAATAGTTACTTCAAGCACACGCTGATAAACGCCTACATATTGTGAATTTTCATCAAGATTAAAAAATGCAAAAATTGCAATGGCACCGGACATTAGGCCAAGATATCGCAGAGAATTTAACCCAAGCCAGCTTGGCGAGTTTATTGACAATATAAAAATTGCCGCAATTGCTGAAAGATAACCAGGAATTGCGGAACCAACGTGTATCAAATGCGACATGGTTGGTGTCTCTGGCCTACACTCATAATCGCAAGGAAAAACAGAAGCCAACGCAAGCGTGAATGCGTAAATTGCAATGAAAATTAGGCCTAATCTGTTACTACGCGATGCCTCAATTTTTGAAAATGCCAGTACCACGAATGTCAGGATGAATAGCTCAGCCGGTATAAAACCGACGAAGTTAACTTGATTTGCGACCGGTGAGCCTGTAGCCCCCAATTCACTTATGAACTGTGAAGCATGATCGTAATTTTCATAATTTAGACCGCCCCAGATTACAATTGCTGAAAACCACAGAAAACTAAGTAAAGGAAGTACTAGAAGTAAATCACGTCGTCTCATATCACGGCCGGACTGGCTTTAAAAATATGCTGCTATACTGAAGACGACACCACTATCGGATCGCCTGCCTGGCTGATTGGTGTCGACGTAGCTAATTCCGAGTTCAAATTGCTCGAATCCTATGCTTGTTCCAATCCGCCAGTCCCATTTGTTGTTACCGAAAAAACCATCCTCATATCCCAGATGAAGATCAACGCCGAAAGGGCTATCTGGAATATCGAAACGAGTGTCATTGAAGAAATAAATATTATCCTGATTACCGTTATTGCTCTGACTTGGCATATAGGAAACACCCACTGCACTGGTGAGAAGTCCAAAATCCACACCTACGGATCCATATGTTTCCAGATATGTAGAATTGGTGCCTCCCGGATAAACATAGGCTGTCACGCCAAGATCATAAATAATCCCATTGGATTCGGTACTGTAGCCCGCATAGAAATTTGTTTCCACATCGGATCCCCGAAAATCGGATACACTGGAACCGAATGCTCCGACATAAATGCCACCGTCATGAAACCAATCGATGCCGCCCTGCACCGCGATGTCATTGTTGGACTTGGACACCCCACGAAAACGGTAGTCACTTTTAAGGGCCGCATTGAGCGCCACCTCGCCGCCGGCGAACTCTATTTGCGCCTGACTGATTTGTGGTACCATTACTGCAAGCGAAAAAATTGCCCCTACTATAAACTTATACATCTCTTCTTCCTCTATTCTATGCCAAGCAGGATCGCGGGATTGAGCCGCTCACCATACCAGTTCAGCCCCCAATGAAGGTGGGGGCCCGTCGCACGGCCTGTCATTCCAACGGTTCCAATCGGGTCGCCTTGTTTCACCGTTTCACCTTCTTTGGCTATGCTGGTTTCCATATGTGCATAAACAGTGTTTACGCCGTGGCCATGATCAATAATCGTCGTAATTCCGGTATAATATAGATCACTGACCATCGTCACCTTGCCACCCAATGGTGCCACAATTAAGGCACCCTGCCCCGGTGCTATATCAAGCCCCATATGCGCGTTCCGTGTTTCACCATTGAGTATCCGGTGGGATCCGAAGCGACCACTGATCCGGCCTTCTACTGGCCAGATGATTTGTTCACGAAAATTCTGAAGATCGCTATCAATAGTCCTAACCGTCCGCACATCGGACGCATCCTTTGAAATGCGGTCCAATACTTCCTGGGGTGGTGTTACATACTGAGGAGGTAATCCTGTTATCTCCTCTACCTGATAATCGTGAGGCAAGACGTCGAGGCGATACATAGTATGCCCTCCTGCCTTATGATCGACGCGAATATTGGCAACGTCCTTATACTTCCAGCCAAGACCAAAAGCGAAATATCCCTCAGGGGATATTTTTACCCTCTCGCCATGGAATGTGACTTTGTCGCCAACAGCAACTTTACCCACGTAGAATCCACCCTGCTTTAATGGCTCCTTTATTCCCAGGTCATTTTCCGCAAACGCCGTCAAGGGGATCAATAAAAACAAAACTACAAATAATTTCTTCATAAAAGCTGTCCTTGTTCACCGGATGCGGGCTTGGGTTTCTTTGCCTCTTGCTTTTTCTTCGTGCCGCCCGCCACTGCATCAACAGTACCATCGCGAAATTCGATTCCCAACCTTGCACCCGTTTTTACATGCTTGCCATCGCTTAGGGCTTTTCCTTTATCATCACGAACCACTGCAAAACCGCGTTCAAGCACGCTTTGATAGCTAAGACTTTCAAGCAAGCGCGCGGGACTTTCAAAGTCGCTTTGTTTTCTCGCGATCAGAGTATTGCTTGCCCGTGCCATCCTCTCTCCAAGTTGTTTCAGTTTTTCGTCTTGCCTTCCGATCTCTGCGCTCAGCATTTCCGGTCTTAATGTCCTGGAAATCGCGTCCAATTTCATGGCCTGTCGTTCCACCCCGACTTTAAGGGCACGAGGAAGACGCTCCCCCATTTCAT
>JANQJN010000086.1 GCA_028281625.1 Emcibacteraceae bacterium | reverse complement strand
TGTAATGAAACCTGATACTGCGCTCGCGGAACATTACTCAAATGATTTAAAGGAAATTGATAGGTAGGGAGAAACAAAAATGGACAGACGTGATTTTATGCAAACCACAGCCGCACTGGCAGGTTTAACGCTCGCCAGTGGCGCCATGGCCGCTTGCGCTCAGGAAGCGACGGATAAAGATAGTGAAGGCTACTGGCAGACAATCATTGATCAATATAAAGTCACAGACGAATTTATAAATCTCAATGCCGGGCACTGGGGAATTATGTCAGAGCCGGTCCGCGAAGCATTCGCCGAGCATACAGCGTTCATCAATGCTTATAGTTCTTTTTATGTGGGGCACGGAAAGTCCGCTATACCAAGCGCGCGAAACTATAATGTGGAACGCATTGAAATTCTGGGCATGCTCGCTGAAAAACTGGGTGTACAGGTGGATGAACTTGCGTTCACCCGTGGTGCCACAGAGTCCATGCAGCTTTTAATCAGTGGTTATAATAAAATTGAGCCCGGTGATACTGTCATATATGCGGATTCCGCTTATTACAGTATGGCTGCGGAAATGCGCCACCTTGAAGTGTACCGTAAAGCCAACGTTGTCCAGCTTGAAATGCCGGACCCGGTTGAGTTTCAGCAATCTATCGATTTGTTTGAGCAAGCAATAAAAGATAATCCAAGAACCAAACTAATCTTGATTACCCATATGGCAAACCGCACTGGTGTGATCCTGCCACTGAAGGAAATCACTGCCATGGCCAGAAGCTATGGTGCCGATGTGATCGTCGATATGGCTCACAGCTGGGGACAGGTGGATTTTGACTTTGTTGATCAGGGCGTGGATTTCGTTGGCTTTAATCTTCATAAATGGATCGGTGCGCCGCTTGGTGTGGGCCTTATGTATATCAAGAAGGAACGCATGCTGGATATCGATACAAAAAGCAGCAAAGGGCCACCAGGAAACGACGATATTGATAATCGCGTTCAAACCGGAACCATGAACCTAGCGGCGGTGATGTCGGTTCGGGATGCCCTAAATTTTGTTGATGGTATCGGCATCGAACATATCGATAAGCGTTTCCGTGCGCTGCGTCATCGGTGGACGCAGCATTTCATCGATGATCCAAGGGTGGATATCCTAAGTCCAGAAGATCCGCGTATGCATTGCGGGCTAACATCATTCCGGATTAATGCACATCCGGATTCGCGTGCCCTGGGCCGTCAGCTGCTCACCGATTATGCCATTAACACGGCGCCGATCCCGCAATATAATGGGATAAGAGTGGCACCAGGGCTTTATAGCTCAATGGAAGATATGGATGCGCTCACCGCGGCGATCAAGGAAATTGCCACAAGTTTGGAATAGGTAATGAAAAGACGTGATTTTCTAATCTCAACAGCTGCTGTTGCGGCACTTTCGATCGCAAACATTCCGATCGTTAGTTTCGCCAATGTAGCCCGTGACCCTCATGATGAAGATTTCTGGAACTTCGTTCGCAGTCAGTATGATGTCACCAGTGATGTCACCAACCTTGAAGCCGGATACTGGGGTATCATGTCCATTCCGGTGACCCAGGCCTATCTCAAGCACACACATTTTGTGAACCAGAATAGCTCCTATTATGTGCGCCGCAATTATTGGAATGATTACGGCAAGATCATTGCGCGGCTCGCGAAAAAGCTTGGTGTTGGTGAAGATGAACTGGTGCTGACCCGTAACGCCAGTGAGGCCATGTCCAGTCTGATTAACGGTTATAATAAGCTGGAACCAGGTGATACGGTGATCTACGCCGATCAGGATTATGGCAGTATGCAATCGGAAATGCGGTACCTAAAACAATATCGCGGTGTGGATGTGATAGATATTGCCATACCTGAACCAGCATCTTACGAAGCAGTGATTGACGCCTATAGAGTGGCGCTTGATCAAAATCCAAAATGTAAAATGATCCTACTTACTCACGTGAGCAACCGTACTGGCATCATCACGCCTGTGCGGGAAATTGCCGGTATGTGCCGGGCGCGAGGTGTGGATGTGCTTCTGGATGCTGCTCATTCGTGGGGGCAATTTGAGTTTGATCTTCAGGATCTTGGTGTCGATTTTATCGGATTTAATATGCATAAGTGGATGGGCGTCCCGCTCGGTGTTGGTTTACTTTATATCCGCAAAAACCGGGTGTTCGACATTGACCCGCTGCGTGGCGAGGCGGGACCGGAAAATGATGATGTACGTACCCGTATTCATACGGGTACGGTTAATTTCGCGTCCGTGCTTACCATACCAGACGCTCTGGATTTTAGGGAAAATATCGGCCAGAAGAACATTGAAAATCGCCTGCGGTCGCTTCGTAACCAATGGGTCAGTCAGGTTCTTGATAATGACAAGGTGGAAATTTTGACGCCGGAAGATGAGCGCATGTATGCGGCCATAACCTCCTTCAGGATCAAGGGTAAAAACAGTTACGAAGAAAATTTCGCACTTATGAACCTTCTGCACGACAAATATGGTATATTTACCGTTGCGATCAGCGGCCTGGCAAAAGGTGGCGGGATCAGGGTGAGCCCGTCGCTTTATAACACCCGTGAAGATATGGATAAACTGGCCGCGGCAATTAATGACATAACAGCCTAATACACATTCACGATATGGGGAGATATCATGGCTATTTACTTTAAATGGTTTCTGACCATACTCATTTCATTTTTAGTTTCACTTAATGCTTACGCGCAGGAAGTTACATCACCGGAAGAATTCTTCGGTTTTCAGATGGGCACCGATAGAAAGCTCGCTAACTGGACGCAATTAGTTGAATATTACAATCTGGTGGGATCGCAGAGCGACCGAATTCAAGTGGTTAATATGGGTGATACGGAAATGGGTCTACCTTTTCTTGCACTGTATATTTCTTCACCGGAAAACATGCGTAACCTGGATCAGATTAAAGCCTGGAACGATAAGCTTGTAGATCCGCGCGGCGTCCCAATGGCTGAAATCGAAGAAGCCATTGAACAAAGCAAAGTCATTGTGGTTCAAAGCTATGCAATTCATTCAAATGAAGTTTCAAGTGCACAGACTGCTGCAGAAATGGTCCATGATATGCTGAGCCGCAGCGACGAAGATATGATGCGTATATTAGATGAAACGCTCACTATTGTTATTCCTGCTTTTAATCCCGACGGTCATCAAATGGTTGCTGACTGGTATATGAGTAATGTTGGAACCGAATATGAAACTTCTCCGCTACCCTGGCTTTATCATAAATATATTGGCCATGATACCAACCGAGACGCGTTTGCCACCAATATGGCATCGTCACGACATGGCGCCAAAATATTGTTTAGGGACTGGAATCCACAATCATACATCGATCATCATCAGATGGGGGCCTACAGCGCACGGTTTTATGTGCCGCCTTATGCGGAGCCGATCAGGCCTGGTGGCGATCCGCTGGTTTGGCGGGAAATGGAGTGGTACGGCGCTCATATCGCCCAGAGCGAAGAAATTAACGGTAAAACTGGCATCATCAATGGTGCGTACTATACGGGGTGGGGACATTTTGGTTTTCACTGGATTACGCCATTTCATAATATTGCTGGGATGCTCACGGAATCTGCGTCAACAAGACTAGCAACACCCATATATATTCATCCGGATCAGCTAACAGGTGCGCGCTATAATTTTCCGGATTATGAAGAGCAGATCAATTTCCCAAACCCATGGCCGGGTGGGTGGTGGCGAATGCGGGATAATGTGGAACAAGTGAAGATTGCGGCGCTTGCGTTACTGGATATCTCCGCCAAAAACCGTAAATTGATTCTGCGTAACTCGTATTTAAAAGCATCTCGTCAGACAGAGCGAGGCACCAACGCCGACATTAAAGCCTATATTATACCGGCGACCCAGCATGACCGCCCTACCATGGAAAAAATGGTCAGCATTCTGCTGGGACAAGGGATTGAGGTCCATCAGGCACCAGAAGTCTTTGTCCATGAAAATCATAGTTATCCTGCAGGATCCTATGTGGTCTCAATGGCGCAGCCTAAGCAAGGGCTGATACGCTGGCTTTTGGGTCGGACCTTCTATCCAGATAATTTTTATACCCGCAATGTAGATGGCTCGCCTAAGCGACCCTATGATATGTCCACAGACAATATCGCAGAATATATGGGTGTGGATGTTCGTTCGGTGGAATCTGCTGTCACAGCGAATATGAGCGTAGTCACGGGAACAGAGGTCCATACACCGGGAAGTGTTGCCCAAAGCAGTAGTGGTCATGTAATCAGTGGTAAGCTCAACGAAAGTTTTACCGCTGTAAACATGCTGTTTGATGCGGGTGTTACCATGAGCCGTATTGACGAGGATGCGGATGGTCTTAGTGCTGGCGACTTTATTGTTGAGGGTGGCGTCGATTATGACGTGCTAAGCGATATTGCCCGTGAAACCGGTGTTGATTTCAATGCGCTCACACAATCCGTAGAAGCACGTCCAATGGAACGCCTGCGTGTTGGCCTTTACCGTCGCTATCTAGCCGGGAATATGGATGAGGGCTGGACCCGCTTTGTGCTCGAACAATACAAGTTTCCGTTTGATCAAATGTATGATGCAGATCTTACCGTCGAAAACCTTGCAAATTATGATGTTGTGGTCTTGCCTAATGATAACATGGAACGTCTCACCGGCAGCAACGAGGAATATGCGGCGCAGTTCCCACCGGAATATCGAAGTGGCCTTCAAGAAGAAGAGACAGAAGCACTGAAGACTTTCGTTGAAAATGGCGGTTCGCTTGTCGTGCTTGGGGATGCCGGCGAATATGCCATCAAGGAATTTAATCTGCCGATCACGAATGCGGTGGAGGGGATCAGTACAAATGAATTTTGGTCACCAGGTTCCACATTACGTATGGATTTTAATACCAGAAACCCAATTGCCTACGGTATGCCTGACGAGGGTGTTGCATTATTCCTTGTATCTAATGATGTATATCAGGTGAGACGGAATTTTAAAAATTACCGTGTGAGCAGAATTGCGTCTTACAAGGACCGTGACATTCTTGAAAGCGGTTGGCTACTTGGTGAAGATCATATTGCTGAAAAAGCAGTGGGTGTCACTGTGATGCATGGGGAAGGGGACGTGGTACTTACCGGTATTCGGCCCCAATTTAGAGCGCAGACCCATGGTACATTCAAGCTGCTATTTAATGCTTTGGTGAGCAGACCGCAATAATGACTGATTCAAGTAATAATTTACTGCTTTGTATTGGTTTCACCTTGCTGATAATTTTGTCCGCAAGGATATCGATCCCAATGGATCCTGTGCCGCTAACCATGCAGACACTCGCCATATATGTTACAGCCATGCTGCTACCGATGTGGTGCGCTGTTTTTTCGGTTACTCTGTATGTTTTTCTTGGGGCTATTGGGCTTCCTGTATTTGCGGCTGGGCGATCAGGCATGGAGGTGGTTTTAGGGCCGACCGGCGGGTTCGTGTTTGGATTTATCATAGTGACTTGTTTGCTGTCATGGCTAACTGAAGCGGTGAGGTCCAAACGGAATGATTATTCCGTTGTTGAACTTGCTAAAAAGATAATCCTTCCCTGCGCAGTGGCGTCCATTACACTGCAAGTATTAGGGATTGTATGGGGAAAGGTTTATACCGCAAACAGTTGGCCGGAGATGTATTCCAATTGGCTGCAACCATTTTACCTGAATATGATCTCCAAGATAATCCTGGCGACTGTAATTACAGCATTTTTATGGAAAAAGTTTCCTAAAATAGCGCCCTAAATTATTCGTTTTCCGGGTAAAGAAGTTTATCCAGACATACGACAACATATTTTGTCATCGCATCATCGACCATTGACTGGCTGGCACCTTTCCATGCGTTCAGCGCTTCGTCGTAAGAAGGATAGATACCAACCGTGTGCAAATATTCAGTGTTCACAAAGTCGGTGGTTCTGGGGTCGGACACTTTGCCGCCGAATACCAGGTATAGTTGGCCGTCTGTCATGGTTTGTTAGTCCCTTTTATTATGACGCTGATTTATGAAGCAGCTTCTTCCTCGTCTTCCGCGAAGACGATGCCGTCAATAATATCTTTCATATATTTATTGAGGCCGGAAACACCGCTACTGCCGATACGAGAGGTAAAATCATCGCGCTGCGTTGCGACCAGGCTGATACCTTCGATCTTAACATCAATGATTTTGATATTGCCGTTTTTATCTGCGCGCACACGCCAGTCCACGTCTAGTCCTTTATTGTCCGCGTTATAGGCTTTGGTACGAATGAAAATGTCAGATTTCGCATGTGGGGTAACTTTATCTACCTCCATGCGTGTTGTATCAAGTTTCTTGAGGCGTGAAGAATTTACTTTCAAAATAAACTCTGGGAATAATTTGTAATATTCGTCGAGTTCTTCTTTCGATGCTTTTTTGCGGTGTCTGCTGAGGCTGATCCGGGCAATATAGTCGATGGCGAACGCCTCATTAAGAATATCACGATATTCCCCAAATTGTTGCTCGTCAGTCAGTTCTGTATTGTTCAGTACACCTATGGCACGCGCTGAAAAAGTTTCAATGAATTCGCGTGCCTTTTCTTGTTCTGCCGGATCTTTGTTATCCGCTTTTGCTGTTCCAGAAAACAGTATAGTTGCCAGAAGAAACAGTACTGTCAGTAAACCAAGTGAGACTTTCTTCAAAAAATCTCCGGCAGCGGAAATTTCCGCAGCTCTTGCAGTTGATTTTAAAGTTGTAGCGTGTTTCATTTCTTGGCCTCAGCTTTTTCTGGTTTAATATAGTCTATGCATAGAATCTATGATTAAACCGTTAACTTTCAAGTATGCCGCTTACTATTTTAGTGTTTTCAAGTAAGCGATCATGTCTTCACGTTCTTTTTCTCTGCGAAGACCGGCAAATACCATTTTACCACGTTTTACAACGTCACGTGGCTTTAGAAGATACGCATCCAATGTTGCATCATCCCATGTCAGATCAGCATCTATCAGACCTTTGGAATAGGCAAAATCTGTTTGGCCGGCCTTAACACCATGAACGCCAAAAAGATTAGGTCCAATTTTAGACTCTCCGCCTTGCTCCGTTGTATGGCAGATTTTACATTTCCGATTAAAATTTGTTTCACCGGCTCCGGCGTCGCCTTCTGCTTGTGCACTTATTGGAAAAATAATAGCTGTAAAAACTGTAGCAGCGATAATTTTCAAAAAACTCTTCATTTTAAGTCCCTTTTGTTACTTTGACGTTTTCTCTGATGATTTCTGGCCCTGCCATAGCAAAAAAAACGTCTTTCTACAATTCAAAACTTCCCATTCTCACTAGATTTTAGCACTTTTTACTAAGTCAATAAATCTCAATTCTATAAGGCGAAATTGTGACAAAATTTTTCATAAAACTTTGACCCTGTAAAACCCTTAATTATCAACATGTTATAATATATCATTATTTAAAAATTGGTTAAGAAAAGATTATACACACCACATATTAACTGGAGTTTAACCTTTTACGCCCAATATGTGCGGTAATTCGAATTATATTAAATAATCAAGAGATTCGTGAGAAATCAGGACTTTTGTAAGCCAAAGGCACTTAAACATATGAGTGGAAATCTAAATAGCGCCGATGTTGCGCGTTTGCTTTCAGAACCAACCGCAGAGAATCGTGCAGACGCTGCCGCCAAAGTCAGCGAACAATTCACTGCTGGAAAATTGAGCGAAGAAGAACGAAAAATTGCCGAAGAAATTTTTCAAATAATGGTCAAGGACGCTGAAGTTCGTGTCCGCGAAGCTCTTTCTGAAAGTCTCAAAAATTCTGATAATATTCCTCATGATGTGGCAGTAACGCTTGCAAATGACGTCAAAGAAGTTTCGATGCCAATGCTGGAATTTTCGGAAGTTCTTACCGATGCTGATC
>JANQJN010000205.1 GCA_028281625.1 Emcibacteraceae bacterium | reverse complement strand
GCGGGATGTTGGTTGGAATTCCGCTGTCAGGGAGCTGAGGCACCGTTTCTTCAGCAGCGGGTGCCGGCACGTCATCAAGCACAGAAAGGCTTGAGGCTTCCTGCTTCGCGATCCAGGCCAGGATCAGGCTGGTCACGAAGAAACAAGCGACAATTGCCGTCGTCATCTTGGTAAGGAAATTCGCAGCGCTGCGGCCGGTCATCATGCTACCCTGACCACCACCAATACCAAGCGCACCACCCTCTGACTGTTGTAAAAGTACCAGTACAACAAGGGCGATCGCCAACATCAAATGTATTACAAGAACGACTTCTTCCATCGTTTTATACTCTTCAAATTAAAAATCGCTATTTTTCACAAAGTATAAATAGCGATGTTTGTGTTATTTACAAGAGGCTTTTACTCTAAAGCGTAGCCTATGGCTAGTATAAAATTAGCCAATTTTGTCATAAGCGGAAATAATTCCGTAAAAGTCATCCGCTTTAAGGCTGGCACCCCCCACAAGCGCCCCATTTACATTTGGAACAGACATGAGTTCTTCAGCGTTTGAGGCCTTCACGGATCCACCATAAAGAATACGAACGCCACTTCCCGCTTCACCGAATCTGTCCATCAGAAGCGCGCGGACCTCCCTATGGACTTCTTCCACATCCGCTGCCGTTGGGACCTTGCCAGTGCCGATTGCCCAAACAGGCTCATATGCGATGGTTGTATTGTCCGCCCGCGCATCGTCGGGGATTGATCCCTTCACTTGCGCTCTTACAACATCGATGGTGCTGCCGGCTTCCCGTTCATCAATGGTTTCACCAACACAGATGATGGCGTTGGTTCCGGCGGCCTGTGCTGCTGCCGCCTTGGCCTTAACGGTGTCATTACTTTCGCCGTGGTCAGCGCGACGTTCCGAGTGACCAACAATAATATGACCACAACCAAGTTCAGCGACCATTTGCGCGGAAATATCGCCGGTATGGGCGCCGCTTACATTCATGTGACAGTCCTGAGCGCCGATGGGAACATTTTTTGCCCCCATACCCACCAGCGTGCTGATCAGGGTAAAGGGCGGACAAATCAGCACATCGCAATTTGCACCGCTGGTGCTGATCAGATCATTTAAGCGGGTGATTTCCCCTATCGCGGCCTTAAGGCCATTCATTTTCCAGTTGCCGGCAACAAGCGCCTTTGGTGTTGTCATAACGGTATTTTTCCTTATTTAAGATTGATAAATCTGTGACTAACAGAAAATCAGCGGATTTTCCATATGCAATAGTGAATATTCGCCGCTTTTATTGTTGCGATTAAAGCATCAGGTAACTATTATGCCCGCAATTATATGACGAGCGGCTTAAGCCGCCCGCAAGGAATTACTGAAGGTACAGGTAATAATCAATGTATAAAATTATCAAACAGACCGTCGTGGGTCTGCTGCTCGCACTGCTTGTTGCAAGTTTCGCATTATGGGGGATTGGTGATCCGCTCAGTACATTAAGTTCATCTGAAATCGCAGAAGTTGGCGGTGAAAAAATTTCACCTGTCGAATTGGAGCGTCAGTTTGACCGCGATTATAATCGCCTGCTCCAGCAAGCTGGTGATAGTGTCACCAAAGAACTTGCCATCCAATTTGGCATGGGTGCACAGTCTGCTGCCAATATCATTCAGCAAAAAGCTTATGATGTTGAAGGTGCAAATCTTGGCATTCGTGCCTCTGATGAAGAACTTAGAAATTATATTCTCTCCATCCCGACCTTCCAGGATGAGACCGGCCAGTTTAATCGCAGCTTTTTTGATAGTTTCGTACGTATGCAAGGTTACAGCAGTCAGGATTTTGAGCAGATCATGCGCCTTGAACTTTCCCGCGCAAAACTACTTGATGCGCTGGTAAATAATATTGCTGCGCCGGACATTACGGCGGATACGCTTACTAAATATGCCTCAGAAGAAAGAACATCGGAAATTCTTGCGATCCCGGCCAGTGGTATGACGGGAATCGGTGAAGTAACCGATGAGCTACTTCAAACATACTATGAAGAAAATCCGGACAGCTACATGGCGCCGGAATATCGCGATGTCAGCTATTTTGAAATTTCAGCATCTGAAATTTCCGACAGCGTTGAAATCAGCGAAGACCAGATCCGAACAGCTTATGACAACCGGATCATGGAATTCACCCAGGCCGAAAGACGCGGCTATGTTCAAATGCTTCTTGACGATCAGGCCACGGCAGACGCAGCATATACTGAACTTCAAAATGGTGCCAGCTTCGACCAGGTAATCATGGACCGCACTGGTTCAACCATAGATGACAGCAGTTTCGAAGCACAAACATATGATGAATTTGCTGAACTTTACGGTGAAGAAGCCGCAAACCAGCTCTTTGATGCAGAAGCAGATGGCTACACGACGCCCATTGAAACCGGATTTGGCGTTTATCTGTTTAAAGTAAACGGTATTGAAAACGGCAGCGTTGAAAGTTTTGAAGACGTGCGCGATCAAATCGCGAGCGAACTTAAAATGGATCAGGCCATCGATAGCCTCTATGACCTTAGAAACATCATCGACGATGAATTGGCGGCTGGCTCCTCTATTGAGATGATCGCTGAAGTGATCGAAGTACCACTTAAAAAAGTATCAAATGTGAGCATCGAAGGCATGACACCTGACGGTACAGCGTCTATGGAACTTCCGCTTATTGTGGAATTTCTTGATTACGCTTTCCAAAATGATATTGGGTCCGAACTGGAGCTTTACGAAGGAATTTCAAACAAATTCTATATGCTGAGTGTGGATAACATCATGGAAGCAACCCGCCGTGATTTCGAAGAAGTCCGTGACCAGGTTAGTACCGACTGGGCCCAAAACCGCCGCGAAGAACTGGCAACTGAGCTCGCAACCCGTATCACCACCGAATATGAAGCATCGGAAAATACCGATCGTGCGCTCGCGGATTTTCAGGATATTATCGGCAGCGAATTGGTGATTAATCAGGTTACCGTGGACCGTGCAAATTCCGAAAATGTTGTGAGCGGTGAAATTCACAGCAGCATCTTTAATCAGAAAATCGGCAGCATCGAAATGATCAATGCCGCAAGCGGTGATGGTTTCGTGCTCGTACGCGTGACCGGTCGTAGCTTCAAGGATGATGTGGAGCAAGCCGCCATCGATGAAACAAAGCTACAGATCGCGAATTCGTATCAAAACGATATTTTAAGCGCCTATCTGATGTATCTGTACTCTTCATTGCCGGTGGTTATTCACGATGATAACATCCAGTCGACCCTTAATCTGATTGCTGAACCGGCACAGTAAGCACGGGCGAATACGAAAAAGATAAATCATGACCACTTTCCCCGCTCAACAGGACTTTAAAAAGTCGTACTCTTCGGGGAAAGCCCAGGTGATGTGGACCACGCTTGTAGCCGATCTGGAAACTTCGGTCAGCGCTTATCTTAAGTTGGCGGAAAATCAGTATTATGCGAGCCTGCTTGAATCTGTGGAAGGGGGCGCCATTCGCGGGCGTTATACTTTCATTGGTCTTAAGCCGGATATCATGTGGCGCGCCCATGGGGAGCACGCCGAAATAAACCGTAAGGCCCTCTCCGGTGTACGCGAAGAAGATTTTACCGCCGAAGAAAAACCGACACTGGAAAGCCTTCGCGCCCTTTTTGCGGAAAGTCTTATCGACCTTCCGGAAGGGATGCCACCGTCTGCCGCAGGTCTGATTGGATATATGGGATACGATATGGTCCGGCTAATGGAAAAACTGCCCAAGGCCAAGGAAGATGTCATCGGCACGCCCGACAGCATGTTTATGCGCCCAACCATTATGGTTGTGTTTGACAGCGTTACGGACCTTATCACCGTTGTAACCCCTGTCCGCCCATCGGATGATGTGAGCGCCGATGTGGCCTACCTGCGCGGCGAAGAACGGCTAAATGATATTGTTGCAACCCTGTCACGGCCGCTTTCCCAAAAGCGCCAGCAGGCCGACGATATTCATTTTGAAGAACCGACGTCAAATACATCCCACGCGGAATATGAAAAGATGGTGAAGCGTGCCAAGGACTATATCGCCGCCGGGGATATTTTCCAGGTGGTGCTTTCGCAGCGCTTTTCCATGCCGTTTGATCTGGAACCCTTCTCTCTTTACCGGGCGCTGCGGCGCACGAACCCCTCACCTTTTCTTTATTATTTAAAATTCGGTGATTTTTCCATTGTGGGATCAAGCCCGGAAATTCTTGTGCGCCTTCGTGATGACGAAGTGACCATCCGTCCCATCGCCGGCACCCGCCCGCGGGGCAAAACCGCGCTTGAGGATAGCGAAAATGCCCGTGACTTGCTGGCGGATCCGAAGGAATGCGCGGAGCATCTTATGCTGCTGGACCTTGGCCGCAATGATGTGGGTCGGGTCTCAAAAGTCGGTAGCGTCGAAGTCACCGATCGGATGATCATCGAATATTATTCCCACGTTATGCATATCGTTTCAAACGTGCGCGGTGAAATTGACTCTGAATATGATGCATTGAAGGCACTCGCAGCGGGCTTCCCCGCAGGAACCGTGAGCGGCGCCCCCAAAGTCCGCGCCATGGAAATCATTGATGAGCTGGAAAAAGAAAAACGAGGCATTTATGCCGGTGCGGTTGGTTATTTTTCTGCGGACGGCAGCATGGATACCTGTATCGTGCTCAGAACCGCGATTGTTAAGGATCAAACCATGTATGTCCAGGCTGGCGCCGGCATCGTCGCCGACAGCAACTGGCAGTCAGAATATGCCGAATGCGAAGCCAAAGCACGAGCGCTTGTGAGAGCCGCGAGAGAAGCGGTGCAATTTGCGGATCAAGACAAAACCATTCAATAACAAGGATTTATGATGAAAATAGGATATATCGGCCTGGGGAAAATGGGTCTTGGGATGGTTAAGCTGCTGCTGGAAAAGGGTCATGAGGTGGTTGCCACCGATCCCAATGTGGATGCGATGAATGAAGCCCGTGAGGCGGGTGCGGAAGTGGTGAGTAACTTGGAAGACCTGTACGCTGCGCTACCCAATGAAAAATTTATCTGGCTGATGGTTCCACATAATATCGTGGATACAGTGCTTTCGAACCTTTCACCGCTGCTTAAATCCGGGGACGTGGTTATGGACGGCGGTAATTCAAATTTCAAGGAAACCGTGCGGCGGGGTGCCGCGCTCGCCGAGAAAGGCATCGACTTCATGGATGTGGGAACCAGTGGCGGCCCTGCGGGGGCGCGCAATGGTGCCTGCATGATGATAGGTGGTGCCCGCGCGCAGTTTGATAAATATGAGCAGCTTTTTAAAGATCTGAGCATTGAAAATGGTTATGCCTATATGGGTGCAACCGGTGCCGGGCATTTCGTGAAAATGGTTCATAACGGCATTGAATACGGCATGATGCAGGCGATCGGCGAAGGAATGGAAATCCTGCAAAAAAGTAATTTCAATCTGGATCTTAAGGAAGTTTCCCGCATCTATAACACCGGCAGCGTGATCGAAAGCCGCCTTGTGGGCTGGCTTGGTAAAGCGTATGACGAGGAAGGTGTGAACCTTGATGCCATCTCCGGTGAAGTGTCCCACAGTGGTGAAGGTCTTTGGACCGTGGAAGAAGCCAAAGCCGCCGGGATCCCCGTTCCGGTCATTGAAGGATCGCTACAGTTTCGCGAAGACAGCCAGGGAAATCCAAGCTACACCGGGCAGGTTGTTTCCGCGCTACGCAATCAATTTGGTGGCCACAGCGTTAAAAAGAGCTAGAGCCCTCGTAAGTAGCCCGAAGTGGGTCTTCACCAAAGCTATTTGGACCATCTGTACCTTTTTGGATAAACCAATATAAATGCACAAGAAAACCGATCAGCGGGATAATGTAAAGCAGCAGCCACCAGCCGCTGCGGTTACCATCATGATGACGCCGCACTGAAACCGTGATCTGGGGGGCTAACACAAACAGTTCGTAGATCGCATTCAGCGTACCCAAACTGAGCAATCCCAGCACCAAATGCACCAGACAGTTAAACAGGAAAAACCACCAGTATTCTGATCTGCTCGCCCGACCTTGTACGTTAAAATAATTGTTAAAACAATGCTTTACAGCTTCCATAAATTCCATGGCAAATCTCTCACAAAATTCTGGTTGCCCCAATAAGTTTTATAATATTGTCAAATGGATAAAATAGTAAAGACCTTAAATTTCTGAATCGCTTTCGGGCGCCAATGGATCCTCCCCAAAACGGTTCGGACCCTCCGTTCCTTTTTGTAAATTCCAGAAAAACAGAATAAATCCCCCAATTGGTATCAACATTAGTAATGCCCACCAACCACTGTTGTCCAAATCATGTAATCGCCGCACAGTCACCGCAATGGTCGGTGGTAACAATAGAAGGTAAACAATAAAGACTACCCATACATAATCATCGACACTCTCAATGGAGAGAATACCCTGCACCAACACTATCATTATATACCACGGCCAATATTCCAGCCGACTGGCGCGTCCTTCGAAGCTTAAATATCTGATTATTTGATCAAGCGCAGATGGTGAGTTGCTCATAGATCCCCCTATTACTCAGGATAAAATAACTACTTAATCAAAAACTGCGGCTTGCGCAGCTTCTGGATTTAACGGATGTTCACCGTATCGGTTGGTGCCATCTGTGCTGGGAAGTACACATAACACGATAAGGACTATCGGTCCGACATAGGGAATAAAATTGACCAAAAACAGCCATCCGCTTTTTTCGCTATCATGAAGCCGACGAACGGTCACCGCGATATTGGGAATAATTGTTCCAATCAAGAAAATCGCGATAATGAACAACCGAACATCTCCCATAGGCAGCAAAACCACAACAATCAAAAACAAATAGTAAAATAAAGTCCACCACCAATATTCTGATCGACTGGCCCTACCTCCGAAGGTGGCGTATTTACTGAAAACGCTCTTAACAGCTTCAATCATATTCATTATTTTCCCCTTGAATAAGAATTACGCGACTGAACTTACATAACAGTTGATGGCATATCAGTCCAGCACCTCACCAAATGCCAGCATATTATTGTCATCATTGATGCTTTGAGAAATCGGCACAATAGTGATGCCTTTTGCGGCAAGGGTGGGGATCCACTCTTTTAACGCCCGGATGGTTTGCGGGTATGGATGACCAATTCCAACGGCGGAACCATTTGACTTGGCGATCCTCTCCAGCTCAGCAAGCTGATTTAAGATATAACCTTCCTCGCGCACATTATCCAAAAATACATCGCGGTTCGCGACCGGGATGCGGTTCACACGTGCAACATCCTCAAGCTTGCTGTTAGGGGTGGTCTTGCTATCCAGAACCATAAGTCCTTTTTCACTGACCACGTCCATCAGCTGCGCTACGGCTTGCTCGTCTTCGGTGAAGGCGCTACCCATATGATTATTGATGCCGATGTAATTTGAAAATTGCCCAAAGTTATAATCAATGTTTCTTGCCCGCTCCCGCGCGCTGCCGGAAGACATCAGCGCGAATGGGCCGGGATCGGCGTTTCCCTTCGGCTCCATTGGGATGTGCACTAAAATATCATGGCCTTTTTGATATGCATCTTCCACTTGCGCATTAACGCTTGACGCGTAAGGCAAAAACGCAAGCGTCAGTGGTGCGTCCATATCAATCACTTCCCGGGTCATGTCTTTAACGATTCCCAAATCATCAATCACCAGGGTCACGGTGGCGTTTCCTTCGGGGACCATAATGGGGGCTGCGGCAAATTTTTGCCAGGCCTGCCCCTCATCCACCGGGCGGTCTTGCCTGGTGACAAGAACCGGTGGTGGTGCCGCACGGCGCGCCAGGCGACTTAAGAAACTTTCCTTGCGGTCGGATCTTGGCAGCGGAACGGTGACAGCAACCGCTTCGAAGCCTTCCTCATAAACATGGGAGGAGTAATCGCGCATGGATTTTTGGTAAACACTATGATCCCATTTGATCCATAGCGCCATAGCGCAAAAACCAATTAATAGCGAATAAAAACACAGCACCAGATAACGAAATATCGGGCTCATGCGGCGTCGTTTACTAATGGTGGGATTACTCATAGTGGCGAATTTTGATCCGTTTTTGTTCTTTTCTTTACTAAAGGCCAGAAAAACAAAATAATACACTATCTAGCTGTTGAGATTTCTTAACATACTCTATAGTGTAACGAAATAGATTAATAGTTGTTTAAGAAGCTAAAATACCGAATATGACAGACTTGTTTGAAACGGCCGCAACAGCGACCGATTACTCCGCAGAAGACATTGAAGTTTTAGAAGGGTTGGAGCCGGTTCGGCTGCGCCCGGGAATGTATGTGGGCGGCACCGATGAACGGGCCCTTCATCACCTGATTGCGGAGGTTTTGGATAACAGTATGGATGAGGCCGTTGCCGGTCACGCCACCCGCATTGAAATCAGCCTCAACGGGGATGGCTCCTGCACCATTGCGGATAATGGTCGCGGTATTCCCGTGGACCCCCACCCCAAGCATAAGGATAAATCGGCGCTTGAAGTGATCTTCACCACGCTCCATTCCGGCGGCAAATTTAACAGCAAGGTTTATGAAACATCCGGCGGTCTTCACGGTGTGGGTATTTCGGTGGTAAACGCTCTTTCCGAATGGACAGATGTTGAAGTGGCACGTGATAAACAGGTCTGGACCCAAAGCTTTGCTCGCGGGATCGCGCAAACAAAAATCACCAACCTTGGCCCGACACCAAACCGGCGCGGCACCAAAGTCACCTTCCTGCCCGATCATGAAATTTTCGGCGAAGGCAAAACCAAGTTTAAACCATCCACGGTTTATAAGCTGGCGCGCTCAAAAGCCTATCTCTTTAAAGGGATTGAAATCCGATGGCAGTGTGATCCGTCACTGATCCCTGAAAAGGAAAAAGAAGAAATTCCGGAAAAGGAAACACTCCATTTTCCCGGTGGACTAAATGATTATCTGACGCTGCTTACTGAAAAACGCAGCCTGGTGACCACCGAAAATTTCCACGGCAAAGTACCGCTGGCAGATAGCGCCGGACAGATCGAATGGGCGATTACCTGGCCGGAATATGGGGACGGCAGTATATCGTCATACACCAACACAGTCCCCACACCGCAAGGCGGCACCCATGAAAGCGGTGTGCGTGCGGCGCTTCTTAAGGGGATCAAGGCCTATGGTGAACTGGTAGGCAATAAAAAAGCATCAAGCATCACTGGCGAAGATATTTTCAACCATGCCTGCGTGCTGATCTCGCTCTTTATTAAAAACCCGCAGTTTCAGGGTCAAACCAAGGATAAACTGACCAATCCGGAAGCCATGCGGCTTACTGAAAACGCCCTTCGCGATCATTTTGATCATTGGCTGACCGCATCCCCAGCAATGGCCAATGATCTGCTTGGTTGGGCGCTTGAGCGCATGGAAGAACGCCTTCGTCGCCGCGCTGAAAAGGAAGTAAAGCGGGTCAAAGCCACCAATAAACGAAAGCTGCGTCTTCCAGGTAAACTTGCGGATTGCAGTAATGCCGACGCGGAAGGTACGGAAATTTATATTGTTGAGGGCGACAGTGCGGGCGGCAGCGCCAAACAGGCCCGTGACCGTAAAACCCAGGCGATCCTGCCAATCCGCGGTAAGATCCTTAATGTGGCATCTGCCACCCGGGATAAAATCCGCGCAAACCAAGAAATTACCGATATTAATCAAGCGCTTGGTTGCGGCAGTGGCGACAAGTACCGCGAAGAAGACCTTCGTTATGAACGGGTCATCATCATGACCGATGCGGACGTGGACGGCGCCCATATCGCCACGCTTCTGATCACCATGTTTTATCAGGAAATGCCGGAACTGATTAAGGGTGGTCATCTGTTTCTTGCCCAGCCACCACTTTACCGGATCGCCCAAGGCGGTACGGTACGTTATGCCCGTGATGATGAACATAAAGATGAACTGATGGAGACAGAATTCACCGGCCGTGGTAAAATTGAAGTAAGCCGCTTTAAGGGTCTTGGTGAAATGCCTGCTGCACAGCTAAAGGAAACCACTATGACCATGGGCAAACGGACCTTGCTTAAAGTGGTCATCGAAGAAGGAACTCGTCTGGAAACCGCCGAAAGAGTGGACCAGCTTATGGGGAAAAAACCGGAACTCCGGTTCCAATATATTCAGGAGAACGCGGCGAAAGTAGCCGATCTGGATATTTAAAATAAGGGGATAATATGAAAAAATTACTTATACTATTCAGTAGTTTAGCGCTAATTTCTTGCGCGGAACAGGCCGCTGAGCAAACGCCAAGCGGTCCGGTTGCTGATATGGTGCTCATGGGCGGGAATGTGCTGACCGTGGAAGAAGACATGCCACGGGCAGAAGCCATTGCCATTGTCGGCGACAAAATCGCGGCGGTGGGAACAAGCTCTGAAATTGAAGCCTGGATCGGTGACGGAACCGAAGTGATCGATCTTGAAGGCTACACCGCAATTCCGGGCTTTATTGAAGGACATGGTCATTATACAAGCTACGGCGATAGTTTTTACCGTCTGGAACTAAGGTATGACACCAGCTGGCAGGCGATTGTCGATAAGGTTGAACGCGCCGTTCAGGGCGCGACCCCCGGCGAATGGATTGTCGGTCGTGGCTGGCACCAGGACAAATGGACTGTTAAGGAAGACATTCTTGTGGACGGGGTTCCGATCCATGACAAGCTCAGCGCGGTGAGCCCCAACAATCCGGTGATGCTGATCCATACATCGGGTCATGGTTTGTTTGCCAATCAGGCGGCCATGGATATCGCGGGCATAACTGGCGATACGGTTCCACCGCCCGGCGGTGAAATCGTCCTTAAGGACGACGGAACCCCGACTGGCATGATGCGTGAAGCCGCACAAGACGCCATCCGCGCGTCCCACGCTGATTTTGAAGCCCTGCGCACACCGGAACAAGCCGAAGCGGAACTTCGTCGTGCCATCGTTACCGCAGGTGAAGAAAGTCTTAAATGGGGCATCACATCCTTCCAGGACCTGGGTACCAGTTACGAGGAAGTGGATCTTCTAAAACGCATGGCTGACGAAGGCTCAATCCCCGTTCGCCTCTGGATGGCATTTGACCTTCCGTATGAAGAGCTTGCCATCCCCGGTAAGCTTGAAGAATACCGCCTGATTGGGTATGGCAACAACTTCCTGACCGTTCGTGGCATTGGTGAAAAGGTAC
>JANQJN010000186.1 GCA_028281625.1 Emcibacteraceae bacterium | reverse complement strand
CGACTTGGAACTGATAACATAACCTTCTGCGCCCAGCTTTGAAGCAAATGACATTGCAATTTTTAGTCCTACAGCTGATGCATTGCGCGCCCCCACAATCGCAAAACAGTTTTTTTCCAGCAAATGTGTGTGGCCGATGGCCATCATAACCGGCGGTGCATCTTCTGTTGCGGCAAGAGGGGCGGGGTATTTTTCATCGCCCAGTACGATCAATTCCGAGCCATGCTTTTTTATATGCTCTAGTTCTTGATTGATTTTATCCATTGATGCCGCCACCAGCGGCTTCTTACGGCCGCCACGCTGAGCGAGTTCAGGCAATATTTCGAGAGCTTTCTCTGCAGTGGAGTAACGCGAAATGAGTTGTCTAAATGTTACCGGTCCGACATTTTCTGTCCTGATTAAGCGAAGTCGAGCTACCTTTTCTGCAGTGGAAAGTGCTTCTGCCGTTGGTATCATAGATGTTAGCCCCCCAGTTATTTCTTGCCGATTTTTGGCTCCGTCCCGTCCATCAGCCTTTTGATGTTGTCTTTGTGTTTAATGAGAATAAGAATACAGAGTATCACTGCCAGGGTTACAAGATCATTGTTTAATGCGTTTGAAAAATAGTAACCATACACAGGTGAAAGTATGGCTGCAAAAAGTGCAGAAAGGGACGATATTCTAAAGATAATAGCAGTCGCCAGCCAGGTTGCACAGCATGCGAGCCCGCTCAAAGGATTTAAGGCAAGCATGATACCGAGAAAAGTCGCTACGCCTTTGCCGCCTGTAAACTTAAGAAAAACAGAGTAGCAGTGACCGATAAAGGCCCCACCACCGGCGTAAACCCCTAGTCCTGGATATAAATATTCCGCCATCAGTGCAGCTGCTGCTCCCTTACCGATATCTAGGATTAGCGTAAGCAGAGCGAGAAACTTATTACCGGTTCTAAGTACATTTGTCGCACCGATGTTACCTGAGCCGATATTCCGAATATCTTCCATCCCGGCGAGCTTTGTAAGCACCAATCCAAAAGGAACGGAGCCTAAAATATACCCCCCTAAGGTCACTAGGATGATTTGTAGCATTGAATAATCAGCCATCATAAGTGTAAACGCTCTCCCCCGCGACGATGGTTTGAAGCACGCGGCCCTGAACGGGTTTTCCATCAAAGCATGTGTTCTTGGTTACGGAGACCATTTTTTCTGCGTCAATCTGGTAAGGTGACTTGAGATCAAAGATACAAAGATCCGCTGGCGCGCCTTTTTTAAGTTTTCCAGACTTAAGTCCCATGATTTTAGCGGGGTTTGAGGTAAGCTTTGCTAGAACTTCAAGAAGATCCATGCTGCCATTGTGATAAAGTTCCAAAGACACGTTAAGCAGCGTTTCCAATCCGACAACACCTGGTTCCGCTTGCTCAAAAGGTACTCGCTTGCTTTCGGGGTCCTCCGGATCATGACCGCTTACGATCACGTCGATGGTACCGTCTTTAAGGGCGTCCACAACGGCGCCTCGGTCCTCTTCCGATCTTAGCGGCGGCGAAAGCTTCATGAAGGTTCGGTAATCTTCGATGGCAAATTCGTTCAGTGCCAGGTGAGGGACAGCGACGCCCGCAGTTACATTCAAATCTTTATCTTTTGCGCTTCTGATTACGTCAATACTGTCCTGGCAGGTAACTTGCGATGCGTGATAGCGGCAGTTACTGGATTTAAGAAGCCGCATGTCCCTCTCAAGCACGATGGTTTCGGCGGCAGTCGGAATTCCAGGCAAGCCAAGACGAGTTGCTAAGTCCCCAGCATTCATACAGCCGTTCTTGGATAGGCTGGGCTCCGCAAGATGCTGAACGATCGTTGCGTTAAAGGCGGACGCATATTTAAGGATGCGATTCATAATTGCCGCATTGTCAATCGTCGTACTACAATCTCCAAAAACCTTATACCCGGCACCGACCATAAGGCCGATTTCGGTCATTTCCTTGCCTTCCATCTGCTTGGTTGCTGCCGGCATCGGGACGAAGTTCACCAGCGCATTCTTCGCGCGCGTCGCCAGAAACTCAATATGAGCGATGCCGTCAATAATCGGATCCGTATTTGGCTGAACACATACGGTGGTCACTCCACCAGCGGCGGCCGCTTCGCCGGTATTCATGATCGTATCTTTATAGTCTGCGCCGGGAATACCGACAAACACCCGCATGTCAATGAGGCCCGGGCATAGACATTTTCCTTTTAAATCTACAATGTTTGCATCTTCAGGAACTTCAATGTCGTCGCCAAGTGCAGCAATGCGCTTATTTTTGGTAAGCAGATTTCCTTTTTGATCAAGGCCACTTGCGGGGTCCAGCAGGCGCGCATTTTTATAGAGCGTATATTTACTCATTTCGCGCCTCCTCTTTTTTCACGGGTAAGCAGGTCCAGGCAGGCCATGCGCACCGCGACCCCCATTTCCACCTGTTCTTGGATGGCGCTGCGGGTAAGATCATCCGCGACCGCCGCATCAATTTCAACCCCACGGTTCATGGGACCAGGATGCATGATCAATGCATCTTCCTTGGCGTTTTCAAGCTTTTCATAGTCAAGGCCGTAAAGGGAGAAATATTCGCTCACAGTAGGAAAATAGCCGCCATGCATCCGTTCGGTTTGCAGGCGCAGCATCATCACAATGTCGCAGTCTTTGAGCCCTTCTTCCATATTGTAGTATACTTCCGCACCAAGACGTTCGGCACCCGCAGGGATTAATGTCGGCGGTCCGATTAGCCTAACCCTTGCGCCCATAATGTTAAGTAAATGAATGTTGGACCGTGCCACCCGGCTGTGAAGCACGTCCCCGCAGATGGCGACCGTCAGCCGCGCGAGCCGTCCTTTGCGCCGGCGGATGGTAAGTGCATCCAGAAGTGCTTGTGTCGGGTGTTCGTGCTTACCGTCCCCGGCATTGAGTACGGCGCAGTCCACTTTTTGACTGAGTAGATTTACAGCGCCCGATGATCCGTGCCGGACCACCAGAAGATCCGGTCTCATGGCGTTGAGGGTTGAGGCCGTATCAATCAGTGTTTCACCCTTTTTAATGGAGGATGTAGACGTGGACATATTAATCACGTCTGCCCCTAGTCGCTTTCCCGCCAGTTCAAATGACATGCGGGTCCGGGTTGAATTTTCAAAAAACAGATTGATCTGCGTCAGCCCTTCTAGCAGGTCTTTTTTCTTGTTGGTCTGGCGGTTTTGTTCAACATATTCGTCGGCAAGATCAAGAATGAGCGAAATTTCGGCCTCTTTTAAGCCTTCAATACCAAGAAGATGATCATGTGAGAATGATGCTGTGGCTGGTGACATATTCAGTCCTTAATTGTGCGTTTTCATAAGGTTCTGAAAATCAAGTATATAGATGTAATTGCTTGGTTAGGCAAGCGAATTATTGTTTTTCTACGCGCGCGAAAGTTTGTCCAGAACCCCTTGTAAAATATAGGATGCGGCCATCTTGTCCACTAGTTCTCCCTGGCGTTTGCGGCTTGCATCCGCTTCAATAAGAGTACGAGTGACTGCCATGGTAGAAAGCCGCTCGTCCCAATAACAGATGTGAAGGTCGCGTTTCTCTAGCAGATTTTTGGCAAATTGGCGCGTGGACTGGCAGCGTGGCCCTTCAGAACCGTCCATATTCTTCGGAAGCCCCAGAATAAGCGCCCCGACATTTTGTTCGTCAATGATCGTAAAAAGCCGCTCGGCATCTTTGGTGAATTTTTTGCGCTTTATCGTTTCCATAGGTGTGGCAATGGTGAGCATCACATCAGAAAGCGCAAGCCCAATTGTCTTGGAGCCAAGGTCAAGCCCAAGTAATCGCTCACCTTTTTGTAAGTAAGATTTCAACTGATCAATTTCCATTTCCATGGAGCATCTTATACAGGGGAAAATCCGATATTTCCAATATATATTTCCCTTGTAATTGTAGACAATTTGTTTACTCTGAAAACTATTCCTAGGGGAGTCATCAAGACTGAGATTCGGTGAAAAATCATCGTAACCCTTAGAACCTGATCCGGGTTATTCCGGCGGAGGGAAGGAATCATTAGAATTCTAAAACCGTTACCGCTAGTCCCCGGGTCTCCAATTTTTAAAATTATGGAGAACCTGGCTATGAACGTAGAAACAAAAATCGAAAAAATGGAAGTGACCACAGGCGCACTTCCCGCATCCACCAAAATTTATGTCGAAGGCACCGACCCAAGCATTCAGGTGCCCATGAGAGAAATCGCCCTTGATCCGTCGGCGAATGAGCCTGACCTCAAGGTCTATGACACATCCGGTCCCTATACAGACCCAAATGTTGAAATTGATATTGATGCGGGCCTTGATCGCTCTCGCCAGCAGTGGGTCACGGACCGCGGCGATGTGGAAGAATATGAAGGCCGCGATGTAAAACCCGAAGATAATGGTGGCGCTACCGGTAAATTCCTTGCCCGTGAATTCCCGGTTAAGCATAAACCTCTACGCGCTAAGCCCGGCAAAATCGTCACCCAATATCAATATGCCAAGGCTGGGATCATTACTAAGGAAATGGAATTCATCGCCATTCGTGAAAATATGTCCCGCGCGGAACTGGGCAATGACTACACACCCGATGAATATGCGGAAAGCTTCGGCGCCAATATCCCCGATCAGATCACACCGGAATTCGTAAGATCCGAAGTGGCCGCCGGCCGCGCCATCATCCCAAGAAACATCAACCACCCCGAAGCGGAACCAATGATCATTGGCCGCAATTTTGCGGTGAAAATTAACGCCAATATAGGTAACAGCGCCGTGACATCATCGGTTGCCGAGGAAGTGGATAAAATGGTCTGGGCCACCCGCTGGGGCGCCGATAATGTGATGGATCTATCCACGGGTCGCAATATCCACAACACCCGCGAATGGATCATCCGTAATTCACCGGTTCCCATTGGCACCGTTCCGATATATCAGGCGCTTGAAAAAGTCGGTGGTATTGCTGAAGACCTGACCTGGGAAGTCTACCGCGATACACTGATTGAACAATGTGAGCAGGGCGTTGACTATTTCACCATCCATGCGGGGGTGCTGCTTCGCTACGTGCCAATGACCGCCAAGCGTGTCACCGGGATTGTCTCCCGCGGTGGATCGATCATGGCCAAATGGTGCCTTGCGCATCATAAGGAAAGCTTCCTTTATGAGCATTTCGAAGAAATCTGTGACATTATGGCCGCCTATGACGTGAGCTTCTCATTGGGTGACGGTCTACGTCCTGGCAGTATCGCTGATGCCAACGATGAAGCACAGTTCGCCGAGCTGGAAACACTAGGTGAGCTTACCAAAATTGCTTGGGCCAAAGGTTGCCAGGTAATGATCGAAGGACCGGGTCACGTGCCCATGAACAAGATCAAAATCAATATGGACAAACAGCTTAAGGAATGTCACGAAGCGCCGTTTTATACCCTCGGTCCGCTAACCACAGACATTGCCCCCGGCTATGATCATATCACCAGCGGCATTGGTGCTGCCATGATCGGTTGGTTCGGTTGCGCCATGCTCTGTTACGTAACCCCGAAGGAACATTTGGGGCTTCCAAACCGTGACGACGTAAAAGTCGGTGTGATTACCTATAAAATCGCCGCCCACGCTGCGGACCTTGCCAAAGGGCATCCTGGTGCGCAGCTCCGCGATGACGCCATGAGCCGCGCGCGTTTTGAATTCCGTTGGCTTGATCAGTTTAACATTGGCCTCGACCCCGAACGTGCCCGTGATTATCACGATCAGACGCTACCCAAAGAAGCCCACAAGGTGGCCCATTTCTGTTCCATGTGCGGCCCCAAATTCTGCTCCATGAAAATCAGTCAGGAAGTACGTGATTACGCCGACAGCGGCATGGCCGAAATGAGCGAGAAATTTAAGAATTCGGGATCGGAAATCTATCAAACCGTCGATGCCAACAAGGAAAGTAACGAGAGCCTCTAAGGGCTCTCGGGTTGGGGGATCTGAATGTCAGTAGTTATTGCTCTGTCTAATCCAACCAAAAGTAATTTGGGATTAGGAAAATTTTGGAACGTTGAATACGGTTTTTTTGGAAATGAAGAGGATTTTTTTAAAAATGATCCCTCAGAGTACTATGGGCATTTTTCAAAAGTGCAAATTTGGCAAAATTCGAAAGCGCCAAACATCAACAGGTTTCAAGTTATAGAGCTCGAACTCGAAAAACTTCCTGAACGTATCGGAAGTGGAGAAACTGGAGTATTTTTAGTTCTACATGTAAGTTACACTGTTTATTCTCATCTAAAGCGGATTTTTCCGGAATCATACCCTTTCAATAAAACAGAAAAACGCCTCGACAGAAATGATCTGGTGCTGCTAATTTTTGATATTGAGGAATTCAAAGTTCCGAAAAGAAAAACCGTTAAACCTGATCATCCCATTCCTAACCAGTTCAACAGGAGCGCCGAATTTACCGAAGTTAAGGTAATGCATTATTCGACTAATGCCGCGAACAATCAGCAACAAAAAGAAATAATTTGGCAAGATAGGCGATACTGGAAAATTCAATCACAACTATTTATTGAGCCTTCAAAAATAAAAGTTAATAAGGGGGCAAATACCTTGAAGTCGAAAAAATATACAATTATTGATTTTCTAAGAGAGATAAAGCAGAGTTTTATTGATTTTGCAAAATTCGCTTTATTCATTATGATCTTGGCATACCTGTTTTATCGATTAGAAATTTGGTGAGGGAGGCAAAAATGTTTCAAAGACTTGATTGGATTGCGATAATTCTGCTCTTATCGACACAAATCGCCAACGCACAAGAGGGGAGTTCGATGAGTAATTTTAAAGAAGAAGACAGGCCCTATCTTCTGAATTATCAGGATCTTGAGGATCCGTTTGGGCGAGTGGTGCTCAGTAATGATAAACTCCTACTGCAAAGACTGGTGGTGCCCGGCGGGCGCTGGGAAGGGATTCATGGTCATCCGGGAAATCAGCTTTATGTCCATATTAAAGGGGGTTATTGGTCTGGTCAGCTTGCGGGCGAATATGAATATCGCCACGAGCTATCCGCAGACGGTGAAGTGGGGTGGATGGATTATATTCCGTATGAAGATGGCCATAATTCAGGCAATACGGGGGATTCGTGGATTGACCTTATTTATGTAACCTTAAAAAGTGACACGCCAATTAATCCGGACGGCGATCATAAAGCACAGAGTTTTCCAAGCATCACGATGGATGTTGTTTTTGAAAATGACCGCATCATCGCTCAGCGCGGCGAATTGGCGCCAGGAGCATGGACAGGCAGACACAATAGGCCCGGCAATCAGCTTTATATCACCATTAGCGGCGGGCATCTGGTGGAGCGCCAAAATGGTGAGCTGACTGCGCCGGTGACGGAGCTTGAAGATGGAACCCCGAAATGGCTGGAAGCTGGTGATGGTTATGAGCTTGGTAACATGGGGGATACACCTGTGGATCTGGTGTTACTGACCATCAAATAGGGGGATACTATGAAAAAATTGTTCGTTTCGGTCATGTGCGGTGTGCTTCTGGCTAGCGGTGCGTATGCCCAAACTCTTGAAGAACTTCGCGCCGAAGTGGCGGCCACAGAAAATGCTTTTGCGCAGACCATGGCTGACCGCGATTTTGAAGCGTTTAAGTCCTTCCTGGCGCCGGATACAGTGTTCTGGGGCGGGGGCAGACCACAGCGGGGTGCTGACGCAGTGGCAACAGCTTGGCAAGGTTCATTTGAGGGGTCAGACGCCCCTTTTAGCTGGAAATCGGAAACGGTGTTGATCAATGATGGAGGCAAAATCGCCTTTAGCACCGGTCCTGTTTCCAGGCCCAATGGCGAGGTCTACGCCTACTTTAATTCAGTCTGGCGCAAAAATGACGACGGTCAGTGGAAAGTGATTTTTGATAAGGGTGTAACCCTTAATAGAGAGTAGAGCGTGGACCACTGGCCCACACAGATTATCGGGGTTATGTTCGAAGGCATGTATATTTCAACAGAACGTAAACAAAATGCGTTGTGAAACATTTTGGATACCAACCACTTCTAAGATTTAATCGCCCCACTTAATTTTTCAGCATAAGAAGAAAGAAAATCCAATTTTAATGGGTTCCGTGTTAAGGCCTTTACCAAGAAAACCACCCAGAAGATCACAGCGATGAGATTTATTAAGCCCATTAGCGGAATAGCAAATACAAACAGAACCATAGGTAGGATAATGTTGACAAGTGTAACACTTCCAAAAACAATGATTGATTGTGCGGCATGGTAGCGAACTGTTTCATTTTCTTTTTCAATAAGGAGCACGATCAAACCGGAAAGCCAGCCCAGTACATAGCTAATTGCGATGGCTATGTGTTCTTCAGTTCCGAGAGATGTTGGTTTTGAGGTCATGATTAAATTTGCCTATAGTTTTTGATTGATAGGTCAGAGAAAACTAGGTTTCCCTGACCTTAAACATATTATTCACCGGCGAGTATTTCTGCGGATACCGCTTGAACTTCATCCAGCACCCGAAGCAGGTTCCCACTCCAAAGCTGGGCGATCTGCTCTTCCGTATAACCACGGCGCACGAGTTCGATCGTTACATTATGGGTCTCCGACGCATCGTCCCATTCATAGATACCCCCACCACCATCGAAGTCGGAGCTGATCCCAACATGGTCAAGTCCAATGAAGTTCACCATATAGTCAATATGGTCGACAAAGTCCTTCACATCCACGGGAGGGGCAACTGAATAGACTTCTGCTTCAAGGCGGGGCTCGGCAAATTCCTGCACTTGTCTATAGCGCGCGATATAAGCGTCACGTTCAGCTTCCGGGAGTGAGAATGCCTCGCGGAAACTCATCAGCTCAAAACCCATTCCTTGCGCAATTTCGGCATAAAGCCGGTCACGTACTTCGACCATGGCGTTGTGCTTGTCCCGGTCAAGGTATGACGCAAAGGCTACAGTTTGTACCACACCACCTTTTGCGGCGATTGCCTGCAAAAGATCATCTTCAAGATTACGGCTCACTGCGCTGCTCAGCGCGCGTGCGGAGGAGTGTGATGCAATGACCGGTGCTTTGGATAGTTCGATCGCTTGTTTGTTGGCTTCGTAGGACGGATGGGATACATCAACCATGATGCCATATTTGTTCATCTCAACAAGGGCTTGCTTACCAAGATCACTCAGTCCGTTATATAGCCAAGGTTCGGTCGGGTTACCATCGGCATCCACGCGCTCTCCTGTGTTCGAATCTGCAAATTGGCTGTGACCATTGTGGGCGAGAGACATATAGCGTGCACCCATATCGGCGAATTCTTTAATTCTGCCGAGGTCCAAACCAACCGGATAGGCGTTTTCAATGCCGATCATGGCCACTTTTCTGCCTTCACCGTCAATGCGGCGCACGTCCTCTGACGTTAACGCAAGACCAATCCGGTCCGGTGCCATCACGCCGGTGAGCCAATGAATCGCATTAAATTTTGCCATAGCATTCTCGTAAGCGGCAGCGTAGCCTTCCTCGGTTAGCTCGCCCTGGCCCGTGTAAACAATGAAAAATGCTACATCAAGTCCGCCAGCTTCCATCTTCGGAAGGTTCACCTGGCTGTCTGTATCCATGGTATAATTTACTTCTTCGGTAAAATTATTCACATTGATATCGTCATGGGTATCCAAAGTAATGACACGCTCATGAATTTCCATGGCGCGGGCGAGCATCTGTTCTTCGGTTTCTGTTGCCGCCGCTTGCTCTTCTGCGCCATCTGACGCCATTGGCGAATCGGTTGCGCTGTCGCAGGCGCTTAAGAGTAGCGCGCCGCTAAGCAGCGCAAATTTAATGCTTGTTGAATAAATTGACATGTGCTTCCCCACTTCTCGATATGTTGTAATATATTACTCTAAAGGAAAAACACGATAGTGGGCCAAGGAATAGATGTCAAATTTGCTTATAGTGAAAAGCGCTTTTTCATGGATGCACCAGCTATATTGCCGATAAAGGCGGAGACAAACCAGATCCAGCCACTAAGGCTTGCGCTGCTTATGCCGCTGAAAAAGGCACCGATGTTACAGCCGTAAGCGATGCGCGATCCATATCCCAAAAGAAGACCACCGATGAGCGACATAATGATCAGTTTAGGTGCGATGTTCCAAACTGGTTTGAAAGTGCCCATCATTTGTGCAGCAATCAGGGACCCCACCAAAATTCCTAAATTCATTACTGAAGTAATGTGGAAGAAGATGGATTGATCAAGCCCGGTCGCGGTCTGCCAATACCCCCAAGTGGAAACATCAATACCACTGGCAGCAAGAGCTTTCGACCCCCAAAGCGCAAAAGCGCTGGTCACACCCCAGGGCCGACCAGCAAAGGCCAGGGTCAAGAAATTCGCTAGGATCAATAGGCCGATCACCGCAACCACCGGCCAATATCCCTTGTAGAGCCGCTGCCATCCCTGGCTTAGGGTTGCCTCGTCATGGAACGCGAGGATTTTGCCGTGGCGTTTTTTTTCAAATCCTAGAGTGACAAGAGCGACAAGCGCACACAAGATAAGTGTCACGCTAAGTCCTCCAAAGACACCGAACTCGTTGGTCAGATCAACCCGTAAAGCAGGTAACGACTGCCAGAAAGGCAGGTCGTAGGCACCCCAAACTGCACCGACAATAAAGCCGGTAAGAGTAATGAGTATACGTGTGCTACCACCCCCAGCCCAGGACAAGGCACCAGAGGCGCAACAACCGCCAAATTGCATTCCCAGACCAAACAGAAAGCTTCCGAAAATAGTCGATATGCCAAAAGGAGTTACAAAGCCGCGCACGTCGTTACCAAACAAAGTGCCACCAGCCAGAATGGGATAGAAAAGAAGCGATGCCAGTCCAATGATTAGCATCTGTGCGCGCAGGCCACGACCATCCTTGCGGTTGATCCAGGCCACCCATCCGCCAGTAAAACCAAAATTTCCAAATATCAAAGTAAGACCAATAAGAAGTCCCACCAGGGTCAGTAGCGCATTATTTAGGCCAGCGACCTGATACACCGAAAAGACAAGCGCCGCCGCGATCAGTAACGACAGCAAGCGCCCAAAATCACTTGTGGTTGTGGACTTATTCATCAGTTCCGCCTCTTCACATTTAGTGTACCACATAATTTTCTTTTCGATAGAAAATTGATCATCGTCAAATTTTTAAAGGTAATAAGTTCGTATAATCGTCACTATATGCAGGAGATAATTATGTTAAAAAAATCTATTCCAGAATTAATTACGATGACACTGCTTGTGCTTGCCGCTCTATTTGTGTTGGCATCTTGTACAAGCGAGGGCAATTCAGACAGCTTTCCGCAAGTGGCGAGCCCACCACCATTTGATTTTCCAGATGGTGAAAACCTGAGATCAGGAATGCACCAACTTGCTTTTGCCATGCTGCGGCTGGACCGGGAACTGGCAAAGGAAGAGGAAATAGAGCAGATTGATCAAAGGGAAGTGGTTGAAAACCTTCAGCGCATAAAAGAAATTGCCGAAGAACTTCAGGAAGGTGATATTAGGTCAGCTCACCCCTATTTGGCGGCTGACATGTTCCGGTTTCTAAATGATGTGGATCAGGCCCTTTGGCAGGCATCATTGCGTTCGCCCAGATATTATATGGCGGGGCGAGTCTCCGGAGCCTGCGTAGCTTGTCACGATTCAAACGGATAACGAATAAAATTCGGTTTAACTACGTTTTTATATCGAAATATTCTATTTAAGCGCAAGAAAAATGCATTTTTTAAGTAATTAAGGGTGTATTTAACTTGCGCTTGAGAATCGAATCCCTATACTGCGCCGCAATAATCGAAACCAAGTTTTCAAGGATTTAATAATGTCGATAAATAAAGTGGTGCTTGCCTATTCTGGAGGATTGGATACGTCCATTATTCTTAAATGGCTACGCGATGAATATGAATGCGAAGTGGTGACTTTTACTGCTGACCTTGGTCAGGGTGAAGAGCTGGAGCCAGCCCGCAAAAAAGCCGAAATGTTTGGCGTCAAAGAAATTTATATCGATGATCTTCGCGAAGAATTTGTTCGCGATTTTGTTTTTCCTATGTTTCGCGCAAACGCCCTTTATGAAGGGACTTATTTGCTTGGAACATCTATCGCACGTCCGCTGATTGCCAAAAGGCAGATTGAAATTGCTGCCGAAACGGGTGCAGAGGCTGTTTGTCACGGTGCCACCGGTAAGGGCAACGACCAGATCCGCTTCGAGCTGGGCTATTACGCGCTAAATCCCGATATTAAGGTGATCGCACCTTGGCGTGAGTGGGATCTTAATAGCCGTGAAAAACTGATCGCATATGCTGAAAAGAACCAGATTCCGATTGCCAAGGACAAGCGCGGCGAAGCGCCATTTTCTTGTGATGCCAACCTTCTTCATATTTCGTCAGAAGGTAAGCTTCTAGAGGATCCCTGGGAAGAATGCCCAGAATATGTTTATAGCCGCACCGATTCACCTGAAAACGCCCCGGACGAACCAACCTACATCGATATTGAGTTTGAAAAAGGTGACCCGGTGGCCATTAATGGTGAACGGATGAGCCCAGCGACACTGCTTACTAAACTCAATGAACTTGGCAAGATCAATGGCATTGGCCGCCTTGATTTGCTCGAAAACAGATACATTGGAATGAAGTCGCGTGGAATTTATGAAACTCCGGGCGGAACCATTCTGCTCACTGCACACCGCGGCATGGAAAGCATCACCATTGACCGTGGAGCCATGCACTTAAAAGACGAGATCATGCCCAAATATGCCGAAGCCATTTATAACGGCTTCTGGTACTCTCCGGAACGTGAAATGATGCAAGCGCTCATTGATAAATCCCAGGAAGATGTTTACGGCACCGTGCGCATGAAGCTTTATAAAGGAAGCGCAACCTTGGTCGGTCGTAAATCTCCACGCTCACTCTATTCCATGGAACATGTGACATTTGAGGAAGACGAGGTTTATGATCAGCGCGATGCGGAAGGCTTTATCAAGCTGAACGCGCTTCGTCTTCGCCTTCGCAATATGCGTGGTAATGATTAAAATTTAAGGCGCGAGCCCGGTCTCACCATCGGGCTCGTAGTCACCCCACATCATATCCCATGTGACATTTAGCGCCCGACCATCGGGTCTCTCTATGCCATAACCTACATGGTTCTCAGGGTTGTTGACATCCACAGTAATGCCCCAGAATGGCTGTATGGTATGGGGTTGGCTGCTATAACGAAGGTCAGCCAAAGCACCGTGGTATTCGATCAGATATCCTTGAGCAAAATGATTAAAGCGCCGTATGTCATTTCGCGCAACGCTGTCGGTGCCGATTTCCGGATAAATTGTCTCTGGGTCAATAGCAGGCGCTGAACCACCTTCAATAATGCCAGGTGTTCTAAAGGGGGTCGCAATCACGGCATTTACGTAATAGTTACCATCATACTGGTATACCGTGCGCCAAACGATCATGTTGCCGATTGTCGCATTCAATTTGATACGCTCTACTTCATGGCCACGCTCGCCAGCGAGTTCTTCGATCATATTTGTAACACGGTAGTTTTGAACAAATCCGAGCGACATATAAAACATAAAGACACCCATTCCAACACGGGCAATTTTTGGCGATCTTCTCTTGGCAGCAAAGACACAAAAAGCGATCAAGGGAACCGTAACCAACGGATCCACAATGGAGATTGTATCCCATGTGACCCGGGTATTGGAAAAGGGCCAGTAGAGCCGCGTACCATAGCTGGTGCAGGCGTCAAGCAACGCATGGGTCGCGTACCCTAGTGTGGCAAAGGTGAGAAGGGTCTTTAAATCCCAGTCTCTTATGCGAAACAGCTTATTGAAGACCAGCCACATTGCTACACCGACAAGAAAGCCACCAACAGGAATAAATGCCAGCGAGTGGGTAAAATGACGATGAAATTCCTGCCCCAGAAGTGGATCAGTTGCCGATCCGATCAATATATCCAGATCTGGTGCGAGACCACCCAAAAGGCCAGCAAGGCAGGCCACAGGAATTTTCTTTTTATCGGCAAAACTTTGTGAAAAAGCGCATCCTAACGCGCCTTGTGAAAATGGATCCATTTCTTACCCTTTATTGACTTTATACTCTATATATCGCCAAACCCGGCACGCGCGCAATAGAAGTGAGACAAATTGTTATATTATTGCGACTTTGGGGGTGATTTTTGGATTTTTATTTGATACTGTCCGCGCCATGAGCACAGATTGGCGACATATTTGGGAAACGATCCGCGATTGGGACAACGAAGGGCGCAAAATGGCCCTTGCTACCGTGGTTAAAACCTGGGGCAGTTCACCGCGTCCGGTTGGCAGTCATCTTGTCATTGACAACGATGGTCATATGGAAGGCTCCGTGTCTGGAGGCTGCGTTGATGGCGTCGTGGTAACGACCGCTTTTGAAGTGATCGAGAAAGGGGAAGCTGAACTTCTTAAATTTGAAGTGGCGACAGACCAGGCCTGGGAGGTTGGACTTAGCTGCGGCGGTGAAGTGCATATCATGGTGGAACCGCTCAATGACGTTCAGAAAACATGTGCGTTCCTGCTGGATGGCGATCCCCATGAAATACGTGAACTAAAATCGCAAATTATGACCGATGAAGGCGAATATTTCACTCACGAGTATAAACCGGCACTTCAGATGATAGTAGTCGGTGCGGTGCATATTTCGCAAGGTCTGGTAAAAATGGCCGAAGCGCTTGATATTGACGTCACCCTCGTGGACCCGCGAACAGCGTACGCGTCTGAAGAACGCTTTCCGGGAACCAAATTCATGACCGACTGGCCCGATGAGGCGCTTGTAAAGATCGGTATAAATTCCAGCACAGCGATCGTGACGCTCAGCCATGATCCGAAGTTGGATGATCCAGCGCTTGAAATTGCCATGCGGTCTGACGCTTTTTACATTGCCGCCCTTGGTAGCCGCAAAACTCAGGTGCAGCGCCGTGAACGCCTTCGTGAAAAAGGATTTAGCGAAGCAGAGATCGCCCGCATCCATGGTCCTGCAGGGCTTGATATTGGCGGATTGGAGCCCGCGGAAATCGCTCTTTCGATTCTTGCGGAGTTGGTATCCATTCGCCGCGCTGAGAATATCCGGGGTATCGCGTGAGTATTCATCTGACAGCGCTGGTACTTGCCGCCGGGAAATCCACCCGTATGGGAGAAAATAACAAACTTCTTCTCACGTTTAACGGCAAAGCTATGGTTTCCCATGTAATTGATCAACTGTTGGCGAGCAAAATAACCGATGTTATTGTTGTTACCGGAAACGAATTTGCCGTAGTCCGAAAGGCGATCTCGCAAAAAGTCGAGTTCACTCATAATCCTGATTTCGATATGGGTCTTAGTACATCGTTAAAAGCCGGAGTAACTGCGCTTCATTCGGCCTGTGATGGGGTGATGGTTTGTCTGGGTGATATGCCATATATCTCCTCGGCCAGTTACGATGCACTGTTGGATGCTTTTGAAAAAGAACATATCATCGTACCAACATCCCACGGCAAAATAGGCAATCCGATCATTTTCTGCCGAGAATTTTTCGCAGAGCTCGAAGCACTGGAGGGCGACAGGGGCGCGCGTGGACTTCTTAAAAAATATCCTGAAAAAGTGATTAAAGTAGAGCTTGGTACGGACTCCATTCTCGAAGACATTGACACTCCCGAGAATTATCAGGACATTCTCGCTAAAATCTAAGCAAATTTGTAATTCAGCTTCAAGTTTCCTATAGTGATTCCTCGAAGGGGAATGACATGACGGATAGTAAAAAAACGCTGGTCGTTGACCCGCTTGATCTGGCGGCGGGTAACGGTCTGATGAACCGACGACTTTTCTTAAACTCTGCACTTGTTGGTGGTGCCACTTTGGCAACAGGTGGATCGGCCTTTGCCCAGGAAGCCATCGTGGGCGAAGGACAGGAAGAATGGACCCTGATGCCCGGCGATGATTTGCCGGAATATGGTGATGTAAGCCGCTATGAAAAAGGACGGGTAAAAAGGTTTGTATCCGAACCTGTAGGCTTGGCCACAGCGGCTTTGGGGGCAAGAACACCACTTCACATGCTGCATGGTACCATCACGCCAAGCGGGCTTCATTTCGAAGTGACCCACCACGGCATTCCGGATATTGATCCCGATAGGCACCAGTTGGTGATCCATGGCATGGTTAAGCAGCCCTTCAAATGGGGCGTGGAGCAACTTGAAAACTATCCAACCGTTTCACGCCAGTATTTTCTTGAATGTTCCGGTAATACCCGTGTGAACTGGGCAGAACCAAAACCCGATCAGAATTTCATGTATATGACACATGGGCTGGTGTCCGGTAGTGAATGGACCGGGGTGCCGCTTTCAACATTGCTTGATGAATGTGGTGTGTCGCCGGATGCTAAATGGGTTATCGCCGAAGGGGGTGACAGCGGATCGCTGGCGCGTTCCATCCCGATCGATAAAGCGCTAGATGATACAATGGTCGCCATTTACCAAAATGGTGAACGCCTGCGCCCTAGTCAGGGTTATCCTATGCGTATCCTTGCCCCGGGTTTTGAAGGAAATATATCTGTAAAGTGGGTGCGGTCGCTTCACGTGACCGATCAACCGGTGATGTCGCGCTTTGAAACATCGAAATATACCGATAAACTTCATGACGGGAAATCGCTGCAATTCTCCCTCGAAATGGATGTGAAATCGGTCATCACCCGGCCATCCAATGCGGTTAGCCTTGAAAAGAAGGGTATGTATGAAATTACCGGCCTTGCCTGGTCCGGCCGCGGCAAAGTCGCCAAGGTTGAAGTTTCCGCTGATGGTGGCAGAACCTGGGCTGACGCGGTTCTTGAGCCGCCAATACAAAGCAAAATGCTTACGCGATTTAGAATTCCCTGGATGTGGGAAGGACGGCCGTCAATTCTGCAAAGTCGTGCCACCGATGAATTTGGACGCGTGCAACCCAGTCGTGCCGCATTAATGGCCGCGCGGGGCAAGCAGGCCTACTATCATTATCACGCGATCCACAGCTGGTCCGTGAATGCAAGGGGGGCTATCCGTCATGTTTATGCGTAGTCTTTTGATAGGAGTGCTCGCGGCAGGCGCATTTACAGCTGCCGCCCAGGAAAGCCGCTTTGGTACACCTGCCACCCAGGCGGATATTGATAAACGTTTCTGGTCCACCTATCCCGATGGCGCGTTTCTACCAGAAGGGCAGGGCACCGCGGTGCTAGGCAAACCATTATTTGAGGAACAGTGCGCCCTTTGTCACGGCACGCCAGCGGAACGGGGTCCCAACGATGTACTCTTTGGTGGCCATGGCACCATTGGCACTGATCAGGCCCTTGCGACCATTGGCAGCTACTGGCCATATGCCACCACGGTGTTTAATTATGTGCGAAAAGCCATGCCCTACACCGCGCCCATGTCCATGACCAATAGCGAATATTATTCAATCACCGCATATCTTCTCTATGCCAATGATATTATTGGTGAAAATGACGTGATTGATAAGGACAGCTTGCCGAAAATTGAAATGCCCAATGCCGGCAATTTCATCATGGCCTACCCGGAAGTGCCAATGCCGTACCGGACGCAAGAATAGTAGCGCGTTCACCCGTCGAAATTATCAATTTGAATTTCGGGTAGTTCGCCCGCGGGCTCAAAGCCAAGAATCTTACCGTAAAAGACCAGTTCGCTTTCAAGGCTGTGGATGATGTTTTCCTTTTTACCGAAGCCGTGATACTCGCCCTCATAAGGATAGTAGGCCACAGGCACGCCTTTTTCGCGGAGCGCTTCAACGATCAGTTCAGATTGGTTTGGTGGTACCACTTCATCAAGAAGCCCCTGGAAGGTGATAAGCGGGCTTGAAAAACCATCAAGATGATAAATCGGGGAACGCTCACGCAGCAGTTCAATATCTTCCGGCAGCTTGCCAATCAGGCTGTCCAGATAGCGGCTTTCATATTTATGAGTATCCCGGTAAAGCACTTCAAGATCACTGATCCCATAGTAGTTCGCCCCAGCGGCAAAAATATCATGTTGACTAAGGGCCACAAGCACCGAATATCCACCAGCGCTGCCGCCTGCGATCAGAAGCTTCTCTGGGTCCGCAAGGCCCTCGGCGGTCAGATAATCAAGGGCCGCTTTGGTATCGTCAATATCAACCACACCCCACATGCCACGAAGGCGTTCGCGGTAGGCGCGACCATACCCCGTGCTGCCACCATAGTTGATATCAATGATCGCAAAGCCGCGTGAGGTCCAGAATTGACGGCTCATACGAAACGCCGCGCTGGTTGCGCCGGTCGGCCCGCCATGAAGGCGCACAATGGTTGGTGGCAGTTCACCGTCTGGACCCGAGAAATTCGGGTTCTTCGGTGCGTAATAGAAAGCGTGGACCGGCTCACCCTTTTGATTGGGGAAGGTGATCGCTTCTGGTACCGAAATAAACGCATCATCCACGAGTTTGGCTTGCGACTTTTTAACGGAGACAAATTCACCGTCCACATACTCAGCAATTTCGGTTGCATCTGTTGTCGTTGCACCCAGCAGGTAAACCCGTTCACCATCGGAATAAACCTTAGAAATGCTCACGTAAGGCGTTTCAATTTCTTCAACGCTGCCATTGGTGAGATTCACAGTCGCCAGGTGGCTTGTGCCTTCGCTCTCATATTTGGTGATGATCTGGTCATCACCATAAAAGGCCCAGCTGTGAGCGCCAAGGGCACCGGATTTACCAAATTCCAGTTCTTTGCGGGTGATGGAGCGTGTTTCTTCATCCAGTTGGTCGAAGGTCTGGAAATTCCACCATCCCATTGGGTCAGAAATATAATAAAGATCCCCATTCGCAGTCCAGCGCGGTTCCTGCACCGAAAGGCTCGCCCGCTCCACGACCGTTTTGGTGCCGGAAAGGCTGCCTTGTTCGTTTACAGTCGCCATCCACATCTTGGTGTCGTCCCAGTTCATGTTGGGATGATCCCAGGTGATCCAGACAAGCGTATCACCGGCCGGGTTCAGCGCGGGAGAGGAGACGAAATCGGTGCCACTGAAAAGTGACCGTGCTCCGCTGCCGTCAAGGGCGACGGAAACCAATGTATTCACCGGCTCGCCTTCCATGGTGTGGTCTTCCTGCACACATATCAGCTGATTATGACTCGCGTCCATGATGCAGTCGGCATAGCGATATCCTTCTTGTGTCAGGGCCTCCGGCTCGCCTTCGCCAGCATAGCGATAAAGTTTCTGATCACGATGATTTGAGAAATAAATGGTTCCGTTATCCACAAAATATGATCCGCCACCATACTCATGAACCCGGGTGCGGCTTGAATAATCCGCAGGAATCGCATCCGCAATGTTGCCGTTCGCATCCATTTTCACGATCGCGCGACGACCACCTTCCTCGGGCCGGCTTTCGATCCAGTAAAGATCATCACCATCAAGGCGCACGCTACGTAGCCCAACAGCATTTTCAGTGGTAAGCTCAGCAGTAATAGGGCTTTCCCACGCGCCATAAGGGGCTTCTGTGGTGCCATCGCCGCAGGCAGAAAGAAGAGTTAAGGATGAAACGGTGAGTAGGGTTTTCTTTATCATTTTTGTGGCCTTTATTTAAACTTGGCACAGGATACTGGGGGCGGGCTAAAAATTAAAGTGAAAATAAGGGGAATCGAGTTATAGTGGTGAAAATCAAAGGGGAGCATCATGAAAAAAATCATCATTGGCCTGTCTTTACTATTTATCCCGCTCTCGGCGATGGCGGAAAATCAGCTTTCACCGGATGAGATCCGCGCTCAGGTGGACCGGATCAAGCTAACAGCGCTGAATACATTCAAAGAATATCTGGCGCTACCCAATGAAGGTACGCATCATGACGATATTGCGGTACTTGCTGATTGGGTCGAAAACGAATTTGAAAAAAGAAGGTTTGAAGTGTCCCGTCTGGCTTCGCCTGAAAATCCACTTCTTTATGCCAAGCGTATGGTATTTGGCGCAGATAAAACCATTTTGGTTTATCTGCAGGCGGATGGACAACCTGTGGATCCGAGTGCGTGGTTTCAACCTGATCCCTACGGCGCGGTACTTTGGCAATCTGATACAAACACGTGGGAAAGGGACCAAATGCGCGCAATCCCTTGGGACAGTCTTGAAGGGAATATCAATCCTGACTGGCGCATATACGCCAGATCAGCATCTGACAGTAAGGGGCCGAACATTCAGTTCCTGATGGCACTGGATGTGCTCGAAAGGCTGGGCGTGACCACGGATTTTAATTTGAAAGTGGTGATTGATACCGAAGAAGAGCTGTCATCGCCCCATCTACCGCAAGCAGTGATTGATAACCGTGAGGAGCTGGCATCTGACATGTTGTTGATCTTCGATGGTCCGCCGCATAGGAGTGGTGGACCGACCCTTTCCTTTGGTGCGCGCGGGATAACGGACGTTACGCTGAAAACCTTTGGCCCCAAGGTGGCACAGCACAGTGGTCATTTTGGCAACTACGCCCCCAACCCGGCCTTTCAACTGGCGCAATTGCTTGCGACCATGAAAGACGCTGACGGGGTGGTGACCATCCCCGGTTTTTATGATGGCGTGGAGATTACACCCGAAGTACAGGCAATCCTCGATGCAGTGCCCAACAACGAAGCTGAAATGCGTGCATCTATGGGGTTTAGTGTCACCGATAAAGTGGCAGATAGCCTTGAAGCTTCCATTCAATATCCGTCCCTGAACATTCGCGGTATGGGTTCCGCCTGGATCGGTGATCAGGTGCGAACCATCATCCCGCCGGATGCAACCGCCGAAATTGACATAAGGCTGGTGAAGGAAAGTGATCCGGCATATCTGGTGGATCTGATTAAAAAACATATTGAAAATCAGGGGTATATCGTGATCCCCGAACCACCAACCGACGCGCAGCGCATGTCCGGGAACCGCTATGCGCAAATGACCCATTTTACGTCCTACCCGGCGTTCCGAACTGATTTTGACAGCCTGGCGGGCGTGTTTGCCAAAAGCGCCATGACCCATTTTTACGGTGAGCCGCCGATCATGCTCCGTACCATGGGCGGCTCCATCCCCATTGCACCCTTTGTCGATACGCTCGGAATCCCGGCGGTAACGGTGCCAACCGTCAACCCAGACAATAACCAGCACAGCCCTAATGAGAATATAAGGGTTGGCAACTTTATTGAAGGCATCTCGATCATTGCAGCCGTTCTTGCGGAGAGGGTGGAATAGGGGAACAATATGAACTATGCCACAGATTTTTTTATTTACATTGTATCCGTTGTCACTTTTTTTCTGACATCACTAATCACAGTGAACGCACAAGAACAAGTTGAAGTAATAGAGGTGGAATCCATAATAAACGAAGCAGATATGCCAATTCATCGGATGGAACAAGTTATATTTGCTTACGAGGCTTACAAAAAACGCTTCGACTATAATGAAAGCTGTTTGCGAATTTTAGTAGGTAAAACGGGCAATACAATTACTGTTGGATTTGGTGCAAAGAGAGAGCCAATCATCGATGGGGATACCATAACTATTACCACTGGCGGAAACAGCGAATGCGGCCGAGCGATTACGTATTTTTTCGACGAGAATGGCAAGTACGTGAAATGGGCTTATCCAAAGTAATCTAACTCGATAACTCAAGCGGTACAGCCGTTGTATATTTCACCTGGGTGACTGCGAAGTGGGAGTTGACTTCGCTCACCATAGGAAGGCGGAGTAGTTTTTTACGCAGGAACCGTTCGTAAGACTGCATATTTTCCGTGACCACGCGCAGGATAAAATCCATGGATCCACTGATGGTATAGCATTCTGTGACTTCCGGAAATTTGGTTACTTCCGCTTCGAACTCCTCAAGTGCATCTTCCTGAATATGACTGAGTTTTACATTGGCAAAAGCGATGATGTTTAGTCCAAGCGCCTTGGTATCAAGAAGACCGACACGACGTTTAATGATCCCGCGTTCTTCAAGTCTTTTAATGCGCCGCCAGCAGGGTGCGGCACTTAGCCCGACTAAATCTGCCAGTTCAGAGTTGGTGATGCTGGCGTCCCGCTGGATCGCATCAAGGATTTTTTTATCCACTTCGCTTAATTCAATAAGCATATATTTACCCTTAAATGGTGAAAATATGATATAATATTTCCTTATATAGGGTAAATAGTTAAAAATAGAAAGCAAATTTCGCGAAATTTATGTAAAAATTAATCATAGAATAATTCTAAGCATCCGGAGCATCGACATGGGCGTCAATATCACCCTTAACGACAAATATGAACTGGCGGAAGGCCGTGCTTATATGACAGCGATACAGGCGCTTGTGCGCATTCCGCTGGTGCAGCGCTGGCGTGATAAGGAGGTTGGCCTTAACACGGGTGCCTTTATTTCCGGATACCGCGGCTCCCCGCTTGGGCATTTTGATGCAGCGATCAGGAAGGCTGAAAAATACCTCACCGCCGAAAATATTTACTTTGAGGAAGGCATCAATGAAGAACTGGGCGCAACCGCCGTCTGGGGTACACAGCAGGTGAATATGTATAAGGGCGCCAAATATGACGGTGTGTTTGGGATTTGGTACGGTAAAGGACCAGGTGTGGACAGAAGTGGTGATGTACTGCGCCATGCCAATGCTGCCGGCACGTCCCCCTATGGCGGGGTGCTGGCGATAGCCGGGGATGATCATGCCTGTAAATCATCAACCATTCCTCACCAGTCTGACCACAGTTTTTACGCGACCATGCTGCCGATGCTCTATCCGGCCAATATGCAGGAATTTGTTGAATATGGTTTGCTCGGAATTGCCATGTCCCGTTATTCCGGATGCTGGACCGCATTTAAGGTAACGTCCGATACCGCCGAAAGCACCGGTGTTGTGGATCTATCCCGTGAAAACCGAAAAATTCTAGTCCCCGGCGACGATGAATTTGAAATGCCTGAAGGTGGCCTTCACATTCGCCCGGCGGACGTCTGGCGAGATCAGGATTTCCGCCTTCAGCGTTACAAGCTTTTTGCCGCGCTGGCGTTTGCCAAGAAAAACAACATCGACCGTATCGTCTGGGACAGCAGCAAGCCACGCTTTGGCATCATCACCAGCGGTAAAACATATGGTGACGTCAGACAGGCGCTTTATGAGCTGGGTATTGATGAACAGGTCGCGGAACGCATCGGGCTTCGTCTGTTTAAGGTTGGCATGCCCTGGCCGCTGGAGCCCGATGGAATGCGTGAATTTTGCGAGGGACTTGAAGAAATTCTCATCGTTGAGGAAAAGAGAGAGCTGATTGAAAATCAGCTCAAGCAGCAGCTTTTCAACTGGCATGCGGATAAACGTCCGCGCGTGGTGGGTAAGTATGATGAAAAAGGTGACTGGCTACTGCCACCGGAAAATGAACTTGGTATCGGGCTTATCACTCATGTAATTGCTGATCGGATCAGTCACTTTTATAAAGGCGAAATGGTTGAATATGCACGCAGTTACTTTAACCGCCGCGAAGCGATGCAAGCAGAGTATCAATCGCCGCTAATCAGAAAACCTTATTTTTGTTCAGGATGCCCCCATAACAGTTCCACAAAAGTGCCGGAAGGAAGCCGTGCCACTGCGGGTATCGGCTGCCATATCATGGCCATGTGGATGGACCGCAACACCGATACCTTTACGCAGATGGGTGGGGAAGGAGTTCCGTGGATCGGCCAGGCACCGTTCACAGATGAGAAGCATATCTTCACCAACCTTGGTGACGGTACATACCAGCATTCAGGCATTCTTGCGATCCGCGCGTCCATCGCCGCCAAGGTAAATATCACTTATAAAATCCTTTATAACGACGCTGTTGCTATGACCGGTGGACAGCCGGTTGAAGGTGGCCTGACGGTTGAAATGATCGCTCAGCAAATGCGCGGCGAAGGGGTCAAGAAAATCTGGATTCTGACCGAAGATCTAGATCGTTATAAAAATCGGGGCAACATCCCGGCGGATATTCCAATCCTGTACCGTGACCAGATGGAAGCGGTGCAACTGGAAGCGCGGGAAACCGAGGGGTGTTCCATCATCATTTTCGACCAAACCTGTGCCGCCGAAAAACGTCGCCGCCGCAAACGCGGCAAGTTTCCGGATCCTGACCGTCGGGTGTTTATCAATGATGCGGTCTGTGAGGGATGCGGCGATTGTTCGGTTAAATCCAACTGTGTATCAGTAGAGCCGCTTGAAACAGAATACGGTCGTAAGCGCACCATCAACCAGTCCAGCTGTAATAAGGATTTCAGCTGCGTGGAGGGCTTCTGCCCGTCCTTCGTAAGCGTCATTGGTGGTAAGCTTAAAAAACCGAAAGTCACAGGTCTGGATGACCTGGTGGCGGATATTCCGCTTCCCGAAACGGGCGTTGTAAAAACGGAATATAATATTCTGGTGACAGGTGTCGGTGGCACCGGGGTGCTTACTATTGGTGGGATTCTTGGTATGGCCGCGCATATTGACGGGCTTGCCAGCAATCAGCTGGATATGACCGGTCTTGCACAGAAGGGTGGTGCCGTGCTTAGCCACGTGCGTCTGGGTAAGGAAATCGAAATCTTGCGTACGCCGCACATCATGACCGGATGCGCGGATCTTCTGATTGCCTGCGACCTGGTGGTGGCGGCGGCGCCGGATTCGATCGAATCTGTGCGCAGTGATCGGACCAAAGCGGTGATCAATGCTCATAATTCACCGGTTTCCGCCTTCGTGGAAAATAATGCTATTGATTTCCAACAGGAAAATCTAAAACGTGCGGTTGAGGCCCACACATTAGAAGGACATCGCCATTATCTGGAAGCCACAGAACTGGCAACCGTTCTTCTTGGCGATGGCATCGCAACCAATGTGTTGATGATGGGCTTTGCCTGGCAGAAAGGGCTTATTCCGCTTTCGCTTGATGCGATTATGAAAGCCATTGAGCTCAATGGTGTAGCCATTGATAAAAATAAGCTCACCTTCGCCGTTGGGCGCCTCGCGGCACATGATTTAGTCGTGCTTCAGGATTTTGCGAAACCCTATATGGGTGTTGTCCCCCATGAGGATATCGCGGAAAGTGTCGAAGAGATGATTGAAAAGCGCGTCAATATGCTTACCCAGTATCAGGATCAGAAATATGCAAACCGTTATCTGCATCTTCTGGGACGGGTGGAAGATGTCGATCATGGGGATCTTTTAAAAGCCGTTGCAAAAAGCTATCACAAGCTGCTTGCGATCAAGGATGAATATGAAGTAGCAAGGCTTTATACCAATGGTGATTTCATGGAGAAGCTGTCGGCGCAGTTTGATGGTGACTATAAGCTTAAATTCCATATGGCACCACCGATCTTCGAAAAACGTGATGCTGTCACCGGCGAGGTTAAGAAACGCCAGTTCGGCCCGTGGATGATGCGTGCATTAAAGCTTCTTGCCAAGATGAAATTCTTGCGTGGTGGCTTGTTTGATATTTTTGGCTATACCGCAGAACGGAGGCACGAAATTTCACTTATTAAAGAATATGAAGATCTGGTGCATTTAGTGCTCGACAAACTGAACAAAGACAATTACCAGTTATGTGTTTCAATATTAGAAACTCCTTTGGAATATAAAGGATACGGGCACGTAAAAGAGAAAAACATTCGCGAGGCAAACGCGAAATTGGAGAAGTTATTGAAGGAGCTTGACGGCGCAACCAGTGTGAAGCAGGCCTCTTGAGTTAGAGAATTAAAATGATTGATAAAAATCAGTTTCGGGGACACGAACAACTCGCCTATTTTCATGATAAGGAAAGTGGGCTTAAAGCCTTTATTGCAGTGCATGATACAACCCTTGGCCCGGCGGCCGGGGGATGTCGCATGTGGCCTTACGCCAGTGAAATGGACGCACTGAATGATGCGCTGCGTCTTGCGCGCGGGATGAGCTATAAAAACGCCATGGCTGGCCTGCCGCTTGGTGGTGGTAAGGCCGTGATCATTGCAAATTCAAAAACAGATAAATCGGAAGCGCTCTTTAAAGCCTTTGGTCGCTGTGTGGAAAGTCTGGACGGTAAATATATCACCGCCGAAGATGTGGGCATGACCACAGATGACATTAATATCATCGCGTCTGAAACAAAATATGTCGCGGGCACGCCTAACGGCGATCACGCCAGTGGCGATCCATCCCCCTTTACGGCCAAGGGCATCTATAACGGTATCCGCGCCGCAGTGAAACATAAGCTTGGCAAGGATGACCTCGCCGGATTAACGGTTGCCGTACAGGGTGTTGGTAATGTGGGCATCAACTTATGTCAGTTCCTCCATGATGATGGAGTTAAGCTGATTGTCAGTGACATCATTCAGGACCATCTGGATGCCGCGGTGGAACGCTTTGGTGCAACTGTCGTTGATCCGGATGAAATTCTCACCGTGAAAGCAGATGTGGTCTCCCCTTGCGCGCTTGGGGCGGTGCTCAATGATGAAACCATCACGCATTTAAATACATCGATCATCGCGGGCGGTGCCAATAATCAGCTTGCCAACGACAGCCATGGTGTGCGCTTGATGGATAAGGGCATTCTTTATGCCCCGGATTATGTGATTAATTCTGGCGGCATTATCAATGTATCTGGTGAAGCGGCCGGTAATTATGACCTTGGCTGGGTCAACCGCAAGATTGATAATATTTATCACACGCTCCTTCATATTTTTGAACGCGCTGACGCCGAAGAACGCCCGACAAACGTGGTTGCGGACGAAATGGCCGAGGAAATCATCGAAAAAGCCAAGGAAAAGAAACGCACAGCAGCGTGAAATCATGCTTCAATCTGATGCAGGACAGTCTGGAAGAGAGGGTTGTCTTTTTTCCCCAAATCCAGCACAATGTTGAAATGATTGACCGACGGCATGTCGATATAGCGGCAGCTTAACCCCGCCCGAAGACATGCGTCCATATATTCGTGGGTCTGACGCTTGAATTCATCGGTTTCATTTTCACCGTAAGTTACCACAAGAGGGCAGCTTTCGGACGGAATATGATAAAGCGGGCTTAGGGCTTTTGCGTCTTCGACGGTAAGTTTAAGTGGATCGTTGACATAAGTCTTCACCAGCGGCTCCAGATCAAACACGCCGCTAATGGTAAGCGCGCCTTTAAGAGGGCATTTATCAAACCCATATTGCTGCCAATCCATGCTGAGCACTTCTGCAACCAGATGACCGCCAGCGGAACTTCCTGAAATTGTGATGTTTTGCGCATCACCATTAAATTTATGGGCGTTTTTAAGGACAGAAACCACACCGCGTCTCGCCTGATCAACAATTTCATAAAGGGTCGCTTCCGGCGCAAGGGTATAGTCTAAAGCAACATAAACTACATTATGACCCAGGAAATTTTCCACACCAAAGTGGCTTTCGTTTTTGGAAAGTTCCTGCCAGTAGCCGCCATGAATAAAAATATGAATTGGGAAGGGACCATCGCCATCCGGAATAAACATATCCATGCTGGAACGCTCTTCGGGGCCATACTTTATATCCGGCTTAAACTGGTTGGCAAAGGTTTTGCGTGCCTCGGCGCTTACATCAATATACTGCTTGATATAGACCATAATATCGTCGACGCAGCTGCTAGGGCTATACTCCCGTTCCAGGGTTTCATGGTCCATGTGATGATAGGGTTTCAAGTCAGTTCCATTATATGTTTTTTGTTATAATCACGGGCACATTTTTACATGGTCCGTGATAATGAACAATGCTATTGTGCATTTTTTATAATATTTTACGGATAAAATAAAATGGTACTCACCCGTGATGATTTTTTGAAACTGGATGCCGAGGATAAGCTGGCCCCCTTTGCTGATGAATTTTACTTGCCCGAAGGTGTGATTTACTTTGATGGTAATAGCTTAGGTGCGATGCCCAAGGCTGCGAGAGCCCGCGCAATGGAAGTCAT
>JANQJN010000155.1 GCA_028281625.1 Emcibacteraceae bacterium | reverse complement strand
CCAGGACAGCGATGCGCAGCAAGCCATTGCTTCACGGGCTAATGTCTCAGCAGGCCTTGCGGATTCAATTGTTGAAAACAGTACTGACGCAGATGTTGTGGCGACACTGATGAAAAACGAAGGTGCCAAAGTTGAAGAAGGCACCATGGACAAGGTGCTGGACAAATATGGTGATGATGAAACTGTAAATGTGCCGCTGGCCAAAAGAGCACAGCTACCAATCAAAGTTGCGGAAAGACTGGTGAACCTCGTCTCAGAGCAGGTTCGTGATCACCTGGTCACGCATCATGAGATGTCATCCAATACTGTGATGGATCTATTCTTCAACGCACGGGAGCGCGCAACCGCTAATCTGATTAATGATGGGGACGATGAAACGGGTTTTGCTGATCTTGTAGACCAGCTTTATGAAAATGGTCGTCTCACTGAAACACTGATATTCAGAGCACTATGTCTCGGTGATGTGATCTTCTTTGAACTGGCACTTGCCAAGCTCGCTGGTATTCCTATTGGTAACGCCTATCAGCTTATTCATGACCGTGGTGATCTGGGGCTCAAGGCAATCTATGAAAAATGTGAATTCTCACCAGAACTACTTCCTGTTGTTCATGCAGCACTTGACGTTGCCAAGGAAATGGCGGCATCTGCTTCGGAGGACCCACTTCGTTACAAAAGCCGCATGGTGGAGCGAATTCTTACACGCTGCGAAAAAACTGTCGATAATGAAAGCTTCGAATATTTCATTACCCAAATCGTCGGCAGTGAAGCTGCTTAGTTAAGCACACCCGGCAGCCACAGCGCAATCGCCGGGAACGTCATTACCAGCAGAAGTCCTAAAAGCTGAATGAGGATAAAGGGTATTACTCCCTTATAAATATCTTCCATGTGCACATTTTCCGGCGCGACACCCTTCATATAAAAAAGCGCAAATCCAAATGGCGGTGTGAGAAAGGATGTCTGCAAATTGATCGCTACTAGCACCGCAAACCAGGGTAGCAGGTTGGCTGCGTCAACGTGATCTGTTAGGTCAAGCTCAGCAAGTATTGGTGCGAAGATCGGTAGCACGATCAAAGTAATTTCGATCCAGTCGAAGAAGAAACCAAGGACAAAGACGATCATCATCAGTGTACCTATTACGATCCAGGGCCCACCGGAAAAATCATTCATAAAATTTATGATTAGATCATCCCCGCCAAGCGATCTAAACACATAGGAAAAAGCGGTGGCCCCAACGAAGATCCCAAAAATCATGCCTGAAGTTTTTATGGTTTCGTCGCACATTTCCCAAAACCTTGTGAAGGTCATTTTATTTTTGGAAAGGGCAAGAAGAAGTGAACCAAAAGCGCCAACACCGGCGGCTTCAGTTGGCGTGGCAAAACCTGCAAAAATGGACCCAAGGACCAGCACGATCAGGACCACAGCTGGTAAAAAGCCGCTGATTACTTTTGCAAACTCTGTTTCTTCATCGTCGCCCCCGTTTTCAATAGGGCGGTGTTTTCTGGTGCGGAAAATTATATAAATAAGATAAAAGCAGGCGAGCATTAAGCCGGGAACCAATGCGGTCATGAACAAGTCGGTTACTGATATGGATAAAAGATCTCCCATGATCACCAACATAATACTTGGCGGAATTAAAATACCGAGCGTGCCAGCGGCCGCGATGGTGCCGCTTGAAAACGATTTGTCATAATTGGCCGCAAGCATCGCCGGGAAAGCCATAAGGCTGATCATAACCACGCTGGCCCCTATGATCCCGGTGGTTGCGGCCATCACTGTACCAAGAAGGGTAACCGACATGGCGAGGCCACCAGGCGCCCGTTTGGTCAGTATTTTTAAGCTGGCCAGAAGTTCTCTGGCGATCCCGCTACGTTCAAGAATAAGCCCCATAAAAACGAACATCGGAACCGCGATAAGGACCATATTTTCCACCACGCCGCCAAATATGCGCGAATTGATCAGGAAAAACTCCTTGAAATTGAACACATCAAATCCGACACCTATAAGTCCAAAAAATAATCCGATACCTCCCAGAACAAAGGCCACCGGATAGCCGGAAAACAAGAACACCGCGAGCATGGGAAACATGAGGAGAGGGAGTATTTCAATGAAACTAGCCATCGTCTGCCTCCCGGGGACTAAGTAAGATGGATACCGCCGCTATTCCAAGCAGCAAGAAACCCAATGGAAGACAGGTTTTTATAATCCAGCGGTATGGTAAACCTTCCGTATTGGGGGACATTTCGCCAGCTGAAAAAGAATTGGCCGCAAAGTCAATCCCAAAATAAATAACAACCGTGCAGTAAGGTAGTAAAAAGAACAGACATCCAACGATTTCAATCAGCCGATTTGTTCTTTCTGAAAATTTATCACGAAAAAGATCAACACGGACATGCGCGTCTTTTAGATATGTAAAGCCTAAACACAGCAAAAACAGCCCGCCGTGAAAATGCCATTCCAGTTCTTGCAGGGCAACGGATCCAACATTAAAAAACCGTCTACCAATGACATCAAAAATAATCGTTACCATCAGGGCGATCAGAAAGAAGCGACCCAGATAAACCGTGTTTTCAACAATTCCGCTAGCGATCCGTTTTAATGTAGCCAAGGTCTTTCCAGGTTTTATAAGACTGTCTAAAGGATTGAAGGGAATTCCAGGCGCGCTCGAAGTCAGGGTCTTTGGCAGCCTCTTCCTCTGCTACTTCGTACCACGCCTGCTCAAACGCATCCATAATATCATCAGGCCATTGGTGAAAGATGGTGCCACTTTCTTTGAGAAGATTAATTGCTTCCGCTTGCAGGGCTTCACCTTCTGCGATGCCAAAGCGCATGTTATCGCCGCAGGTGGTGTAAATCTGTGCCTGTTGTTGAGTGGAAAGATTATTCCATTTTTCCAGGTTAATCATCAGCTCAAAAAAGGTTGATTGTTGATGCCAGCCAGGAAAATAATAGTGTTTTGCGACTTTATCGAACCCTAAGCGCTGGTCTACAGCAGGCACTGAGAACTCGGTGGCGTCAATGGCACCCAGTTCAAGTGCAGGTAATATGTCACCCGTCGCGAGCAGCTGGGTAGAAACACCAAGTTTGCTCATCACTCGAGCACCCAACCCAAAAAAACGCATTCGCATCCCTTGAAGGTCTTCCAGGGACGTAATCTCTTCTTTAAACCAGCCGGACGCTTCAGGAGGACTTATGCCGCATATGATGCTGTGGAAATTTTTGAAGATATTTATCATCAGCATAACATCCACAGCATCATATGCGGCATAAGTCCTCCTGAAGCGTCCGGCTGGTTTAAA
>JANQJN010000139.1 GCA_028281625.1 Emcibacteraceae bacterium | reverse complement strand
ACTGCCGCCGGTTTCCTGGAAGATGGAATGGTCTTTGTAATTTGCGTCCCCGTAAGGCCCTCTGCGTCCTTCGCGTTCCTGAAGCAGCGGCGGAAGCTTATCCACCTTCACTTGTTCAAAATCCACATCCAGCTCTTCAGCTAGGATCATTGGAAGCGCTGTGCTGACACCAGAGCCCATTTCAGGAACCGTGTAACCAATACATACTGTGTTATCCAGATCAATTCGCACAAAAAGACCGAGATTGCTATCAAGGTTGCCGTAACTTCCATCCGCATTGGTCTGCGCAAAACTGATGTTTGGAGTTGCGATGACAAAGGCACCAGCTGCAGCGGAAACTTTAAGAAATTTTCTTCTGTCCATATTGTTCATCTTAAATCTCCCCCCTTAGGTATCCTGCGGCGCGATGTATGGCCGCCCTGATCCGCACATAGCTTGCGCAGCGGCACAGATTATCATGATTATCATCGATATCCTGATCGGTAGGATTTGGAAAATCCTTGAGGAAGGACGCCACCGCCATGATCTGACCAGACTGACAGAAGCCGCATTGGGCCACGTCCTCTTCGATCCAGGCGCGCTGCACCGCGTGAAGCCGGTCAACAGAACCTAATCCTTCTATGGTTGTGATGTCTTCACCATCCACCGCGGCCATGGGGATCGAGCAAGATCGCTGCGCCATGCCTCCCATATGAACTGTGCAGGCGCCGCACATTGCGATCCCGCAACCAAATTTTGTACCTGTTAATTTTGCATCTTCGCGAAGATACCAAAGAAGCGGCATATCCTCATCGCCGTCAAACGTATGACTTTTGCCGTTTACAGTGAATGTAACCATGAAACCCCACCTATATTAATTTTGTTGTTCAAATTTTAAATTATGATTGCCGGCATAAATGGCAATCACCCCAATTAAAACAATCGCGTATATGAATACGCTCCCCTTCCCAAGCCAAAGGGTGGACGTTCCCACCACCAAACAGGCTACTAGATCAATTATACCATATAAATTCGTCTTCTCACCAGCACTTCCGAAGAAGGTTAGCGCCCGGGCCAGTAGCACGCCCGCAAGCGCGAGAATAAGACCTGATATCGCTATTTCCTGCCAGGTTCCAATCATCAGTATTTCCGGGTTATAGATAAAATAAAACGGAATGATGAAGGCCGATAGTCCAAGCTTAAGCCCCGCGATACTGGTTTCCTTAAGGTCCGCTTTGGCAAGGCTCGCTGCTGCATAGGACGCAATTGCCACCGGCGGCGTCAGGAAGGATGCGAGACCAAAGTAAAAGACAAAGAAATGGGCGGCAATCAGTGGCACACCCATATCGGCAATGCTCGGTGCCAGAAGCATGGCGACAATGATATATACGGCTGATGTAGGCATTCCCATGCCGAGGATGATGGATATAAAGGCGGTGAGCAACAGCATCACAAACAAACCATATGCTGCCCCCACGTCGCTCAGCGCGAGCGCGAGACTAAACCCAAGTCCACTCATATTAATCACGCCAATAATTACCCCTGCGCCCGCACAAATCATCACCAGCATTGTAAAGGGCTTTCCAAGCTGGACGATAAGATCGTAAAGCATTGCAAAGGTTGGCATTTTTCTGAATTTAACAAGCGCCAAAATAAGCAACGACAACGTAGCATAAAGCGCTGATTTTGCAGGATTAAATGCAAGCACAAACAAGTAAAATATCAACACCGCAAGCGGAAGTATAAAAATCCATCCCGCCTTCAAGACCTCGGCCATGTTGGGAACTTCATCGTCTTTTAAGCCTTCCATTCCATTGACGCGGGCGTAGAAATCAATCTGACAGAAAAGGAAAAGATAATAAACAATCGCTGGAATAATCGCCGCGGCAACAATGGTGGGGTATGGCAGCTCCAAATATTCCGCAATGATGAAGGCCGTAGCTCCCATCACAGGTGGCGCAAGCTGACTTCCGTTTGAAGCAACAGCCTCAATCCCCGCGGCCATAGAACCCTTAAATCCGTTTCTTTTCATCAGCGGGATTGACACCATCCCCGTCGACATAATGTTAGCAACCGTTGCACCGCTTACCGTCCCCATAAGCGAACTTCCAACCACAGATACTTTCGCCGGACCACCACGGCGCTTTCCAATTGCCGCCGTTGCTATATCTGAAAAGAATGTTGTGGCACCACTTGCCTGCATGACCTGACCAAGCACCAGAAAACCTAATATCAGTGTTCCTGCTACCATGATGATAAATCCAAGCACTGCGCTGCCATCTGTATAAAGATAGACAAACAACTGATCGGGATCATTTTGCGCACCTTCGAAAATGCCCGGTGCATTATGCCCAAAAAGCCCATACAGGAGCGACGCAAGCACCACGCCAGCCATGCCGTTGCCTGCCGTTTTGCGCACCCCTTCACAAAGTAAAAAAATAGCCACAATGGCTGAAGTTACTTTAAAGACGCCTCGCTCATGCTGACTTAGGAGCCATGCTTCATAGTTATACGCGCAAAGAAGCCAAACGGCGGCACCGACAATTGCGAGCGCGTAATCGATCAATCCGGCTGATTTTCCGTATGGCCAGTATATAAATGACGCAGCGAGTGCAAATGCGATCAAGAACGCTAGGTAATTTCCATCGAGCACTGCAATACCTAGCTGCATGGGTACACCCATGATCCAGAGAATTCCAATCAGTGTAGGAAGCCCGAATAGAAACAAATTCAATAAGTTAAGCGAACCACTTGTGTTTTGAGAAGTTGTTTCGCTCACAGCCTATTAATTCCAGACATCGACTAGCTGTTGATTTCTTCTTTCGGCTTCGTTGTCCCACGTGGCTAAACCTTTGCCGGATTTAAAATATTCAATTGCAGCGGGATGATAAGGAACAGTTTGAGATGGATGAACGAAACCACTCGGATCAAAAGCAGAAAGACCGGCATAATCCTTCTGTATATCGGCCCAGTTGTTATGAAGCACATCAAGAATTTTATTCACATCTTCCGCTTCCAGTTCCGCCGGTACGACCAAAAAAATATCCAGCGCAAAAATGCGCATTGCAGCATCCACACCGGGAAAAGTTCCTTCTTCCACTGAAAAAGCTCTGATACCTGCTGAGACCGGGTCACCCATCCTGTCTTCATAATCATCAGCGGCCAAGTTTAGCACCCGAATTCCTACGGAGGCATCTGCCTTTCGAACGGCGGACATGCTCACACTTGCGGGCGCAGCGTCCGCATTACCCTCCACCACTGCCTCAACACCCGGACCCACACCAGAAACCGTAACAACTTCAATATCATCACGGCTTAATCCTGCTGCATCCAGCATTGTTTGAGACATATCGGTAAGCGCTTGTGCCGCAGCGAAATCAAGCACCACTTTTTTGCCGCGAAGATCAGATATGTTGCGAATATCGGAATCTTCGCGCACCACAAATGCAAAGGGCATCGCAAGCATGCGAGCGACTGTACGGATATTCTTTTTGGGTTCGGTATCAATGCCGCGATAAGAGACACTGGCCTCCCCCATTGAGGAGAGGCCCATTTCGATCTCACCATTATTGATCAGTGGAATAAATGCACTTGGTCCAACATGAGGTCTAGCAGTCACCCTCATACGCAGATTCTGCTGCATGTGCTTCGCCATAACGGTACCAAGAGCATGCATGGAGCTGCCGACAAAACCGGTACCAATTACAAATTGACGCCGCGCTGCATCTGTGGGTACAGCAGACGTCACCACAAGCACCATTGCCAGGCAAAATACACTAAATTTTCTGACTGTTCTTTCCATATGCTGATCTTGTTTCCCTATAGTCTTGTTTTTGTAACAACATATCATTTTCATCTTAGCCAATTTTAAGATGAATTCAATATATCTATAGGGAATTCCGCTTGCGCCTAGAAAAGCCCCTGAACCAGCCCGTTTTCATCAATCTCAATTGCTTCGGCCGCTGGTACACGCGGCAGCCCAGGCATGGTCATAATGGCACCAGTCACGACCAGAACGAATTCAGCACCATTTGAGAGCCTTACTTCACGGATCGGGATGCCATATCCAGTGGGCGCCCCTTTCAGGGCTGGGTCAGTAGAGAAACTATACTGCGTTTTTGCCACACAAATCGGCAAATCGCCAAAGCCTTCTCTCTCCAAATCTTTGAGCTGATTACGTATTTTCTGATCGGCAAAAACTTCATCGGCGCGGTAAATTTCCTTGGCGATGATCTCAATTTTGGACATCAGGCTGTAGTTATCCGGGTATAGGACGGAGAAATCAGATTTTCCTTCATCGATTACCTCAACCACCGCCTGTGCAAGATCAGAGCTTCCGTCACTGCCATGGGCCCAGTGATAACTTTCCACCGCGCGAATACCAACTTTAGCGCAAGCCTCAACCACAGCCGCGATTTCAGCATCTGTGTCAGTTGGGAAGCGGTTAATGCCCACGACGGGGCTTACGTTATATTTCTTGATGTTCTCAACATGGCGCTCAAGGTTCGCAAGTCCTTTATGAACCGCATCGACATTTTCGGTTCCAAGATCATCCTTACCCACACCACCATGCATTTTTAGCGCACGAACGGTGGCGACAAGCACAACGGCGTCCGGCTTTAGACCAGCTTTGCGGCATTTAATATCGAAGAACTTCTCAGCACCGAGGTCAGCGCCAAAACCGGCTTCTGTGACCACATAATCGGCCATTTTAAGGGCGGTTTTAGTTGCCATCACGGTGTTACAACCGTGAGCGATGTTGGCAAACGGACCACCGTGAATGAAGGCCGGATTATGTTCCAGCGTTTGAACAAGGTTCGGCTGGATCGCGTCCTTAAGAAGCACTGTCATTGGACCGTCTGCTTTTATTTCACGGGCATAAATTGTCTTTCGCTCGCGGGTTTGGCCAATAGCGATTTTACCAATTCTTCGGCGCAAATCATCAAGACTGCTTGCAAGGCAGAATATCGCCATCACTTCTGATGCTGGCGTGATGTCAAAGCCGCCCTCACGTGGGAAACCATTGGCGACACCGCCCAGCGATGTTGCGATATCACGAAGGGAGCGATCATTCATATCCATCACCCGGCGCCAACTGATACGGCGGTTATCAAGTCCGGTGCTGTTGCCCCAGTAATTGTGATTATCGATCATGGCTGCCAGCAGGTTATTGGCGGAGGTAATCGCGTGAAAATCACCAGTAAAATGAAGATTGATATCTTCCATCGGGATCACCTGCGCGTAGCCACCACCTGCCGCACCGCCCTTCATTCCGAAGCAAGGACCAAGGGAAGGTTCGCGAATACAGATCATCGCTTTTTTACCGATTTTATTAAGGCCATCTCCAAGGCCAACAGTGGTGGTTGTCTTGCCCTCACCGGCTGGTGTTGGCGTAATTGCAGTCACCAAAATAAGCTTCCCGTCAGGGCGATCCTGAATACCATCAATGTAATCCAGGTTTACTTTCGCCTTGTCGTGGCCGTAGCGCACAAGTGCATCTTCTGGAATATCCAATTTTGCTGCAATTTCTTCAATCGGTTTTGCTGTTGCTTCGCGTGCGATTTCAATATCGCTTTTATAGTCTGTACCCATTTTCCCTTACTTTCATTTTAATTTTGCAAATTTTGTTACTTTTTCAATTTCCGGAAATCGCCGGGGCGGTTTTCGGTGTTTAGTTAGTTGCTCATATGCATAAGCGATCTCGAATAAAATATCTTCCTGATAATCCCGCGCTAAAATCTGGAGGCCAGCGGGCAGATTACCGTGGCTAAAGCCCATGGGCACCGTAGCCGCAGGCATACCTGTTGCTGGCGCAATAATCTGACTGTTATCGCCTTTATAATCCTCATCAGCGGTCATCAGTGGTGCTGGCGGATTGGTCCAGCTGGGATAAATGATTGCGTCGACATCATATTTATCCATCGCCGCTTCAACGTCTGATTTAAACGCGTTCCTGCCTTCATGATTTGGAAATTCCATACAGGGCGGACTTTGATCATTTGGATGAACATCCAATGGGCCTGAGCCAAAATACTCAAGTCCGCCTTTGATATAAGCGGAAAATGCACCCGCTTCATAAATTTCCATTACATCTTTCACAGGTGCGTTATCACCGAGGCTTTTTAAATACTCGTGCATATCATATCTAAATCTGGGGCAGAAATTCTCCGCTTGTTGATGCGCAACAAAATTATCGATCTCAAACGGATCTATAATCGTCGCTCCACCGCGCTTTAAGTCCTCAATCGCCTGGATAAAAAGTGCTGTAATCGCTGGATCGGCATCTGGTGTAAAAACAAGATCTCTTACCACGCCAATCTTTTTTCCTTTTAGCCCGCCTTCATTTAAAAACTGTGTGTAATCCTCTTTCCGCTTATTGCCGCCAAGCTCCGTCATGGCATCCTTCGGATCGTACCCCGCCACCACATTGAATATTTTCGCGCCATCTGTGACTGTGCGGGTCATCGGGCCCGCGATATCTCGGTCCCACGCCAGTGGGATGACACCATCCCGACTGGTAAGCCCGATGGTGGAACGAATTCCAAAAAGTGCGAGATGCGACGAAGGTCCTCGGATACTGTTACCTGTATCTGTGCCCAAGCCCGCAACGCCAAAACTTGCCGCGACGCCGGATGCCGTGCCGCCACTGGATCCGGCCGGAACACGCGTTAGATCATATGCATTTGCGGTTGTTCCGTAAGATGAACTGGTTGTCTGGCGTGGACTAAAGGCCCATTCCGCCATATTGGTTTTTGCCAGCACAATCGCGTCCGCTTCACGAAGTTTCTGAACCATAAAAGCATCATCCGGCGGATAATTGTTCATCATGGCAATGGACCCACCCGTGGTCGGCAGGTCATGAGTGTCATAATTATCTTTAACCAGAATGGGCGCGCAAAACAGTGGTCCCAGCGGTTCTCCCGCTGCGAGCGCAGCGTCAATTTCATCTGCTTTGTTCAGTGCGCTGCGGTTGATAACGGTGATCGCGTTTAATTTTGTTTCCTGATCATAAACGCTGATCCGGTCAAGATATCCTGAAACAATCTGCCGGCATGTCATTTCACCTGATGTTATAGCACGCTGTAACTCATCAATTGTCGCTTCAACAAACTGGAAATTTTGTGCATGACTGAAGGTCACACCAAGTAAAAAGAACATACAGGTTATAAATGACTTAAGCACTTAGCGTACCTCATTCTTATTTTTCAGTGATGCTAACCGAAATAATTCGTTTGAGGAAGGGGAATTTTTGTGATCTAGTGCCTTTCCTGTTGTTTATGAGAATCAGAATATGGCTCTTGATAAAGAAAAAATATATACCGATACACCCGGTAAGAAGAATGTCATTCATTTCAATAACGCTGGCTCATCGCTCATGCCAAGGCAGGTGCTTGACGCACAAATCGCTCATCTCAAACTAGAAGCGAGTATAGGCGGCTATGAAGCCATGGCACATGCAAAGGACAAGATTGATGCTGTTTATGCATCTATTGCCAAACTGGTTCGTGCGGATCCTGCCGAAATCGCTATCGTCGAAAATGCGACGGTGGGATGGGCTATGGCGTTTTACGCCATCGATTTTAAATCGGGTGACCGTATTCTTACGGTTGAAGCGGAGTATGTTTCAAACTACATCGCTTATCTTCACATGGCCCGCGACAAAGGCGTTTCAATCGAAGTGATTCCAAGTGGTGAGGATGGCAATTTGTGCCTGGATATCCTCGAGGATATGATTGATGAGAATGTTAAGCTCATTTCAGCAACGCATGTCCCCACAAACAGCGGCTTGGTCAACACAGTCGCGGAACTTGGAAAAGTTGCCCGCAAATATAACATTTTGTTTTTGGTTGACGCTTGTCAGTCAGCGGGACAAATGCCGCTGGATGTGGATGAAATTGGTTGCGATATGCTCTCCGCAACCAGCCGCAAATATTTGCGTGGTCCACGCGGCATTGGGTTTCTCTACGTCCGAAAGTCAGTGATAGAGAAACTCCATCCACCCATTGTTGACCTGCGCAGTGCGGTTTGGAAAGATGCAAGTAGCTACAAACTAAGCCCCGATGCCCGACGTTTCGAAAATTGGGAATATAACTATGCGGCCATGCTCGGCTTTGGCGCAGCTGTTGACTACGCGCTTGAAATTGGACTTGAGAATATCCAGGCACGCATTGATGAGCTTGCCGGGCTTCTTCGTGAAAAGCTCCAAGCCATTTGCGGCATAAAGACCCATACAATAAGCGAAAATCAATGTGGCATTGTGACATTTCATATGGAAGGCTATGAAGCGGCCGACATTGTCCAAGCCCTGAGAGAAAAACACATCAACACAAGCGTTTCAGAGCCCAACAGCACGCTTCTTGATGCCAACAAAAATAGATTACCTAATTTGGTGCGCGCGTCGGTTCACTATTATAACGATGAAGACGAAGTTAGTCGCTTTATTGACGAACTCAAGAATTGCATAACGGTTGATGAATAGCTTGATTTACAGTATACTATGACAGTTAATTGATCCTATGGGGGGAAGGATATGTTCAAGCAATCTAATTTTTATCTACTGTTATTGTTAATCGTGTCAGGCTGTGCATCTCAGCCTGCAATGCATTCAAATCACGCGGGCTTGGATAACCTGGAGATATGCAGGCAGTATATTTCAACTTATCCTGGATTGGAAAACGGATCCAAAGGTTCCTTTACGGATTCTGAAACTTCGTCAATCGTTGACATGATTGACGAAGTAAGAATGCGCGGACTCAATGAAGAATTATGCAAACAAATCTTATTTGAAAATAGCTAGATTTCAAGCTGGAAAAAGGCAACGGACTGCCTACTAAATTCTTATGCTATCGACAGCTATTCATAATTAATGCTTTAAACCCGAATGCCAATATGTATTTCGATGGGTTTTACTAAAATACTCGTATAATTAATGAATATCCTCATTTAACAGCGATGCATGTATTGCATTTATTTTATGAGACATTATATAAGAAAGTAGGTACAGATTATATCTGTGAAAGGAATCTTTTTCAGTGGCTAAGGGCAAACTAGGTAATGCAGCTTCATTTTTAGCTCTATTTGCATTGCTCGCAATGCAGCTAATAGACTTTGCTGCTTTTGACTTTAGCGATGATTACCACAATATTACTCCTGAATATATTGAAAACCTTCATACTGAAGATGGTCATGCAGAAAATCGTTTGATGAGTAAGTTGCATGTGTCCTTTCATTCTATGGTAAATGTTTATTTGTTTGAAGATGATGTAACGCTCACTTCAAGAGAAATTGTAAGAGCACCAAACAACATTCGTAGAGATCGCATCAATCTGAATTCAGGTAGTCGACCTCCGGTTCCACCTCCGCTCGCCTAATCTCATTAAACAACTTCTTGGCGCGTATTGGTATCCCCTATGCGTGGTTTATCTGTTTAAATGAGAGAATATCACAATGAAATTTATGACATTGACGGCTTTTGTCGTCGCTGGCCTATGGTCAGGTCTGGTTCATGATGCAGCAATTGCACAAACCGGAGAAACGCTAACCCGTGAGGAAGCCATAAGTCGTGCAGTTGATGCCGCTTATATACTTCGATCACAGGAGCACTTAATAGCCGCTAAAGGTGCGGAGATAAAACAGGCTGATTTGAAGCCTAACCCATTTCTAACAGCAGAGATGGAAAATTTCACTGGAACAGGTCCGTACACCGGATTTGCTCGAAGTGAAATTTCACTTACTTACAATCAAATGTTTGAGCGTGGCGACAAACGGAAATACAGGCGCCGAGTTGCAAGCAAATACAAGGATATCGCTGAAACAGAGTGGCGATTGATAAGACTGAATATCATCCGGCGAGCGGAACAAGCATATATCAAATCCCTTTCGTCAAAAATGAGCACCGAGAACCTGGAGGCTCAGGTGGCCATATTTGAAAAAATGCACGCCACATTGGAAGAATATCAGGCACGTGGACAATCATCTAATCTTGCTGTTCAAAATGCCCGTTTGCAACTACTCAACGCCAGAAGACTTGTTGAGCAAAAAGATATTGAACTTCAAACCGCGAAACAGGAACTGGCAAATCTGTGGGAGACCACCGATACAAATTTTGATCTCGATGCAAATGAACTTTCAATATTACCGACAAATCTTTCACGGTCTATTATTGATCCAGAACAAAGCCCTGACCTCAAGCTTGCAAGCAATCAAATTGACCTTGCACAGGAAACAGTGTCGTTTGAAAGGTCAAAGTCCAGGCAAGACGTCACAGTGAATGTTGGACTTCGTTATCTAGAAGGCACCAGCGATGTGGCAGTCATAGCCGGGTTTTCGATGCCATTGGCCCTTTATAATACCAATGCAAATAAAATTAACAGCGCTCGCGCTGAACTTAATAAGAGTCATGTTGATCAGCAGGATGCCACTAGACAAATCCAAAGACAGCTGCTTTTACAGGATCAGAAAAAAGCGGCCGCATTTGCTCAAGCGACGCGAATAATCCAGGAACTTATCCCTCAAGCTGAAAAGACGGAAGAAATTGCCCTTGAACGCCTCGGACAGGGGCTTGCCAATTATCTTGATGTCTACGCCGCACAAGGTGTCGTGGCCGACTTTAGATCACAACTTATTACCGAACTGGAAAGGTTTCACATGGCCGAAAGTGAGATAAATCGTCTCACTGCCAAGTATGACACTGAAAACCATATGTTCGATACCATAATTCAGGAATAGAAAAATGAGAAAGTTAAAATATATTGTCTATATCTTCATGACGGGTATTCTTATTGCCTGTTCGAACAATCCATCTTCTGAAATCGGCCATATGGAAACGGTCGAAGAAGAAGCACCAAGAGGTCCAAATGGCGGCATCCTGCTTGAGCAGGATGATTTTGCCCTAGAGGTCACCATTTTTGAATCAGGAGCATCACCGAAATATCGGCTATATGCTTATGAGAATGGAGAGGCCCTTTCGGCCTCTGATGTCAGAGCATCAATCACACTCACCAGACTTGATGGCGAAAAAAATGAATTTAATTTCACCGCGCAAGGCGATTTTTTGACCGATGACAATATCGTCAACGAACCTCATTCCTTCGATGTGGATGTACGTGCAAGCTACAACGGAAAATCCTATAACTGGAACTATCCATCTTATGAAGGGCGCGTGGAAATTAGTCCGGTAATGGCGAACCAAGCTGAAATCGGTACGGAAAATATTGGTCCTGCCACCATTGAAATCACAACTAAGCTTCTGGGTGACATTGAATTTGCCCCAAACGCGCGTGCTGCGCTGAAAGCGACATACCCTGGTAAAATCTTATCGGTCCTGAAGTTTGAGGGCGAGCAGGTCCAAAAGGGTGAACTTCTTGCTCGCATTGAAAACAGCGCAAGTCTCCAGCCCTATGAAGTCAGATCGCCACTTGATGGAGTTGTCGTTGCAAGTTATGCGAACCAGGGCGATGTGGTGAATGAGGAAGAGCTATTCATCATTGGTGATCTATCACGTTTGAGAATTGATTTTCACGTCTATGCAGGCGACCAAAACAAGATCAAGCCAGGTCAGAAGACAACGGTTCGTTCCATCATGGGTAACAACAGCGACGAAATCATACTGGATCACTATTTACCAGAAGTGGATGGCGCTACGCAAACTGCCATTATTCACGCAGATCTTGCAAACCCTGATCTAAAATGGCTTCCAGGAATGAAAGTCGAAGGTAAAGTCGTTACCGATCTGGTTGATGTGCCACTCGCCGTCAGGACCAGGGCTTTGCAACGTTTTCGCGACTTTACTGTCGTGTTTGCCAAAATTGATGACACTTATGAAGTTCGGATGCTTGAGCTGGGCCGTCAAACTGAGGAATGGACCGAAGTCCTTGGCGGCATCAAACCAGGCCAGGAGTATGTAACGGAAAATAGCTTCATCATTAAGGCCGATATTGAGAAGTCGGGAGCATCACATGACCACTAATAATGTAACCCAAAAAGATGCATGGCTGGATAGGCTTGTCTCTTTTGTTATTGAAAAACGATGGGTGGTGCTGTTGGTGGTCGCGGCCATTACGGCACTTGGTATCTATAATGCACAACGATTGTTAATTGATGCTGTTCCCGACATTACTAATGTTCAGGTGCAGATTAATACCAAGGCCGAAGGGTATTCCCCCGTTGAAACTGAGCAACGTGTCACATTTCCCATCGAAACTGCACTCGCTGGCATGCCAAAACTGGATTATACAAGATCCATTTCCCGATATGGCCTGTCGCAAGTGACTGTTGTTTTTGAGGATGGAACGGACATTTATTTTGCAAGGCAAATGGTGAATGAACGCCTTCAAACCGTTAAAAGCGAGCTACCTGATGGTCTTGAACCAGTTCCGGGACCAATCGCAACAGGTCTTGGAGAAATTTATATGTATACGGTCGTTTCTGAAGAGGGAGCACTTAATGAGAACAGCGAACCATGGACTGCCATGGACCTTCGTACGCTTCATGATTGGGTGGTAAAACCGCAACTGATCACTGTACCAGGTGTTGCGGATATCAACACCATTGGTGGATATACCAAACAGTTCCATATTATGCCATGGCCAAATAAATTGTCCGCTCATGATCTAACCATTGCTGATATTTCTGCGGCGCTCAAAAAAAATAACGCCAATGTTGGTGCTGGTTATATCGAACGTTCCGGTGAACAATACCTTGTTCGCGTGCCCGGTCAGCTTAAAACGGTTGAAGATATCCAAAATATCATTGTTGCTCATCGGAAAGGCATAAATATTCATTTGACTGACATCGCTGATGTTTCACTTGGATCGGAACTTAGAACCGGAGCGGCAACCCAAAATGGCCAGGAAGTGGTCCTTGGAACCGTATTTATGTTGATCGGTGAGAACAGTCGCATCGTTGCAAATGATGTTGAGGCAAAAATAGATGAAATCAACCGGTCTTTACCGGATGGAATTGAGATTAGAACCACATATAACCGCACATCACTCGTTGATAAAACCATTGATACGGTTTCCAAGAACCTGTTCGAAGGTGCCTTGCTGGTTATTGTCATACTTCTTCTTATGCTTGGCAATGTAAGGGCAGCGATTATAACAGCACTTGTTATTCCACTGTCAATGCTGATGACCATCACTGGTATGGTGGAGAACAGAGTATCAGGTAATCTTATGAGTCTTGGCGCTCTCGACTTCGGCCTTATTGTTGATGGTGCCGTGATTATCGTTGAGAACTGTTTGAGCAGACTTGCTGGACATCAGAAAAAACTGGGTAGACTGCTGAGCCGACAAGAACGATTTGAAACCGTCACAGCCGCTACGTGCGAAGTCGTTAGGCCAAGCATGTTTGGGGTGTTCATCATTGCGATCGTTTATGTTCCTATCTTCGCTCTAACAGGCGTAGAAGGAAAAATGTTTCACCCGATGGCCTTTACAGTCGTGCTAGCAATTCTAAGTGCACTGCTTCTTTCGATCAGCTTCGTTCCTGCTGCTGTAGCGACGTTCGTTCGTGGTAAAGTTAGTGAAAAGGAAAGCCCGGTTATCCGCATCGCTAAAAGTCTCTATGCACCTCTTCTTGAGTTAGTGATGAAGGTTCGTTTTTTAGTGATCGGCATCGCGCTTTTGTTGCTTGCCGGAAGTGGACACCTAGCGTCCAACATGGGCGCCGAATTTGCGCCAAGTCTGGATGAGGGTGATATTGCCATGCATGCACTTCGCATTCCTGGCACTAGCTTAACTCAGGCGATTGATATGCAGCTTTCCCTTGAAAGTCGTATTCGTGAAATGCCGGAAGTAGACAAAGTGGTCAGTAAAATGGGAACGGCTGACATCGCCAATGATCCCATGCCACCGAACGTCGCGGATACTTTTATTATAATGAAAGATCGAGAGAAATGGCCTGATCCGGACAAACCGAAATTAGAGTTCATCGCTGAACTACAAGAAGCCGCGTTAATCTATCCCGGTAACAATTATGAGTTCACACAACCCATTGAAATGCGGTTTAACGAACTTCTGTCCGGAGTAAGAGCCGACCTGGCCGTCAAGATTTTTGGTGATGATCAGGAAATACTGCTTGAAACTGCGCAGGAAATTGAAGCTGTTATGAGCACCGTTCCCGGTGCAGTAGATATTCAAGTTGAACAGATTACAGGTTTGCCCGTTTTATCGGTCGTCCCAGATCGCCCGGCTCTGGCACGGTATGGTTTGACCATCGAAGATGTTCAGGATGTTGTTTCAGCCGCTATTGGCGGTCAGGAAGCAGGACTCATTTTCGAAGGGGATCGGCGTTTCTCCATTGTCATCCGTTTACCTGAGGAAATTCGGCAAAATATTCGCGTTATAGAAAGGCTGCCCATCCCGTTAAACGGTGATGATGTAGTGCAAGCCGAAGACGTTATATCGTCAATCCCACTATCTGAGGTCACGTCACTTGAAATGACCATCGATGCCAATCAGGTCAGCCGTGAGAATGGTAAGCGCAGGGTCGTGGTTACTGCGAATGTAAGAGATCGTGATCTGGGCAGTTTTGTTAAGGAAATTCAGAACACTGTTGCAACGCAGGTCAAAGTCCCCCCAGGATATTGGGTTACTTATGGCGGCACCTTTGAACAGCTCATTTCAGCGAGCAATCGATTAAAAATCGTTGTTCCGGCTGCACTTATTCTGATTCTGGGACTTCTTTATGCATTATTTGGTTCGACCCGTGATGTATTGATTATATCGACGGGAATTCCATTCGCATTGACAGGCGGTATCGCGGCACTCTGGCTAAGGGATATTCCCTTTTCCATATCCGCTGCGGTTGGCTTTATCGCCCTTTCCGGTGTTGCGGTTCTCAATGGTGTTGTCATGATTTCCTTTATCAAGTCACTCATGGACAGTGGAAAGTCACATCTTGAGGCAATTAAGGAAGGTGCGCTTGCAAGGCTACGTCCCGTTCTTATGACGGCACTGGTTGCAAGTCTAGGCTTTGTACCAATGGCAATCAATGTGGGGATCGGAAGTGAAGTTCAACGCCCTCTTGCGACAGTTGTAATTGGCGGGATTATCTCGTCAACACTGCTTACGTTGATTGTGCTGCCAGTACTTTACAGCATTTGGGGACAATCCAGCAAAACATAACCCTTAAACCATCGGCAGGTTCAATCCTGCCGATGGTTTTATACATGCAAATTTAAGCTTCAAAAGGCCGTATGATCAACGTGCGATGATTATCTTTTAACAGAAACGCATTGACCATATTTCAGGCGACTATAAATCTAATGATTATAATGGGATAAAAGAGATGTTGGTGACCCCTACGGGACTCGAACCCGTGTTTCAGCCGTGAAAGGGCCGCGTCCTAACCGCTAGACGAAGGGGCCGTCCAAATCGGTGTGGATGGTTTCTAACGTTTCCGGAAGCATGGGTCAATAGCTTTTTTGTAATAAATATTACTTTTTATAAAAATCGCCGAATTTCTGCTTATTCAGCGGCGTCATCAATAAATATTTCAGCGCTTGTCCGACCATTCCAGGTATTGTTTCGCACGGTTCCAGCTATTTTTATGGTTTTACCACGAGAATCTATGAGTAATCTGCCCAATGGCTTATCCGCAGAACGAAATGCCATCCCTTTAACAGTCGAGCCATCCGGGCCGGTAAAGCTCACTTTTACATGATCCTTTCCGACAATATCTACATAAGAAACAAAGCAATCGGCAAAAGCAAAGCGTGGCTGCGCGTTCCCTTGACCATAAGGACCAATGCGATCCAGCATATGCACAAGGGGTGGTTCCACAGCGGACAGGTTGAGAACGCCATCCAGTTTAAGTGAGAGCGTTTTCATCGCATCTTCCACCTTGACCTTAAGTCGCTCATTTAGAAATTCCTGAAGTGTTTCAATATTTTCTGATCTCAGGCTTAGCCCTGCCGCCATGGCGTGACCGCCGCCAGCAGTTAGAATTTCTGCCTGACGCGCCGCCGTTACAGCAGCACCTAAATCAACGCCCATTATGGAGCGACCCGATCCTTTGGCATCACCATCATCATCAATGGCAATTACAAGTGTTGGCCGGTTAAAATGTTCTTTCAGCCGTCCCGCAACAATACCAATTACACCTGGATGCCATCCTACATTAGCCGCGATGATCACCGGAGGCACCACGCCGCCCACACCAATTTTATTTTGTACCTGATCCATCGCATTTTCCAGAACCATGGCTTCAATAGCCTGTCGTTCAGCATTATAGGTATTAAGCTCTGATGCAATATTCATGGCCTGCTCTTCGTCGTCGGTGCTCAGCAAGATTGTGCCTGCTTCTGACCTGCCAACCCGGCCACCGGCATTTACCCGCGGACCCAGCAAAAACCCCGCGTGATAGGTCCCCGGTGCTTCATTGATCCCGGCCACATCCCCTAGAGCTTTAAGCCCAACATTGCGGCGCTCAGCCATAATTTTAAGGCCTTGAGAAACCAACGCCCGATTAACGCCTACAAGAGGCACTACGTCACAAATGGTGCCAAGTGCGACGAGATCAAGCCATTCAATGATGTTGGGCTCGCTGATTCCTTGCTCCGCGTACCATCCACGATTTCTAAGTTCGCGGTTTATGCCAACGATTGCAATAAAGCTCACACCTATCGCAGCAAGTTGACCATACCCTTCTTCTTCATCCAGCCTGTTAGGGTTCACCACCGCCACCGCATTGGGAAGTTTTGCTTCCGCCTGATGATGGTCAAGCACAATAATATCAAGCCCGGCTTCAGTCGCAGCATTTAGAGGATCAAAAGATACAATGCCGCAATCAACGGTGATCGCGAGCTTATGCCCGGCCGCCTTAAGTTCAAGGAGCGCCTTTGTGTTTGGCCCATACCCTTCGTTCATGCGGTCAGGGATATAGGCAGTGATATCACTACCTAAAGCTTTGAAAAACCTTTTGAATATAGCTGTTGACGTGGCCCCATCGACATCATAATCACCAAAAACAGCAACTTTTTCGCCAGCCATTATGGCGTCTGCGATCCGCGCACATGCTTTATCCATATCCTTAAAAATTGAAGGGTCAGGAAGCATTTCTTTTAAGGTCGGGTTTAAAAATATTGCTGCATCATCAATTGAAATACCGCGTCCAGCAACGACGCGGGCGACAATTTCCGGCAAATCATGATTTTGCGAGATGGCTTGTACAATGCGGTGCTCCGCAGGACGTGCCACCCAGGCACGACCAGTCACCGAATTTTCCACAGCCAATATTAATTCGCGTTCGGCTGTGGAATGGTTTTCAGATGTCATTGATTAAGATAGTTTGATTTCGCGGTTATGAACGGTTTTGATGTTACGAACCGTTTTGGATGCGCTACGCATCACAACCGTATCCGTTGTATATCCTTTACCGTCTGGTGTGCTGTGAACACCGCGAAGAAGTGTCCCGTCAGTGACACCGGTCGCGGCAAAAATAACATCGCCCGCCGCCATTTCTTCAGTGATATATTTACGGTCAAGGTCTTCAATCCCCCACTTGCGGGCACGGTCACGTTCCGTATCATTCCTAAATGTCAGACGACCCTGGATTTGTCCGCCAATGCAACGAAGCGCAGCAGCAGCAAGTACTCCTTCAGGCGCACCGCCTGATCCCATGTAAAGATCCACCGATGTGTCAGGGTCAGTTGTGTCAATCACGCCAGCCACATCGCCGTCACCGATCAGCTTCACACGAGCACCGGTTGCGCGAATATCTTCAATCAGCTTCGCATGACGCGGACGATCAAGCACACACACAAGCATGTCACTTACCTGACGACCTTTGGCATCCGCCACCGCCTTAACATTTTCTTCAACTGAATTATCAAGATCAACAATTCCTTTTGGAAGGCCAGGACCTACTGCGATCTTGTCCATATATACGTCGGGCGCGTTTAGAAGATTGTCTTTTTCAGCAAGGGCGACAACGGCCAGCGAGTTTTGCATCGCCTTTGCGGCAATTGTTGTGCCTTCTAGTGGATCAAGGGCGATGTCAATTTCTGGCCCTTCACCAGTTCCCACTTCTTCACCAATATAAAGCATTGGTGCTTCGTCGCGCTCGCCTTCACCGATCACAATTCTTCCTTTGATTGGAAGCGCATTAAATTCGTTACGCATGGAATCAACGGCAGCGGCATCAGCAGCTTTTTCGTCCCCCATTCCAACTAATTTTGCCGCAGCAATCGCGGCTGCTTCTGTGACACGCACAAGTTCAAGTACAAAAATACGATCTAACGTCGAATTAACTGCCATTTTTTATTCCTGTTTCTTTAATATCTCTCTGCCGAGACTATAGCTTAATTTTATAATTTTTCAATTCTAATAGATTGTGGTGTTTCTATTACCGAAGAAACTTCTTTAATACGGTTTATGGCGTCTTTCATCGCCACTTCTGTTGTTTCGTGGGTAACGATCACAACATAAACAGTACCATCTTTTTCAGTACCTTTTTGAAGCATGGTTTCAACGGAAACATTGGTATGCTTGAGTGCTGCTGTAATATCAGCAATAACGCCCGCATGGTCTTCTACATGAAGACGAACGTAATACGCTCCCTTGCGACGATTAATGGAAACGGGCGCAGCTTCAATAAGCTTTGACGCCGGCTTGAAGAACGCTGGGCCGGAATGACCACGGGCAATATCAATCAAGTCAGCTACCACTGCGGACGCAGTGGGTCCTTCGCCTGCACCGCGGCCGTTATAAAACGTACGGTCAATATAATCACCATCAACAACAATTGCATTAAAGCCATCCATGACACTGGCGATTGGAAGTTCACGATCAATCATCACCGGATGTACACGCTGCGACAAATTTCCATCTTCATATTTGGTGATACCCAAAAGCTTAATACGATAGCCAAGTTCCTTGCCATATTCGATATCTACGCTTTCAATGTTGCGAATACCTTCAATATAAACGCTTTCAAAATCAGTTTTGGTGCCAAACGCCACACTGCTGAGGATAGCGAGCTTATGAGCAGCATCAATACCGTCCAGATCAAGCGCAGGATCTGCTTCCAGATAGCCGAGCTCTTGCACCTCAGCGAGGATCTCATCGTAGGTAAGTCCACGGCTTTCCATATGAGTAAGCATATAATTGGTGGTCCCATTCATAATACCATAAACCTGCGACAATTTATTGGCGGCAAGACCTTCACCAATTGATTTGATAATCGGAATTCCGCCTGCAACTGCCGCTTCGTAGCGAAGGACAACACCTGCATCCTGCGCCATATCGGCGAGTAAAGCCCCATGGTGTGCGACCATAGCTTTATTAGCGGTGACCAAAGCTTTTCCGTTTTTCAAGGAATTTTTCGAAAGTTCATAGGCAATACCGTCTTCACCACCGATCAATTCCACTACGATATCCACATCATCAAGATCCGCCATCTCAGCGGCGTTATCCACCCACTGATAAGGGCTGAGATCAACACCACGGTCTTGATCTTTACTTCTGGCGGATACAGCGCTGATAGCGATTTCACGGCCAGCACGGTCCGCGATCAACTCTTTATGTTCTTCAAGGATTTTTACAACACCGATGCCGACATTTCCCAAGCCGGCGATGGCTACTTTTAACGGTTTACTCACTTTTTCACCCTTATTGCTTTTCTTTAATCTGACTTAAAATATCGTCACTTTTTTTCATAAATTGCTTCATGTTTCTAACGGCCTGTCTTATGCGTTGCTCATTTTCCACAAGGGCAATACGCACATGACCATCGCCATATTCACCAAAACCCAGTCCCGGTGCCACAGCCACTTTGGCGTGGGTCAGCAGTGCTTTTGAAAATTCCATTGAGCCCACTTCTTCCCAACCTTCAGGAAGTGGAACCCAAGCGAACATGGTCGCCTCAGGTGACGGGATTTCCCAACCGGACTCCTTCATTCCTTCCACAAGTACATCCCGGCGTCTCCTGTAGGTCTCCCGGTGCGTTTCAATGCATTCTTGTGGGCCATTCAGGGCAGCCGTTGCAGCCACCTGTATCGGTGTAAAAGCACCGTAATCCACATAGGATTTCATACGTGTCAGGGCGGAAATCAGTTCTTTGTTGCCCACCGCAAATCCCATACGCCATCCGGCCATAGAATATGTCTTGCTCATGGATGTAAATTCAACAGCAATATCGCGCGCACCGCCCACCTGCAATATGGATGGTGGTGGCATATCGTTAAAATAAATTTCCGCATATGCAAGATCGGACAGCACATAAATCTCGTGCTTTTTACAAAAGGCGACTATTTCCTTATAAAAATCCAGGTCAACCACTTCTGCTGTCGGGTTCGACGGATAATTGATCACAAGCGCCGTTGGTTTTGGTACACTATGCTTTACCGCCCGGGACAAGATCTCCATAAAGCTGTGATCAGTTGTGGTCGGCAGATGACGGATAGTTGCCCCCGCAATGATAAAACCAAAATGATGGATCGGATAGCTTGGATTTGGCACGAGTATCACATCGCCCGGCGCTGTAATGGCTTGCGCTAGGTTGGCGAGCCCTTCTTTGGAGCCAAGCGTAGCGATGACTTCTGTCTCCGGATCCACACTCACGTTAAATCTGCGATCATAATAGGCGGCCATGGCTTTGCGCAGGCCGTGTATGCCTTTTGACGCTGAATAGCGGTGCGCTTTTGGATCCTTCATGGTTTCTGTGACTTTGTCGATCACATGCTGTGGCGGCATCAAATCAGGATTTCCCATACCAAAATCGATGATGTCTTCGCCAGCCGCTCGCGCTTTTGCTTTCATGGCGTTCACTTCAGCAAAAACATATGGCGGCAGTCTTTTTATTCTGTAAAATTCAGAACTCATCATCTTTCTCTGGTTATGGTTTTTCAGTGGTATTCAAATTACCACAATTTGCGCACTCTCATAACAGCAAAATCCTGTTCGGGGAACAGGATTCTACATAAAAATCGCTAATTTTTTAGTGGACTATACGAACTGCGAAACAAACACCACTGCAATCGCCAGCGGACAAAGATATTTAATCAGTGCGTAGATGAGTTCGAGATGGCTTTCATTTTCACCAAATGCTTCAAGTACATTCTGCTTTTTGATCACCCAGCCCACAAAAATCGCAGTAATTAAACCACCAAGCGGCAGCCCCACCTTATTGATCCACCAGTCAAAACTATCCAAGAGGTTCATTCCCGCAAAAGTAATGTGCGCCAGGATATTGGTTGAAAATACAGAAAGCATACCCACTGAGAAAATTGAGCCGGCCACGAGCATTGCAGCTTTACTGCGCGCCATATCATAAAACTTATTCAGATAGCTCACCATTTGTTCCATCATCGCCAGGAGCGTTGTAAAACCGGCAATAGCAAGTAATGTGAAGAAAGCGGTTCCAACAATTCTTCCATATTCCAGTTGCCCAAAAGCAACCGTCATGGTGTTAAAGACCAGAGCAGATCCAACATTTGGTTCCATTCCGAATCCAAATACGATTGGGAAAATGGAAAGTCCTGCAAACACAGCAACGCATGTATCGGCGATACAAATGATAAAGGCCGATTTTACGATCGATGTTTCCTGCGGCAGATAAGCGCCAAAGGTAAGCATAATCCCCAGCGCAACACCGATCGAGAAAAACGCCTGACCCAGCGCGCTGATGATTACCCCTGCATTCACTTTGGAGAAATCCGGTTCAAACAAAAACGCGATCCCAGCACCAAAATCACCTATAACCGCGCCCATAATAATGAGAGCCAGCAAGAGGCAGAAAAATATCGGCATCGCGATGGACGTCATTTTCTCAATTCCGCTGTTTAGATCGTTGGAAAGAATAATCGCGCAAACCACCATGAACAGGCCGTGCCAGAAAGTGAGTTTCAATGGGCTTTCCGAATAACTTGCATAAAGCTCGACCGCACCTTCCGGTGTTATGTCAGCGAAAGTTCCCATGACCGCTTCAACCGCGTAAGCACCTGTGGTGCCTGCAATAACGCTATAGTAGGAACATAAAATGAAGGCAGAGGACGCAATAAACCAACCGACATATTTCCAGTTTTGCGAAACATTTTCCATACGTGCCACATGACCGAAGTTGGTGATCGCACCCTGCTTACCATATCGACCAAGCATGGTTTCAGCGGAAAGCAGTGGAAAACCAATAATAATCACAAAGGCCGCATATATAATTACAAAGGCCGCACCACCATTTTGGCCCGCTTCAAACGGAAACCGCCAGATGTTTCCTAGCCCTACTGCACCGCCAACTGCCGCGAGCAGAAACCCTGTCCGCGATTTCCAGTGGCTGGTCATTTCATGTTTTGTACTAATCGCCATTTTAATCCCTTTTCCTTATTACTTTATTCTGCACTCTGGCTTTCTAATTTTTGTCGTTCTTCATGAGCTTCGCGGGTCATTGCGAAAATTTCCGGACTTTTAAGAAGCAATGTGATCAAATTTGGCACCGCCATTAGGCCTAGTGATGCAAGGCCAAATGCCCATATGGTTGCAAATTCCCCTACGCAGCCGAGGAAAACAATTGCGACGCTCATGGTCCGGAAAACAATTTTGAATTTTTCATTACTCAAAAACACACCAGCCCGCTCCACATAAAGGCTCCAGGCAATAATTGTGGTAAATGCAAATATCAACTGACCAAAAATCACCACATAACCACCTCCGGGCACACCCGCAGCAAAGGCCTGTGAGGTTAGTGTTGCACCGGAGTTTCCGTCATCACCAAATAGCCACGCAGACTGTGTGACACCCCCCATTTCAATCTGGACGGTAAGAATAATCAATGATGTAAAAGTACAAATTATGATCGTATCAATAACCGTTCCCAGCATGGCGATCTCACCTTGCCTGATCGGATCTTTTGTTTCAGATGATGCGTGGGCGATTGCCGCGCTACCTGTGCCTGCTTCGTTTGAATAAAGTCCTCTTGACACACCTTGTTGGATCGCTGCACTGATGGCAGCACCAGCGAACCCGCCTACGGCTGCAGTTCCATTAATCGCGCCGTCAAAAATAAGACCGAAAGCTGTGGGAATTTGTCCGGCATTCATCACAAGAATAGCAGAGCCAAATAAAAGATACAGAACGCTCATTGTCGGTACTGTAAACTCAGCCACCCGTGCAATTGATTGCAAGCCACCGATGATCACCGCAAAAACGATGGCCGATAGCGCAACAGCTGTAATCCAGTTGCTGACACCGAAGTTTTCATTTAGTACCACCGAAATAGCGTTAGCCTGCACCATATGACCCGTGGCGAGGCCTGCAATTACCATCGCTACAGCATACGCACCGCCAAGCCACAATCCACCTCGACCTAAGCCGATTTTAGCATAATACATTGGGCCACCGATCAACATGCCGTCATGGTCACGAGTTCTATATTTGATCGCCATCAGCGCTTCCGCGTATTTGGTTGCCATACCACAAAGCGCCGTCATCCACATCCAGAATATGGCACCGGGACCGCCGATCAGGATCGCGGAAGCCACCCCGATAATATTCCCCGCACCGATTGTTCCGGATAGCGCTGTCATCAATGATTGAAGCGGCGTGATGCCGTCATGTTCTTCAGTATGTGTGTTGGATTTTTTACTAAAAAGGAGCTTAAATCCCGCCTTCAAGCGCCGAACCGGCATAAATTTTAAACCAACCGTCAAGTATATCCCGGTTCCGAGAAGAAGTGTCAGCATTGGAAGACCCCAGACATACTGGTTCAACCATGCTGAAAAATCAGCGAACATCGCTTGCATATAGAACTCCCAACAATATTTTGTATTTTTTTAATTGGGAGTGATTTTAAAGAGATTCAAATTTAAAGCAACGATCTTGCTAAAATTTAGCTTAAGCAGGGCTTAATTATATGAAAACCCTCTTAGAAAACAATAAGTAAGTCCGTTGGGCTTATCCACATCGTCTGCAAATAATCGGATCGCCTTACCAGTAGATTTTGCAGTCAATATCCCCGCAATCAAATGTGCGTCATCATCTCTCACATACACCCAAGCATCGTTACATGATCCTCCTAGCCAAGTCAGAGTGTTTGTAAATCTTACTTCAAGCGTTCCTTTCAGATCAGCATTAACAATAGTATCTGTCGATGAAATAAAACTGAGTGTTGAAATAGTGTAGTAGGAGTTGGTATATGTATTCACAGCAAATGCTTGGTATGGCATCATGCAAAGCCAGACAAAAAGAAAAAGCTTTCTCACAGAAATCCCCCAAAAAATAAATTAGTAGTGACAGATTTATATCACATACTAGAGCAATATTCAAATATTACTATTTCAGGTGCCTTTCAATGTCATTCAGGTAGATTGGCATATAGTGTATGCTATTCTCCTGATAATAATATGACTTGAACAATATACTCTTGATTGTTCTTGGAATAATAAATCCATCCCTAATCATACTTCCATTGCCAAGGTTCTTAAGATAGTAGAACAGCATTTTCGTCGATTGAACAACTGCTTCCAATTTCGTCACTTGGCGACCTGGTGCATTTTTGTTTTCATAAGGTACATGCGCATACTCAGGATAAAATTGAGAGATTGCTTTCGTATGAAATGTATGATCATAAAAATACTCTACCGGTAACGAAGTTAGAAACTCATATACTTCAGGATCTAAAAACGGCGCAATCACATTGCAATTGCGATGCAGCAGCATCCAACTGGAAGCACCACCACTTCTTCGAGAAAGGTTCCACAATGAGAATTGAGCTAGCGGGTTATTCGCATCTTTGTGCTTTTCAAGTTCAGCTGCGAAGGTTTTTACGGCAAGTTCCCGACTGTATTTTTGTTGATTTTCAACACCAATCATTTTGCCCAGACTACCTTCATCATCCAGAACGTCGTCGGCAATTTCTTCATATTTTCCCTGCTTGTATAGTTCGTGCCACTTCTTCTCAAGAAACTCACCTGCAGATAGAGTTCCGCCGCATATTCCATCAAAGATGACATCAAACTCGTTTTCTTCCAAATGATGAGCTAGTGGCAATATCCAGGAGTGATGAAGACAAATGAAGTTACCCACTTCATTTTTTTCCAATTCTTGTTCTAAAGATACTGCGGGCTGATCGAATATTACATGATTGACACCCATTGCCTCCGTCACTTTCGCCGCAATTATTGAATCTTCTTCAGGCTTTGGCGCTTGGGATTTCGTGGTAAGGGCGCTATGCACGGGAATACCAGCACGATCAAGTGCGAGCAAAATGTGTCTCGAGTCTCTCCCGCCAGATAAAGGAACACCTATCTTCTTAAAGCCAGCATCACGATATTTTTCAATTGCCTTTTGAAACAACTCAGCAAATTTTGTGATAGAGTCCTCCAAGGATATATCCGTGCGAAGAATACCTTCCTTTGCCACATGATCCTGAACCATAGAAAGTCCGTTACTATCATAAGTAAGAGTAACACCTGGAGGCAGAGCTTTGATGCCTTTAAAGGGTGACATATCACCAATAAACATTTCCATCCTAAAAAATACCGCAAGCGCTGCTTCGTCCAGCTCCTTAATTTTAGCTATTTTAAGCAAAGCAAGTGGTGCATTGGAGATGGCAAACGTATCTTCATCTTGATAATAGTAGGTTGGAAAAAAGCCAAATTGGTCATTGATAAAAGTGAGTGTATCATTTTCAAATTTCCACTGTGAAAATACACCGTGTCTGCTGTCCTCACCACCCATTCGGTAACCGAAAAAGACTTCTTTATCCCCTGACGCCTCGATGTCCTGCCCGATCTTTTTAAGAACTATTGTTCTTTCGCCGAACTCGCCCCGTTTTAACATTCTTGTTTTTCCTATCTTGCTTAAAATTCAAAAAATATAAGTCACCAGGGCCTGACATGTACCCTAATCAATACTTGTAATACTTGGAAACCAACTCTTATTTCTTTTCATTATCTAGCAAAAAAGAAATAACAAATTGTTACTTTTTGATATTTTGGAACTCATCAAGATATTCCGCGGCTATTTCAGCATATCCTCTTGATCCTTTTGCGTTATTGACAAGCATTTCAGCGTCAAGATTTCGCTTGAATTTAGCAGGCCTGCCCATCCAAAGTTCTGCTTCACCAATCACTTTTCCAGGACTTAGAAGTGAGCCCGCAGCAAGCATACCGTTTTTCTTGATATGAGAGTTATCCATGGTCGCCGCATTAAAGCCGACAAATCCACCGTTATCAATCGTTGTGCCATGGATAAGCGCCATATGACCAATGAGCACATCGTCACCAATTGTCGTGTGAATGCCACCGGAGCTCACATGAACAACCGAACCATCCTGAATGTTGGTGCGCGCGCCAATACGAATTTTTCCTACGTCACCACGAATCACAACATTAAACCAAATGCTGCTTCCAGCACCAATATGCACATCACCAATGATACGGGCACCCGGCGCGATAAAACAATCGTCAGTAATGGATGGCCAAATGCCGTTAAAGGGATAGAGCATCCCACCACCATTTGCCTGCTTTCCAATTTCATCGGTCATCTTAACTTTCCAACGCCCTTATGAATGTTTCCTCATCCACATTGCCACCACTCAGAACCAGGCAGACATTTTTACCTTTTACGTCGATTTTACCGTTTAACACTGCCGCTAACGCTACCGCGGCTCCTGGCTCGACCACAAGTTTCATTTTTTCCCAAGCATATTTCATGGCGCTCAGTGCCTGATCATCGGTTACTGTCAAAACACCAGAAAGATTTTCGGCCATAATGTCATAATTCATTTGCTCGGTGACGGGTGTAAGGATCGCATCACAAAGAGATCCCGACGCACGTTCGTTTTTAACAAGTGTGCCCGTTTCAATGGATCGCTGTACATCATTAAATCCTTCTGGCTCCACACCGTAAATTTCTGTGTCCGGGCTAAGCTCTTTAACGGCAAGTGAACAGCCAGCGATTAGCCCTCCTCCACCAACCGGTGTCATAAATAGATCAAAATCAACATCCTTTTCATTAGCTTGCTCAATTGCCTCGAGCGCGGCCGTGCCCTGCCCCGCGATAATGTAAAAATCAGCGAAAGATGGCACAACGATGCATCCGCGTTCCTCTGAAATTTGATTAGCAATTTCTTCACGACTTTCATTTTCCCGGTCGTAGGTAATCACTTCAGCGCCATAGTTTCTCGTGTTTTCCAGCTTCATTTTTGGGCTGTCTTCCGGCATGACGATGGTCGCATTGATACCAAGAATTTGGGCAGAAGCTGCCACGCCTTGTGCATGATTACCAGATGAATAAGCTACTACACCGCGATTACGTTCTTCCGCGTTCAGGCGACTAAGCCGATTATAGGCACCACGAAACTTAAAGGCTCCGACCCGCTGTAGGCATTCTGCCTTTACATAAATTTCGGCATCCAGCATATCGGATAAATGTTCACATTTTAGAAGCGGCGTCTTCACTGCGAGGCCATCAATTGCTTCCGCGGCAGAGACCACATCTTTGAACGTTGGATAATTTTCGTCACTCATTTTCATAAAGCCTGTGTTTATCACAATAACTGACAGACATTTTTATTTTATATGAGGCAAAATGCCAGCAAAAAGATTATTTATTTCCTGATCTTATACGAATGACAAAGGGACGTGTTTTCCACCACAAGAAAACCTCTACAACCTGTTTGGTCCACCAGATCGTTTTTCGTGGAAACACTGAAAAATACTGCGATAAAAAGAGTATCACTCTGGCCTTGAATGTGAGCATTTTTCCTAAGCCATTATCCAGGCCACCGATGTTATGTAGTTCCCGCGTCATATGTTTAAGAACATATTCTTCATTTTTGTTACGCTGTTCACCAATATTGGCAGGGGCCATCGGCATATCCCTGCTACCTTTATATTTCGCGAGCGTAGGCCAAAATCTATGTAATATTTCTCTTTGTGGTTTGAACATATCTTTATCAGGAAGCGCATAGCTCAGCATTTCTTCGATGTAATCAAGATCAAAATAAGGGTAGAGGAAAAGCTGCCCCGGCTTTGCCTGTTGCGTCCCCCATGTACTGGTGGCCTTTCGTGTCTGCCAAAGTGCAAATGTCAGCATGGCCTGATTAGGACCTTCTGGCTGCCTGTTCTGAAACGCAAGCGTTTCTGCAGTTACCTGGTCATAAGTTGGTAGAGCACCGGGCTTCAAGAAACCGAGTGGAGCATTTGGCAGCATCTTTTTAATGTGATTAAAGAAAATCCAGCCATTGTAGCCAAAAAGATCGCCACCCATGCCATCATAAACGCTTATTTTTTGACCCGAATAATGATCGAAAAATGGCACCGACCAAGTGTGAAACTGGCTTAGGGCGTCAAGAGAATAGAGACGCTGATAATCCATTGGAAGCCATTTTTCCTCACTGGGATAGTCGAAAATTTTGTACGGAAACTTATAGTCTTTGGCGATAATCTCAGCACACGGTGCATCCACATCAAATCCGTCCGCATCCGGCATCTGCATAAGACAACTTTCAAAAGTTACCTGATCTTTCATAAGGTGTGCGAGTATGCGACGGCTATCAAAACCACTTGAAAAAGTCAGCACTGTTTTACCAAAAGCGAGGCTCTCACAGCGTTTCATAACTTTGGCAAAAACTTTTTCTGAGCCGTTTATTGTATCGGCTTTAACTGGCTTTTCACCATTGGGAAGATCATTAGGATTTAACCAGTAACGCTGTTCCATCCCTTGTTTGGTAAAAGTCGTAATGCTCGCATGCTCTGGCATTCTGATCTGTTCAATCAGCGTATTTCTTCCGGGAATGTTGCCATTGAATATACGGTTAAACCATGCACTTTGGTCAAGACTATCGTCTTCCATGGCAAGCAACGCCGGTGTGGATGCAAAGAATACGAAATCATCCACCCGCCTGATAAAAATGGGTCCTATCCCAATTAAATCCGTAATAATAGTTAGTTCGGAGCCATCCGGGCTTATGGTCACCGAACAAAATACGCCGTTGTGGCGCCTGTCTATGTCCTCTGACCAATAGTCTTTCACCCGATTTGGATCAGAATATGAATGAATATTTTCTTCAGCCAGATAGCCACGAAAAACGGTTAGCTGATTTTCATTTCCGGAACTTTTCGGAAAAATTATTCCGTCCACAACTTCTGCACCATTTCGCAGCGCAAACCAGTTAGATCCATTTTTTAATTGTATGTTGGGATCCAATTTTGGAGTATTGACCGAAAACGCAGTCACTGACCAAGCGCCAAAAAAATACTCTTTACCGCCACATTTGTCTTCAATGTAATGGTTCAGCGCTTCTATATTCAGATCGATTGCTGCCCCCACGGTTTCGATCTCGCTTGTTTTGATACCCAAATCCAACTCCAATTACGACGTGAGGATGTTCTCAAATTATAAATAACTTTGAAACCTTTAAGAAATGATAATTTTGTGACGCCTGCTTGCTTGTTTTCACTCTTTTGAATAGGATTTAGCGCAATACCACAAGATTCAGGGATGGGAGCCTTTCATGAAACTGTTAAAGTTATTTTTTTCTGTTGCATTTCTTTGTTTAATCGCAGCGCCAACCTTCGGCCAGGACATAAGAGGGAAAAGCTTCTATCCCGATGATGTGACATATGATCCATCCATCCCTAAACCAGAAGAAATCATTGGCCATCCGCTGGGACATCGTGTCGCCCGCCATGACTTGCTTGTGAGCTACATGCGTACAGTAGCCGAGAAATCCGATCGGGTGAGCGTTGAAACCATCGCCAAAAGCCACGAAGGACGAGACATACTAATGCTGACGATTACGTCCCCAGAAAATATGGCTCGTATTGATGAAATAAAAGCGGCACATGTGGCACTTTCGGATCCCAATTCAAATCAGCAAATTTCCGATGATATGCCGGTAGTGACCTGGTTAAATTACGGTGTCCATGGTGCGGAGGTCAGTTCAAATGACAGTTCAATGGCGGTCGCTTATTATCTTGCTGCTGCACAAGGTGACTATATTGAAGAAACGCTTCAGAATAGTGTCGTTTTAATCTTGGCAATATTCAACCCCGATGGCAATGCGCGAGAAGCTGCATGGAATCATACGTATGGCTCCAACGTTACAATAACCGATCCAAATGGCCTAAATCATAATACAGGTTGGCCTGGAGGACGAACCAATCACTATTGGTTTGATCTTAACCGTCAATGGCTGCTTCTAACCCAGCCGGGGCCACAAGGATGGGTTAAAAAATTCCATGAATGGAAACCAAACTTAAGTGCGGATATGCATGAAATGGGAACCAATAGTACCTTTTATATACCACCAGGAGTACCGCAGCGAACCTTCCCATATATTCCAACAGAATCCATTGATCTTCTTGACGAAGTAACAGACCGTCCTCGTGACTTCATGGATAGTGAAGCGCGACTTTATTTCAGTGAAGAAGGGTATGACAACTTTTATATCGGAAAAGGAGCCACCTACCCTCATATGAATGCTGGGATTGGGATGCTTTTTGAACAGGCAAGATCACTTGGTAACGTAGAAACCATACACGGCAAAATGTCCTTCAGAGATAACGTGCGAACATATCTTAATATCAGCCTTTCCTTGATACGTGCGGGTCTAGAACTGCGTCCGCGCCTTCTTGATTACCAAAAACGCTTTTTTGAAAACGCAATGGACCTGGCGGCCGATGACGATGTGAAGGGCTATATTTTTGCCTCACCAAAGGATAAGGCACGCGGATATCATTTTCGCGATCTTTTAAATCGTCATCAGATCGACGTAAACATCATGGATGAAGATGTGACCGTTGACGGCAAAACATACAGAGCCGGCGAAAGCTATATGGTTAAAACCAGCCAGGCACAATACACGCTGATCAAAGGTATATTCGAAAAAATAACCACTTTTGAAAATAACACATTTTATGATGTATCCGGCTTTACCATGCCACTTGCCTTTGGCATGGATTATGCACCTGTAGGAAGCCGTGAACTGAGTAGTGCAGGTGCTCTTGTGGAACCGATGTTTGAAAGTGCACCGGAACCGATGATGGCGGAGGCCGCCTATTTGTTTGAATGGAATGAATATTATGCGCCGCGCGCGCTAAACCGCCTTCTGCAAGCTGGGGTCAGACCAAAAGCTGCAACCATGCCGTTCTCCATTGAAACCGCTGAAGGTGTTCATGAAATGGGATACGGCAGCATCATGGTGTCCACGGGCTGGCAGGGCAGCGAGCTCTCCGGCAACGAACTTCATGAAATAATGAAAACTATTGCGAAGCAGGATGGTATTAAGGTGCACTCGGTCAGCAGCATTCGTACCCCAACTGCCGGCATGGACCTTGGTAGCCGAAATTTCGCGAACATTGAAAAACCGAATATACTTCTGCTTGTAGGAGAAGGCACGCGCGCTTATGACGCAGGGGAAGTCTGGCATCTGCTGGACCACCGTATGAATATTCCTGTGACACTTTATAATAAGCGTGGCCTTGGTTCCCTGGATATCAGCAAATACACCCACATTATTTTTGTTGGTGGCAGCTATAATGCCAACGACGACAATCTTACCCGTAAAATGCGCCGTTGGGTTCGTGATGGCGGAACGGTAATAGCTCACCGTCAGGGCGCCAAATGGGCCGCCGAGATATTGTTGGATATTGAAGATCCAAACGAAGAATATGAGCTGGGCAGACAGGATTATGCGGACCGTATTCCAAACGAAGTGGAAAATATTGTCGGCGGCGCAATCATGCAGGGGGATTTGGATAACACCCATCCGATTGGTTACGGCTATACCAGCCGTGAGATTTATACCCACCGCGATACATTGATTGCGTTTGAACCACCGCAAAATCCTTACGCAACGGTCGTATCCATTCCGGAAAATGCGCTCGCATCCGGGTTTGCATCTGAAGATAATCAGGCGCGCCTCGCTGGAAAAGCCAATGTTGTGGCGGAGCGGCTTGGACAAGGTTCCGTGATATTGTTTGCCAATAACCCTAATTTCCGGGCGTATTTTTATGGATCAAACAAGATGTTCTTAAATGGGATTTATTTTTCAAAGGCCTTTGTAAGGCCAAGAAACTAAATCGAATCCACTGCGTCTTCTTTGATAATATCGGCAGGCTTTTTTCTGGTAAAGAAATAAGCCGCCAGCACAAAAGTGAGCCCTTCTGCAAGCGGCAACATCACAAACATGCCTACATTGCCCAGGAAAAGAGGCAATAGCAGCAGCCCGCTTGCAGGCAGAACAAGGCTTCGCGCAAACGCAATGGCACCGGACTCGATCGGTTTTTGCATGGATGTGAAATACACCGTAAGCAAAATATTGAGACCAACAAATATAAATGCTGGCCACATATAGGTCAGGAATTCCACTGAAATTTCCCGGGTGAGAATTTCTTCAGCATCCAGAAAGACGCTTACGATCATGTCCGGGAACATTACGATTGCGACGATTAAAATGGCACTGAAGCTCATGATTGCTTTGAAGGCAATCCGCAGAAATTCTACAATCCGATCCGGATTCTTTGCGCCGTAATTCTGGCTGATGATTGGTTGCAGCGAATCCGAAAGCGCGATGCTGATGTAAACTCCCATCACCCATAGATTGTTGATGATCAGAAGCGCCGCCACCCCTTCCATGCCGAGGCGGGAAATCATCACCCAGTTAAAGATCAGCGTGGTGATCCCCACTGACATTTCATTGGTAAAATCGGAAATGCCATTGACGTAGGCTCTGAAGAGCAACCGCCAATCAGACAGCGGCCTGCTGAACTTCAGTTTTGAAAACCTTGTGAAGAAATAAGGCATTAAAATCAGGAAGTTAGTAAGCGCAGACAGGCCAGTTGCAATCGCTGCACCTTCAATACCCCAGCCATAAACGCCGATGAACAACCAATCAAGACCAATATTCATAAAGGACCCTACCACAAAGGCACCTGATGCCAGATCAGGCTGCCCATCAAGACGCACAAAATAAAAGAGCAATAGTTCCAGAATATAAATGGGCGCAACCCAGATGATGATCCCCAAATAAATGGTAAGCAGCTGGTTGAGTTGTTCAGTGGTCGCACCCAGCCCAGCCACTATTTCTTCCAGATATATTAAACTGAGCAATAGCAGCACTGCTGAAATGATGGCACCCAACAACATGGTAGTTGTAAACACCCGGTTTGCCTTGTTCGGACGTCCTTCACCAATGAACTTTCCGCAAACCACCGCACCACCCACGCCAATGAGTAATGCCAGCGAGAAGAACATGTTCACGGCTGGAATCGCCAGGTTCACCGTCGCCAGTGCCTGCGGTCCTACAAAATGTCCAAGGAATATGGAATCAACCAGTCCTGCTGACCAAATAGCAAGCAGGCCTATCACTTCCGGGATCGAATATCGCCAGAAGACGGACTTCACATTTCCTCTCAGAGGATCTCTGCTGCTCACTGCGCCTGCCATTGTTTAACCAGTTCATCAAATTTTTCATTATTGCTGTATAGCGAATTTATCGGGACCTGCAAGGGATAAACGACAGATACTATGATAAATTAACTATAGTCTACTGTGCGGGTCCGATGGGAAATGCCAGAATCAATATTCAATCGCAATCAGTAGCCGATCGCTGTTCCGTCTTTACGCATTTCAGTGGCGCCCCAATAGACGCCCGTTTCCGGATCGCGGTATATCGCTTCATAACCGCCAAAGGGTCCGGTGGTATAGCGCACTTGGTGACCGCGCTTTCGAAGTTCTTCGGCAATAGCCACCGAAACACCGCGTTCGATCAAGATTGTGCCACCATCTTCCATAAATTCCTTGTTGTCACTGGGGTCAGTGGAACCCACATGGAAAAAACGTGCAGCATCCCCGGCTTCCTGCACGGTCATACCAAAATCAACCATATCGACAATGATCTGCGCGTGGCCCTGTGGCTGGATCGCGCCGCCCATGAGACCAAAGCTCATCCACGGCTTACCGTCTTTGGTGACAAACGCCGGAATAATGGTATGGAATGGCCGTTTGTTAGGCGCATACGCATTGGGGTGATCAGGATCCAATGAAAAGGACGAACCACGATTTTGAAAGGCAAAACCAAGACCATCTGGCACGAGGCCGGATCCCATCTGTGAATAGTTGGATTGGATCAGCGAAATCATCATACCGTTCTCATCGGCCACCGCCAGATAGATGGTATCCCCTTCCAGCAATTTTGGATCCCCATGTTCGATCTTAAGCGCAGCCTTGTCCATATCAATAAGCGCACGGCGCTCGTCCGCATATTCCTTGGAAATGAGTTTCTCCACCGGATTATCATAAAAATCCGGATCAGCATAAAATCTTGCCCGGTCTTCATAGACCAGCTTCGACGCTTCCACAAAGGTATGCCAGTAATCAGGATTATCACGACCCATGGCTTTTAGATCAAAACCTTCCATAATGTTGAGGATCATTAGCGCAGCGATCCCCTGACCGTTTGGTGGCAGTTCCCAGACATCAAGCCCGCGGTAATTGGTTGATACCGGCTCTACCCAATTGCTGGTGTGGGCAGCAAAATCTTCGTATGTCAGTGGCCCCCCAATCCGTTCCATATAGGTCGCCATCGTACGGGCGATATCGCCTTTGTAAAAGGCATCACGCCCTTCACGAGCAATAAGCTCAAGTGTATCCGCAAGATCGGGATTCTTAAAAATCTCCCCTTCTGCCGGCGCTTTACCACCCTTGAAATACAGGTTTTTAAAATTATCATATTCTTCGATGACGCCCCGCTCATGGCGACGACCATAGGATGTTACGTTGCGCTCCATATCGCCGCCGATCACCTGGGTCATTGGAAAACCGTCACGGGCATATTTAATAGTTGGAGCCAACAATTCCGCCATATCCTTGGTTCCAAAGCGTTTAAGCAGCATATCCCAGCCATCCACGGCACCCGGCACGGTCACGGAATACATTCCGAAACCCGGTACATGTTTGGTATCCTCACCAAGTTTATCCTGTAGTTCTGCAAGGGTTTGGCTCATGGAAGAACGGCCAGAGGCATTAAGGCCGTAAAGCTGCTCGGTTTTCGGATCCCAGATGATCGCAAAAAGGTCCCCACCAATACCGTTCCCGGTAGGCTCCATCAGTCCAAGCGCCGCATTGGCCGCAATTGCCGCATCAACAGCATTTCCGCCGGATTTCAAGACATCAATGGCAATCTGGCTTGAGAGAGGGTGACTGGTCGCCGCCATGGCATTGGTTGCAAGCACTGCACTACGTGTCGCCCACGGCTTACCATAAATGCGATCACCACCACCTTTGTTGATATTAATTTCCTTTACCTGTGCAAATACAACACTTTGTCCAGCAACAATGATCGCTAAACCCAGTAAAAATTTACTAATTTTCATGATGTCTCCCCTTTGAAAAAAGTGAGTTTACAAATTTCACATTAGTTAGTCCAGACGGGAACAGTGAGAGTCAGCTATCGGCAGAAAGCAGTTATTGATAAACAATTTTACCAAAACACTGGACAATAGCCGGGCGGACAGATACCGTTTTTATGTCTCACAAGGGGGTGAGATTCTTAAAAAAAATAATAGACACATGTCCTTAGATAAAACTGACGGTTTTGTTCGGGCCATGCACAGGAGGCAGAAATGATAAAAAACTCCCTATTTTCCCTGTTATATGTTGCTGCGCTGGTGATTTTCGTCAGCCCACATACAGTCTCAGCCCAAGCGGTTGAATCGGCTCAACCGTTCAAGGTAGGCACCTTTGCGATAGATGATATTCCGACAGTAGGTCTGGTGATGCAAAATGACGAGTTGATTGTTGACCTCGCAGCGGCCAATAGAGCTCTGGAGCTACTCCCGCAGTATCCCGAGATGAACATCCCGGATGATATGCTCGGGCTTATTTCACAGTATGAATACGGTCTTAAATACCGGGTCTATGAAATCGTGAACTGGCTTGTTGAAGGTGACATGCTTAGCGCCGAGCAACGATTTATTCACCCCGTGGCTGACGTGGACATCATGGCCCCAATTCAGTATCCAAGCAAACTTATGAATGCAGCGGTAAATTTTTATACCCATGCCTGTGAGGGCTGTACTGAAGAGGAACTAGCGGCGCAAACCCGTGAGCGTCAAGTAAATCGGGGTGTTCCTTACCTGTTTTTAAAGCCTACCCGAGGCGCCATTATCGGTGACGGCGAAGACATCATAATGCCTTATGGGCGCGACGCCATTGAATGGGAAGTGGAAATGGCTATCGTCTTCGGCAAAAGCGGCAAGTATATATCTGCGGACCGAGCCTATGATCACGTATTCGGCTATATGGTCGCTATGGATATATCCGACCGGGGTGGCAGACCACCAGGCGGTGCGGGCTTCAGCACTGACTGGTTTGTCGGCAAAGGTCATGACACATTTGCGCCTCACGGCCCCTGGATTGTGCCGAAGGAATTCTACGGCGACCCCATGGAGCGTCTCCATCAGACTCTGGTCATTGATGGTGTAACAGTGCAGGAAGCGAAAGCCGGTGATATGATCCATAATATCCCGGAACTGATCGAATATGCCTCGTCGCTCATTACACTCTTCCCTGGTGATGTACTTCAAAGCGGAACATCTGGTGGAACGGGCGCTGGCCGGGTTGAGCGCGCAACTGGGTCCGGATATCTGATCGATGGTGAAACGATCACTGCAAATATTGAGGGTATCGGTTCACTTACACACACCGTGAGACAAGAGACAGGCGTTCCCGACGACCTTTCGGGATCACAGCTGCCGCCTGTGAGCTCTTATCGTCCCTAAGTCTCAAGAGGACAAAAACACTGAATGACATTTAGGAGACGATCCGGTAAACGGGTCGTCGTCTTTTTTACCCTAACTGCGTAAATATTGTATAGGATTTACTGCGCGGGAGCCTTTACGCATTTCAAAATGAAGTTGTGGGCTATCAACACGCCCAGTGCTACCTACCTGTGCGACCACCTGGCCACGGACGACCTGATCACCTTTCTTGACCAGCAGCTTGTCATTATGGGCATAGGCCGTAACCCAGCCATTGTCATGCTTGATCAAAATCAGATTACCATAGCCGCGAAGTTTGTTACTGGCGTGGACGACCACACCGCTTTCCGATGCGTAAACCGAGCTACCCATTGGTGCGCGAATGTTAACGCCGTCGTTGTGATAACCCGCTTGCTTCGGGCCATAGCTGGATATTACGGTGCCGCTGACCGGCCACATAAATCCTTTGCCGGATATGGGCGGCGGAGGTAGGGTCGCAACTCGCGTAGCACTATTTCCGCTTCTACCCGGGAGTTTCAATTGCTGCCCTACTGCAAGCGCATAAGGCTGCCTAAGTCCGTTGATCCGCACCAAATCATTCATTGTTATGCCGTTTGCACGGGAAACACCGTATACAGTATCACCCCGCTTCACGATATAAGTGCTGCCTACGGGCACACTTAACGTTTGCCCGGGTTTTAGGAGATAAGGCGGACGTAGGTTATTTTCAACAATAATCGCCTTAACCGTCACACCATGTTTTCGGCTAA
>JANQJN010000110.1 GCA_028281625.1 Emcibacteraceae bacterium | reverse complement strand
ACAAGACAGAGGGTATGGTGATTATGCGCTGGCTGCTATTACTGGTGTTTCAGCTGTACCGCTACCCCCCGCTGTATTGATGTTTGGTGCAGCATTGGGTGGCATGGGAGCATTAGCACGCCGTAAGAAAAAGAAGTCATAATTGAGATCAAGTCACATTTTGCACTAATTGGTTCATCTAAATCTTATTATTAAGATTTGAAAAAAAATCCCGTCAAAGGCAATTGGCGGGATTTTTTATTAGAATATTAACGTGCTTCTCATAAACTATAATCTATAAAAATTTAGGTAATATATTCAAAGGGTATCTATCATATGAACTTGTCCGATTTGCGAGTATTGTTTCTTGGAAACTGTGCGGATCCTGAGACTTCTTTAGGCGGTCCGGGAGTCACGGCAATCAAGCTCAGATACCATAAAGAAATATATCAAATTCTTTGTGAATTATGCGGTGAAGTGATTGGTACAAATAATCCCAAGGACCTTTATGAGAGACATGGGGATTATGATTATGTGTTTTCCCTTTTTAATCGGCTTGGTATCAAATCCGCCGAAATTTACCCTTCAGCGGTTTGTGAGTATCTTAAAGTTCCCTATCTTGGCACAGAGCCAGATAAAAGAGGAATAGCCGAGAACAAAAAACTGTTTAAAATTGTTGCGGCTTCTTGCGGAATTCCAGTTGCAAAAAGTGTGTCATTTAATCCCGGTGATAAATTGACCGAGCCGGCAAACCTTTCTGCCCCCTTTTTTGTTAAGCCAGAATCAGGTGCAAACTCCGAATGGATACAGCCCAGTTCATATTGTAAAGACTGGCGAACAGCAAAAGAGCGTATTGAATTATTAAATTCAAAAAAGCTAAATGTTTTGGTGGAGGAATTCGTTGACGGGGTAAACTTGGCTGTACCGGTTCTTGGCGGTGAAGAACCACAAGTGCTCGGTGTTATTGAAGTTCCGACAAATGAAGAATTCAATTTGTTGACGTCCAGAGAAAAACTTCAAGACCACGATGTAAGCGAATTTGAAAATCCCAGGATCGCAAAGATTGTAAAACAGCATGCCAAGCGTCTCTATTCCGTTTTGTCACCAATCGATTACTTTAGAATTGATTATCGCTATGATGATAAAACAGACAAACTGGTCGTTTTAGAAATAAATGTTTGTTGTGATATTAATTCATTTGGTAGTTTTGTATTTGCAGCAAAAAATAATGGACTATCACAAAAAGGTTTGGTTAGAAAAATACTCGAAATCAGCCTAAATCGTCAAAGAGATTTACTTGAGCATGTGCGCCGCGACGACATTTAACCTCCAGGAACTTGAGTACTATATTTCAGAAAAATGTGGCGATAAGGAATTCTTCCTAGGCTGTTGGTCGCCAGCCGATCATAAGTTTGAAACCACGAAAGTTCCTGAGCATTTTGAATTACAGCAGGGGAATAACTGGATTGCAATTCGTAATGGAGCGGACCAGACCGATGGTGTATTGTTTCCATTAAATGAGCAAGATGGAAACGAAGCAATTATATTTAGAGGATATCTCGCTGAAGAAGCCCTTCATTCCTATTCCGAAGCCAGCGAGGTTATTGATTATTGGTCGGGTAATTTATTAAAGCGACACAACGGTATTTTTTGCGCAATTCGAATTTCAGAAAATGGCGCTCGTATGTCGATTGTGACAGATGTCTTTGGAATGTGTCCAATATACATTCGCAGGATAGGTGGGCTTGTATTTTTTTCTTCGACACCAGGATTGCTTAGTCTTGAAGAAGACGAGCCAGATAAAATATCGGTGCTTATGAGGCTATTTAATGGATATGTACCAGCGAGAAACTCACTCACCGAAGAAATAGAATTGGCGTCAGAAGCGAGCGTGACAAGTTTCTTCAAAGAAGAGTGCACAGTTACTCCATGGTACGACTATGATGATTTTCCAAAGGAAACAACCTTAGTAAACAACGATGCTTACAGGCTTTCCGAAAAGAAACTGGAAGCGGCGATTGAAAGATGCCAAGGTATAAAGTTTGGTGAACATATATTGCCTCTTTCGAGTGGATATGACAGTAGGCGCCTGTTTGCACATTTGAACAGTAGTGACCATTCCTTTGGCATATGCACTGTTCAAACACTACTAAACAGCGGAGATGATGTTGAAGTGGATTGTGCAAACCAGATCGCGCGACAATATGATATCGGTTGCAAAACATTTGAATTACCAACAGCACCCGTTTGGCATCGGCACAACATTCAGCGATTATTCTCAATGGATGGACAGTGCCAGGATCATACGTGGTCTGTGCAAATTTTTGAGCATTACAACAAAAAGAACTGTTGTTTTTTTGATGGAACTGGTGGAGATGTGTTTGGGTTTAATGATTGGGTATTCCAAGGACACCTTGACAAAGCCACACCCAAAAAACTTCCCAAAGCATTAAAAGCAAATAGCTTTCCAAAAATTGGGCAGATACGAGATGTTCTGAAGCAATGGAAAAGTGTTGTTCCCGCAGGCGATAATATGCATATGCTAGCATTTGCACTTTGGCAGTCGCGAAAAAGTTCCGCCGCATGGTCTTTGCAGCAGGCTCGACCTGGGCAGTTAATTTTGTTTCCGTACTATGACTTGGACTATATCGAAGCGATGCTTTTGTACGCCAACGAAAGATATGTCGTAAATAGACCGCAGCAAGCAATTCTTTATAAATTCTGGCCAGAATTGGCGAAATACCGGGGGACCCGGGAAATGCCGGAAACTGCCAACAATTTGTTGAAACGCCGCCTAGAGAATGACAGTTTCACAAAGCAAGAAATGCTTGCTAAACTCTTTGATAAAGACTTTGAAAATCAGAAAATTTTGCCTTGTTTGGCGTTGTCCGCGCGTATTTTGCTCTATTTGATGAGATTGCCTTGGTTTCGTAAAATGTCCTTTTGGTGGGCAAGACCGGTTCTTGAGATGGCGCTTTGGTGGCAAAATAAACCTCACGTCATCGAGGTAGAGAAACAGTCTTAACTCATCTTTGACCAGAATTTCATTATTTCACTTTGCTGTTTTGCACATTTGAATGGCGAATTTATCCCATTAAAAGCATTATTGAGAGTTTTTCTCAACTTAACTAAATTTTAAGCCTAAAGCTGTAATTTTAAAGCAATTTTAAACAAAAAAAGAAGCTTTTGGCGGGAAGTAAAATTGCTATTTAATAGTTACGAATTCATATTTGTATTCTTACCGATTACATTTTTCATTTACTTTTTTCTAAACCACAAGAGGCTTACAGAATTAAGTAATGCTTTTTTGTTTGCGGCAAGCCTGTTTTTCTACAGCTGGTGGAATGTAGCGTATCTACCCCTTATCCTGACCTCAATTACGTTCAACTACTTTATCGGTAATCGAATTATTGAAGCGAGACGTGAAGAGGGCAATGGCGTTTCTGCGCGAGCAACCATGATTTATGGTGTGGTCGTAAACTTGGGGCTACTAGGATATTTTAAATATACAGACTTCTTCATTTCAAATGTGAATCTTGCGTTTGGTGCTGAATTCACAATGCTGAAGATCGTTCTGCCACTTGCGATATCCTTTTTTACTTTCCAGCAAATTGCCTATCTTGTGGATAACTATCGGGGGCATTCCAAGGAATATACGTTTATTAATTACGGCCTTTTTGTAACTTTTTTCCCACAATTGATCGCTGGTCCAATTGTTCATCACGGCGAAATGATGCCGCAGTTTGCGAAGCTTAGAAACAAGCTGATTAGTTTCAAAAACTTTGCAACCGGTCTTTTTATTTTCGGTATTGGTCTTTTTAAGAAAGTATTTTTTGCCGACAAATACGCGGAATGGGTTTATTTCGGTTTTAACGGTACGGAGCCCCTTGACTTCATGAGCGCATGGGTAGCGTCACTCGCTTTTGCGTTTCAGATTTATTTTGATTATAGCGGCTATGCAGATATGGCTATTGGCCTGGCGCTAATGTTTAACATTGTGTTGCCGATCAACTTTTATTCACCCCTTAAATCCTTGTCTATTCAGGAATTCTGGAGCCGCTGGAACATGACACTTTCCCGATTCTTGCGGGATTATGTTTTCCATTCACTTGTGGGCGATCGTAGAGGTCGATTTGTGTTTCTATCAAGCATGTGGCTAACGTTTGTTATCGGCGGTTTGTGGCACGGCGCGGACTGGACCTTTGTTTTTTGGGGTGTGCTCCACGGTTCGGCTTTGGTTATATATTATCTGTGGCGTAGTCTGGGTATAAAGCTTCATTTTGTTATCAGCTGGCTGATAACAATGTGCTTTCTGAGTATTTCCGGTGTGTTTTTTAGAGCGGCAAGCTGGAACGAAGCAGCCAGGGTGATCAAGGGTATGTTTGCCTTTGATAAAATCATTCTTCCAACAGAAATTGAATTTGCAAATCCTGTTGGCATTAAGTTTGGTGACTTTCTCGCACCGATCAATGGTGATATTTGGACGGCGATCTGGATGGTAGCGGGACTCATCGTTATTTTGTGCTTCAAGAATTCAATTGAAATGATGAGAGGTTTTAAACCGACTTTTTCCAACTTCATTTTCTTGGGCGTCACTTTGGTTATTGGATTACTTTACATCACCAAAGAAAGTGAATTCTTATACTTCAATTTTTAGGCATTGCTATGACATATTCTTATAGAAAATTTACTTGGTTAGTGATGATTATGACATGCGTGTTATTTGGCGTGTATTCCTATTTCGTCATTTTTCACAAAATACTATTCATGAACATTCGCTACCCTGAGTGGGCTCATGTAATAGAGTATGTCAACACCAGTAATGACCCAAAAAGCAACGTAATTGCCATTGGGGATTCCCGTACAAAAGCAGGTTTTATTGCCAGACAATTTGACAGTGAAAACTATAAATCTATTAACCTGGCTATGAGTGGTGCCTCGCCGATTGAAGGGTATTTTACAGTAAAGAAGTACATTGAGAATAACGGTGCACCGGAGCATTTGATAATTGGCTATGCGCCGCCGCTTCTTACCATTCCTTATAGTTATCTCAATACAGTTAAATATGGCTTCCTGGAAGCTGAAGAGTATGAAGAAGTTCTCGAAACTGCGACCCGATTAAATGATCTACAGATTATAGGTGATATCGACTATATGGATTATAGGCTATACACTGGCAAGTACTTAACGGACCTGATCAATGGTGTTCTCGAGCAAAGATGGCAGATCAATCTTTTTGCGGAGAAGATGCTTGTACAAGAACAGGGGCATCGTTACATGGGCCGGGCAAAAGGATCATCACAGCTGAGTTATGAAAGTAAACAAAGTGAATTTGTCCATTCAAAAGTCATAAATGAATATTTCGTACGGACATTACTTCTAGCGAATGAAAATAATGTAAAAGTTTATTGGTATACGAGCCCCTTAAACCAGGGATCAGTCGACGCTATGGCGGTAGGATATGCAGACGCTTACCATGAATATATGCGGAATATCTCCGATGATTACGGTTTGAACATTTTAAGCGAAATAAATGTGATGCCAGATGAGAAGTTTGGTGATCCGGATCATATTTACCTCGGTGCGCCTGAAGTGACAGATTATATTAAATCACGCTTTTTAGAACTCAATCAGGATGGCTAAAAAGACCTACCAAGCTCCACTCGCTTATACCGGAGTTCTGAAACAAGAATTTCTAAAAGCGAATACCACAGGTAACAATAATTGAATTGAATAAAGTCTGACCATTCTCTAAGCTATTTTCTTCGAAACGGAGTTTAAATAGCATGGGGAGATGTTATGGATTTCACACTTAAATTATTTAAAAGACTTACTGTTTTTTGCGCATTCTTTTTGATGGCATGCTCACAAAGCGAAGATCAGCCGTCTGCACAGACCAGCGCGGATTTGATCATTCACAATGCAAATGTTTATAGCTTTTCGTGGGGAGAGCCGGACGCAGAAGGTACGCCTGCATCGGATGCGCCATTTGCAAATGGGGTCTGGAGTCCCGACGGGCAGGCGATCGCCATTAAGGACGGTAATATTCTTCGAGTGGGAGCAAATAATGAAATTCTTACGCTTGCGGGCGCAAGTACAGAATTAATCGATGCAAATGGTGGCTATGCATTTCCTGGGTTCGTAGATGCGCACAGCCATATTACGGGATTGGTATCCGACGATAAATATGTCAGCATCACTGGTGCCGTCAATGAAGATGAAGCCATTGAAATGATCATTGCAGCGACCAGGGACCGGGCCCTTCAACCTGGGGAGTGGATTGTTGGCGGCGGCTGGGATGAGGGCGAATGGATGAATATCCTGCCCACCGAAAAGCGTCTTAGTGAACTGTTTCCGCATAATCCTGTCCTGATGGGCGGTGAAACCGGCTTTGGCGTCTGGGGTAATAAAGCAGCGCTTGAAGCGGCGGGATTTGATCGCAATACAGAGGACCCGGAAAAAGGGACATTTACCCGCTACGAAGATGGTGAACTTAGTGGTGTTGCTCTCGATGAAGCGGGACGTATTTGGCGCCGAATTCTCCCCCCTGAAACTGTTGATGAAAGAAAAGAAACCCTCGTAAAAGCCATGAATATTATGGCGAGCGATGGTTTTACCACGACCCATGATGCTGGAACGGCTTCTTTAAGCATGGCGGCATTTATGGCGCTGGAAGAAGAAGGCAACATGCCAATCCGAATATACTCTATGGTGGACCGTGCTGATTCGAAACTTGTGGATGAGTGGACGTTACGTGGACCACAGACTTTTCCGAGTAACATGCTGTTTGTAAGGTCAATGAAATCCGGACTTGACGGTACGCTTGGTGTAAGGAGCGCGCGGTTTTTGGAGCCATATAGTGATATGCCGGAACATTCTGGCCTGGATGAAAACTGGACCATGCAAATCGGTCAGATGGATCAGATGATCCAGGCAGGCTTTCAAATCAACACGCATGCCATAGGTGATAAGGCAAATCGGGAGATTTTGGAATTTCTTGAAAAGAATTTCGCGATAAACCCGGACCTTAAGGCACTGCGCCATAGATCAGAACATGCGTCGGTGATCCATCCAGATGATTATCAGCGATTTGCCGATCTAAATGTGATTGCGTCGGCGCAGCCACCTTATGTATCCGAAGATCCGCCGTGGGCGCTTAGTCGAATTGGTGAAGAGCGGGCAAAAGATATGTATGCATGGCGTAAAATGCGTCGCTACGGGATCCACCTTGCGTTCGGTTCGGACCTCAACAGCTACGATCACAATATTTTTTACGGTATTTATGGTGCGATCACGCGAATGGATAAGCAAGGGATGCCTGCGGGCGGATGGATGCCCCACGAAGCGCTGACATCAGAAGAAGCCATTCGAGGATACACCAATTGGGCCGCCTATAGTGCCCTGATCGAAAATGAAGTGGGACAGCTCAAACCGGGTATGTGGGCGGACATCGCCATTGTGGATAAAGATCTGCTAAATATTGGCTCAACCAATCCTTCGGATTTGCTGAATGGTGAGGTGCTTATGACCTTGGTGGGCGGTGAGGTAATTTACAGTAAGAATTAATCCTTGAGCTGAACCAGATTATACAGAAGGTCGCCCTGAAACACGACGCGCCGCACGAGGAGTTCATGAACAACCCCATCAATTGGGGAGTGGAGGTCCTCCAGAACGCTGCCGTCAAGGCCAGTAACGCGACCTATCAGTTGCCCTTTTTGCAAAATATCACCCTGATCAGCATATCCCTGAAAAGTGCCACAGGTCGTCGCACGAAGTTGATCAAACTCAACCGTGAACTCTCTCGGTTTTTCATGTAGGATGGGCTCGCCGTCCAGCATTTTCAGATATTTCATGTTGTTGGTCACCGCCAGGATATGTGAATTGATAAAATCCTCTTCCGGCTGAGTTTTGTAACCAAGGCCACACTGGGTGATGATTGATGGTATTCCTGCTTGAGAGGCCTCGTAGACAAGGCTGCGGGGGCTTACGTCCCGGGCCTGGAAATATTCAAAACCGCACATTTTAGCCATATCCCGTGAAACACGATTTACTTCTTTGCTGGCATTGTTTGGATGGATTGAATGGATCACGTGAGATTCCGCCAAATCACCACCCCGAAGATCAATATGATAGTCTGATTTAAGGATCAACTCGTTAAAAACATAATGCGCGAGCACTTCTGTTGGCGAGCCATCTTTTCGACCAGGAAAAACACTATTTAAGCTTTTACCGTCCCTTGGGCTTACACCTGAGGATAAGTTGAACATCGGGGTGCGAAACTGAAACGCATCCAGCGTGATAACCGGAATGATTATCAGACGGCCGGCAATTTTGGATGGATCAAAATCACGGTACATGCGCGAGGCGGCTTCGACGCCAGAAAATTCAGTGGCAAACAAGCCACCGGTAACAATCAGTGTCGGACCATCGTGCGCGCCATTTACCACGCCGATTGGCATATCCATCCGCACGGCGTCATTATTGATGATGTTTTGAAAGACGAACGCTTTTATTCCACTTGGGATCCCAAATGGATCAAACTGTCCGTCGGCATCGATTGTTGTGCTGCCCTGTGCATTGGCACCAATCAGATTGCTTGCAGCAAATGTTCCAATGGCGGCAGTGCTGGCGCGCGCAAAATCACGCCGTGAAATTTTGTCTGTCATCAACTTCTCCCCTTGAGCTGGCTATATGCTACTCAGCTAAAAGGGGAAAAGCAAGAATTGGGGATTTAGTTGCTAGGAGGTGTAGCCTCGATTGGGCCATGTTTCTTTTTATAAGCTTCGTATGCCTTTTCACGTTCTTCAGCTAAACGTCTTTGAAGCTGCACATCATTTTCCAGTTCTTCCTGTGTGCGTTCGCTATAAAGGGGGCTGCCAACGCCACCAAAATTCAAATTTGCAGGCAATTCTGTTTGATCCACATAATCATACTGATCCCGAAGAACTTGCTCTAGTCTTGCGCGATCGATGCTGCCATCAGGATTAGTCACTTCACCAAGAAGGTCAGGATTGTTGCGCATCAATTCATCAAAATCTGCTTGATTGAATTGTTGCAATGTTTGCGGTTGGTCTTGCGCAATCGCAGTCCCCGAAATTATCATCCCCCCAAGAGCGGCCATAATAAATTGTTTTCTCATTGATATCTCCATTAGATATTTTGTAAACAATACTATAAATTCAATTTTCAACACAAGATAACCAGATAAGGTTAAGAACTGATTTAAAAGGTAAAAATAATGCCAGCAGACAAAGAACTCTTGGATAATTGGTGGGCGGAGGCTTATTCAGCGCCGACAAGTTTTATGCGTTTTCCTTTTTCAAAGGATCTGGAAAGCGCGGATATTGCCGTTTTAGGCGTGCCTTACGACCTGGGTACAACCAACAGACCGGGTGCACGCTTTGGCCCGCGAGCCATGCGCGAACAATCAACGCTGACTGGCGAATTTGAATATGGTCTTTGGCCATGGACCTATCATATTGCAGAATATCATACTGTGATTGATTATGGGGACATCTGTAATTTTGTTGCGTATCCGGAACGAATGATAGCGGAACTGGAAGCAACGACTGACAAAATTATAAATAGTGACACTGCGTGTTTCGCTATGGGGGGCGATCATTTCATTTCACTTCCGTTACTAAGGTCGCATGTTCGCAAACATGGTCCTCTGGCATTAGTGCATTTTGATGCTCATTCTGATACCTGGGTGGATGAAGACTATAATCACGGTACCATGTTCTATCATGCGATCAAGGAAGGTCTTCTGGACCTGGAACATTCAATTCATGTGGGCCTTCGTACGCCAAACCCGGAAACCCATGGGATTGAGATCATTTTTGCCGACGAACTTGATGAATTAAAGGCGTCCGAAGCCGCTGAACGTATCAGAAGGCGGGTTGGCGATAAAAAAGCGTATCTGACTTTTGATATTGATTTTCTTGACCCAGCCTACGCGCCAGGCACAGGAACGCCAGTGTCTGGTGGGCCAAACGTTATCAAAGGACGCAAAATACTGCAGGGGCTGGCGGGGCTAAATATTGTTGGTGCGGATCTGGTGGAAATTGCACCGGCTTATGATCCAATTGGAAATATTACTGCCGTTGCGGGTGCTACGTTGGGCGGTGATATTCTCTACCTGCTCTCGGAAGCGCTCAGGAAATAAAGTCTTTTATCTGATTATTTTCATAAACACCGGATTTTGCGGTTTGCGATAGTCCGATGTTCACCATTGCCCTGGCGAGATCGTGGTCGTTAATGCCAATGCCAGGGAATAGCGGAAAAATCAGCTTCATGATCGGTAGAAGGATTTTGTAAGCTATTCCTGTTGGCTTTCGCTCACCAGTCGGATGGATGTAACCTGGTCTAAAAATATATTTTTTGGAAAAACCGGTATTCATGAGCAAATTTTCGGCTTTTCCTTTGGCACTCGCAAAAAGCGTACGGCTTTTTTCTGTTGGGTCCGCACCTTGCGCGCCAAAGAGAACAAAGCAACAGTTTGGGCTTAATTCCTGCAGCTGGTCTGTTAGCGCGTTTTGATAATCGCAAGTGATTTTGATAAATGTTTCCTTGTCAACCTGACCTTGATAAACCCCAAGGCAATAGATACAGAGATCAATATTTTCAAGTTCCGATCTGATCGCTGTTAAATTCTCAAAATCAGCAATGACAATTTCATTTAGTTTTTCGTGGCTCACGCCAGTTTCTCTTCGACCTATAGAGATAACTTCACTCACTTTATCTTCATCGATTAAATATCGCAGCGCATGGCCGCCAACCATTCCTGTTGCACCCGTTATGAGTACCTTGAAGCCTTTTTGGTCAATTGCGTAATCTGATGTCATTTGAATTTGATCTTAATCGTTTGTTTGACTAAGCTAACCGTAAATTAAGGGGAGAATCATGACAAGATTAATAGCTACATTTATCGCATTTCTAGTGCTGCCTGTATCACAAACACTGGCGCAGGAACATGAATATATTCCGGGGACAACATTTGATCCTGCAATCCCGACTGTGGAGCAGGTTCTGGGTTATAAAACCAGTGAAGAAATATCCCTTTATGGGGATATGCTTAGATACTTTGAAGCGTTGCAAAATGCAGCTCCGGATCGTGCGAAACTAGTTTACTACGGGAAAACATGGGAGAATCGACCACTTGTGTATCTGGTAATTGCCAATTCATCCAACTTATCAGCTCTTGATACCTTAAGTAGCCAAATGAAGCGGTTGGCCGATCCACGTGTCACCACGCCAACGGATGCGGAACAAATTATTGATACGTTGCCGGGTACTACATGGCTTGGATACGGTGTACACGGTAATGAAATATCTACCCTGGATGCGGCCATGGAGACGGCTTATCATTTGCTGGCAGCGACTAATTCCGATCAGGTTGACGCGATCATGGAAAATAGTGTGGTATTCATCGATCCGCAGCAAAACCCGGATGGCCGGGACCGCGCCATCACTAAATACCGTGAAGCCCGGGGACTGGAGCATGACAGCAGCCCCATTTCAGCAGAACATCGTGAACCATGGCCAAGCGGTCGGGTCAATCACTACTTGTTTGACCTTAATCGTGATTGGTTACCAATGACTCAACCGGAATCAGAAGCCAAGGTGGCCGCACTTTTAAATTATTTTCCACTTGTATTTATCGACCTTCACGAAATGGGTGGTAATTCATCTTATTATTTTCCGCCAGCGGCAGCACCGTTAAATCCCCATTTAACGGATGGCCAATTGGCTGGACTTGAGATCATAGGTCGGAACAATGCCAGTTATTTTGACAGATACGGCATTGATTATTTCACCCGTGAGGTCTTTGATGCTTTTTATCCCGGCTATGGGGCCAGCTGGCCGGCATTATACGGTTCAGTATCAGCCACTTACGAGCAAGCATCCTCAGGGGGGCTCAAATTTCGCCGAAATGATGGCAGTATCCTTCATTTTAGGGATTCCGTAAGAAATCACCTACTTACTTCGCTTTCAACAGCGGAAGCGGTAGCAAGGAACAGGGAAAGATATTTGCGGAATTTTTATGAATATCGTAGTAGTGCGATTTCCGAAGGCGAAGACGAAGATGACCGTTTTTATGTAATCCCCGCCCAAAATGATCAGGCCGCCGCCGATAAAATCGCCGGACTGCTTACCAAACAGGGCGTGGATGTTTTAAAAACCAGTGAAGAGTTTGTCGCCTGCGGCACCACTTATCAGCCGGGAAGTTATATTATTGATAGTGCACAACCGGCCAAACGGTTGCTGCGAACCATCATGGACGAAAATGTTCCTATGGATCAACCGTTTCTGGACGAGCAGGAACGGCGCCGTGATAATAATCTGTCCGATCAGATTTATGATGTCACCGCATGGTCGCTACCGCATATGTTTAATGTGAATGTGGATCGCTGTGGCAGTATTCGAACGGTGGAAGGTGAACTTGCAGGGACAAATTATTACACGCCTTCCACGGTTTTCAATCCGAGCGCGACTGTGGCCTTCATAGTGCCATGGGGGCAGTCTACAGCCAGTCGGTTTCTTACAAATGCGCTGCGTCAGGGAATTGTTGTAAAAAGCGCTGATATGGCTTTTACCAATATGGACCGCGAATATCCTGCGGGCTCACTAATCATTGAAGTGGCGGCAAATGAGGCTGGACTTGCGACAAAGCTTGAAAATATTGCTCAAATGACAGGCGCTGAAGTGGTGGGTGTCAATGATAGCTGGGTCAGCGATGGACCAAGTTTCGGCAGCAGCAACGTAAAACGCATGCATGCGCCGAAGGTAGCTATTCTCTGGGATACACCAACGGTTAATTACAGCGCTGGAAATACACGGTTTGTAATTGAACGTCAGTATGATTATCCGGTAACGGCAATCAGGTCTTCCGATATAGCAGGTGCAGATCTAAGCCCTTTTAATGTCATTATAATTCCGGAATCACGTAGTGGATACAAAGGAACATTTGGCTCGCGCGGGGCGGATAATTTAAAAGATTGGGTGAACGAAGGTGGTACCTTGATTGCTCTTGGCACCGGGATGCGCTATGTGACCGACCCAGATGTGGACATCATGTCATCCCGACGCGAATATGCCTACCGTGAAGGCGAAAAAGAGGAAATGGAAGAAGGTGCGCGCGTTGATGGCACGTTAATGACGGGTAGCGAAGATTATAATGCTGCCATTGAAGATCAGGACGCGGACCCGGATTCCGTACCGGGTGTAATGCTCAGGGCCAATGTGGACTTGGAACACTGGCTCACCGCCGGGTCTGCTGAGACGGTTAATGTGCTTTACCGGGGCAGTGATATTTATACGCCGGTAACCATCGATAAAGGACGCAACGTGATCAATTACGCGCCCGCAGGCGACATTCTCGCCAGCGGTTACCTTTGGGAAGAAAATCGAGCTCAGTTGGCGCACAAGCCATTTGTTATTTCCGAGCCGAAGGGCAGAGGGCAAGTAATTGGCTTCACTGCTGATCCGACAGTTCGCGCTTACCTGGATGGCTTAAACCTAATGTTGGTCAACGCCATTTTCCGTGGCGCGTCACACTCAACACCGACACGATAAAATAAGGGGTAAATAATGAAGAAAATATTGGTAATTTTTGGGCTGCTTGCATTTTGGGGACCGTCGTTGCTCGCGCAGGAATTTGAATTTCTGCCAGGCGCGACATATGATGCCAGCATCCCAACAGTGGAACAGGTACTTGGCTATAAAGCCGGGGATGACCTGACGACACCTGAAAATATAAACCGGTATATGGAAGCCCTGGCCGCAGCCGCACCTGATCGTGTGGTGCTCAGGGAGTATGGCCGTTCCTGGCAAGGGCGCAAACTTATTTATGTTGCCATTTCAAGCGCCGAAAACATCGCGCGCCTGAATCAGATCAGTGCTGATATGAAACGCCTTGCCAATGTAAGAGAGACCAGCGAAGCAGAGGCCAACGAATTGATCGCCAGCCTTCCGGGTATCACCTGGCTTGGGCATTCCGTGCACGGAAATGAAATTTCGGCGGCAGAATCCGCGCTTTTGATCGCTTACAACCTGCTTGCCGCGAGCAATCAGCAGTGGATCGATAACATCATGGCAAATTCAGTGGTAATCATTGATCCCTTGCTTAATCCTGACGGCCGGGCTCGCGCCGTAAATACCTATCATGAAAATCGTGGACTTTTGCCTGATAGTGATAGTATGTCCGCTGAGCATGACGAACCATGGCCGGGCGGTCGGGTAAATCATTATCTGTTTGATATGAACCGTGATTGGTTTGCCCTCACTCAGCCGGAAACCGAGGCACGGGTGAAGGTGATGCAGGAATTTTTCCCGCAAATGTATGTTGATCTTCACGAAATGGGTGGGAATAGCACCTATTTCTTCGCACCCTCTGCGGATCCTTTCAATCCCAATATTACTCAGGAGCAAAAGGACGGGCTGGAAATAATTGGACGTAATAATGCCCGACATTTTGATAATAATGGCATTCCTTATTTCACCCGTGAAGTCTTTGACGCTTTTTATCCTGGCTATGGTGACCAGTGGTCACTTCATTATGGTGGAATGGCTGCCACGTACGAGCAAGCCTCACCTGGTGCGCTTGTCTATCACCGTGCTGATGGTGAAGACCTTCATTATCGTCAGGCGACAAAACAGCATATGATTGCAGGGCTTTCTACTGCTGAAGCTGTTGCAAATAATAAAGAATTATTCCTTCAAAACTTTTACGATTACCGGGTAAGCGGCGTTGCTCGTGGCGAAGATTTGGACGGTCGTTATTATATTGTGCCAACCCAGAGCAATCAGGCGGCGGCTGATAAGCTCGCGGGCCTAATGACCCGTCACGGCGTTGAAGTATCGGTTGCGACTGAGGGCTTCAGAACCTGCGGCGTTGATTATGCGGCCGGGACTTACATTCTTGATGCGGCGCAGCCCATGGGTCGGTTCGTCAGCAACATGATGGACGACAATGTTGAGCTAGACCCCGAATTTGCTGCGGAACAGGAAAGAAGACGCGATAATAATCTTGGTGATCAAATTTATGATGTCACGGCCTGGTCGCTGCCGCAAATGTATAATTTTAAAGTGGAGCGCTGCGATAATCTCGGGAACATTGATACTCGTGCGGCGGGACCAGAATATTATTCCCCGGGCATGGTGCATAACCCAGATGCAAGCGTCGCTTTCATTGTTCCGTGGGGGCAGGCGACGGCTGCACGGTTCCTGACCCATGCGCTGCGTGCGGGAATTGATGTCAAAAGTGCGGATATGGCATTCACCAATCTTGGCGTTGACTATCCGGCCGGTAGCTTGATCATCGAAGTTGCCCGTAATGAAGCTGGGCTTTCTACGAAACTGCAGACAATTGCCGAAAATACTGGTGCAGACGCATTTGGTGTAAATGACAGTTGGGTCAGTGATGGTCCAAGTTTTGGCAGTGGAAATACAGTTCAGATCCATGCACCGCGCGTGGCTATCCTTTGGGATAGCCCTACCAGCATTTATAGTGCCGGCAATACTCGCTTTGTAATTGAGCGCCAGTTTGATTATCCAGTGACCGCGATCCGCACGGACAACATCAGAAACGGGGATCTTAGCCGCTATCATGTTATCCTTATGCCGCAGGGTGGTAATTATAAGGGTGTACTGGGAACATCTGGCGCTGAAAATCTGAAAGAATGGGTCGATGAGGGGGGTACGTTGATTGCCCTTGGAACGTCTATGCGGTTCTTGAGTGATCCGGATGTGGATCTGATGTCCGTTAAGCGTGAATATGCGTACCGTGAAAACCCGAAGGAAAATGGTGAGGACGGTGCTCGTGTTGATGGTACATTGATGACCAGTGCGGATGAGTATAATGATGCAATTCAATCACAGAATGCCAACCCGGACAGCGTGGCGGGCGTGCTGCTTCGTACCAAAGTGGATCTGGAACATTGGCTGACGGCCGGTATTCAACCGGAGCTTTTCTCACTTTACGTTGGCACGGATATTTATACCCCGGTCAC
>JANQJN010000094.1 GCA_028281625.1 Emcibacteraceae bacterium | reverse complement strand
CGTTTCGCCGCTCCGGACATTAGTCGTTGGGAATATGACAGTTTTACGCCGGATCAGGCGAAGGGCAGGGAAATCTCCTGCGATAGTTTCAGCTGTCTTTATCGTCCTGAGAGGGCAGAGCATCTGCTTATCTCACTGGTACAAAACGAGTTGGCGCTTCCCGAAGATTGTCAGGCTGCCGATATTATCGTGAGCCTCGTCCCGGTTGAGATTGAATGCACTGCAGATTTGGTGCTTGACCGATGGGATTTTTACAATAATGGTGGCTACGCCATCTGGCTTCCTGAAAACGGAGAGGCAATAAAATACCAAAGTGTTAAGGCATCTCGAGGTAATTTCCCTTGGGTTAATTGAGGTGTTTTATGCTGATGGGTCTGGACAGATATTTGGAATCATATTAGACTCTTTTTGTGATCACAAATAATAGAGTAAATAAAATGCTGAAGTCATTTGACAAAAATGCGGACGTGAATGAGATTGTCGAAGCCCTGAAAACCGATGGTGGGGTAATTGTAAAGAACCTTGTGGACAAAGAGCTTCTTGATACTGTGAAGGCGGATTTTAGACCCCAATTCGACGAAGCGGGCGATTATATTGAAAATGACTTCAATGGATATAAAACCAAACGGTTGGAGACTGTACTTGGAATATCCAGAAGTGCTGCGGATTTACTTGCCCATCCATTGATTATGAAGGTTGCAGATAAAGTGCTGAAGCCTTACTGCAGCAATTACCGTATTGGCAGTTCAAGCGGTATAGAAATCTGGCCCGGTGAAATGGCGCAAGTCCTTCACCGCGATGATGAAATTTACCCTCACCGTATGCCAGGGGTCGAATTCCAGGTGGCAGCGCTTTGGGCGATGGATGAATTCACCATCGAAAATGGTGCAACACATGTTATCCCGGGCAGCCACAAATGGACTGATGAGGAAGCTGCGGGGGCCAAGCGAGAAGATACTGTGCAGGCAGTTATGTCCCGTGGATCCGTGCTTCTCTATTTTGGGACCACGGTTCATGGCGGTGGTGAAAATCGTTCGGATAAGCCACGTTGCGCGCTGGTGACAACCTATAGTCTTGGTTGGCTTCGCCAGGAAGAAAATCATTATATGGCGATCCCGAAGGAAGTTGCCGAAAGTTATCCAGAACATATTCAGCAGCTCATGGGATTTGCATCATACAGCAGAATTCTGGGGACCTATCCCGGCAGTCCCATCGCCAAGGAGATTAGTTAGCGGGCTCTTCTTCACCGGTCTCTTCTTCGGCAGGTAGTTCTTCGCCACGAATTTTGGCGAGTAACTCTTCGGCATTGCGCTGGGACTGTCTGCTAAAGCCGATGGTGCCATTCTTTTGGGACATGACTATGGGAATCCACTCAATAAATTCGGGTTTCGCCAAGAACCGTTCATAAACCAGTAGCGCATCCACTTCGGAATAATTTGGGTCCCTGTTAAATTCCATATGTTCTGGCGCAAGCACGCCGGCAATGCGCCTTTGATATTCCATTTCGGCTTCTTGCCGCAAATGGCTAAAGGTTTGTGAAATTTCAATAAAATCGTAGTAATCGACGATTTCGTTACGCAGTTCTTCATCTTTGATAAGTTCCAGATTGCCACTGAATTTAATCTCTTCAATGGTGTTGTCGCTGACATTTACCACCATAGACGCTCCGGTGAAGGCGAGGGACGTGATAAAACGGGTCGGATCCTCACGGACCAAATCTTCATTGTCCACCGTATCCAGCAAAAACTGTGCATTTTCAAGGGTGCGCTCATTCATCTGGATCACGCCACCAAAAAAGCGGATATCCTGTTCCAGTTCATCGGCGATGCGGTCCAGATAGCCTTGTCCTTTGATGGCGTTTTTACGGTTCTCATTGAGGTCAGATAGCTGAAGACCGACAAAAATACCGATGATCACCACGGCCATATCAAGACCGACCGCGAACCAGTTTTGCTCTTTAACATGTTGTGTGATACGACGTAGGAGCATGATCAGACTTCTCCCTGCTCAGCGACAGAGAAATAATCATAATATTCACTATCCATGCCTTTATCAAAACGTTCAATACGCACATCAAGCACATAAGGGCGTCCACGGGCCATTTCTTCACGGCAGCGAGCGATTGCCGCGGCGAGGTCATCAGGGTCTTCAACCCGTTCCCCTTTAATGTCATAACTTTCAGCCATTTTGGCATATTGAATATCTGGATGCTTGAGATTGACACCGATGTAATTCCCGGTCTCGGATGATCTTCCACGATAAAAATTCTGCGCCTTGCGGTTTGCGGCATATTCACCGTTGTTAAAGATAACAATGCCAATCGGTACGTCATAGCGCGATGCGCTCCAGAGCGCCTGACTGCCGAAGTTAAAGGCGCCGTCCCCTGTAAAACACCATGTTTCCCGGGAAGGGTCACCCATCTTAACCCCGATGGATGCCGCAAGTCCCCAACCGAGCACGCCCGAATTGGTGGCGTAATTGTAACGTCTTTCATCGGGGGATTTGGTATGATCGATTCTGAAGTAATCCCACAGGTGATATTTGGAAAGGATCAGTTCCGTAACCACAGCCGCATCGTCCGCTACCTGCGCATCCAGCTCCTTCATCAGTCGGGATGTTGAGATAGGCGTCCAGTCATGTTCGTGGGTTGCTTTTTCTGCCATGGCCGCACGGCGATTGCGGCTATATTCATGAACCCAGCTATCGTCCTGCCCGGATATACCGCGTGCTTTAAGTTCTGCAAGTACCGCCTGTGCGGTGGCCTTGACGCTGGCAACAACCGCTACATCAACAGGATAATTGCGACCAACTTCGGATCCTGCAAGACTGGTGTGGATAATTTTCGCGTCCCGACGAACCCAGGGCATCGGAGATTTGTTGACCACTTTGAACATATGGCCACCTAGGGCCCAGAAGCAATCAACGCTTTGCGCGAGCTGCTGATCAATGCCGAAATTGCCGCAAAAATGGCTATGCGTATTCGGGTATACGCAGGGCATCCGCGCGCCAAGGCTCACACCCGCACCGACAATCTCTGCTATTTCCTGAACTTCTTGGCTCACATCCTGACGCACGCAATCATCATCCAGAAACAGCATCGGACGGTCGGCGGCGATCAGATAATCCGCAATCCGTTTAACATCAGAATCCTTCGGTGGAACCAATGTATCGACCATGGATCTCGAGCGGGGGATGATTTCTGCGCTCTCCACGCGCGTTTCCCAATGGTCTTTTGAAAAAGTAAGGAACGTTGGCCCACCGGGCGGCGCTTCCGAAAGCATAAAGGCGCGCCTCAATGTCTCTGTGATGGTGTTGGCGCTGGTCACATCCCAGGTCCACTGGGCATATTCGCTGGGCAGTTTATGCAGATTTGGTGCCTCAAGGAATCCATTGCTGCCGCGATATTCGGTGGTTTGCCGTCCGGCGGTGACTACGACAGGGGTCCGGTCCCGATAGCAGCTCACCATCTGCCCAAGAGCGTAGGCGGCGCCCGCTACACTGTGCAGGTTCACAATTGATGTATTCCCTGTTGCGCGGCTGTAGCCATCAGCCATGGCCATGGCAGCGTTTTCGTGGATACAGGTCACGTAATTCAGTTCGTCCCGGTCAACGAGCGCATCCAGAAAGCCCACTTCTTCCGACCCGGCAAGACCAAACACATAGGGCACATCCCATTCAATAAGAAATTCTGCCATAAGCTCTCCACCTGTCAGATTTTCTGTCATCCGGCTGGCTTCTGGGGCATCATTTTCCTGCGCCGATACTGCGGGGATGGAAAGGGAGCTGGCAATGGTGCCGGCCCCAACGGTGGAGACACCAACATCGCGGAGCCTCGACATAAATGTCCGCCGATCGATTTTGTTATCGATAAAATCTTTTGCTTCTCTAAACATTAATCACTCCCCGAGAGGAGTTTAGTTTACAAGTTACGTTTCAGTTTGTCGAATATTGGATGTGGTGGCGAATAACAATTATTCGCCACCTTGATTTAAGAGACTTATTAATTGGCGATTAATCGTTCAACAAATGCATCTGATCGTGTACTCAAATCTTCAGCTGTCTCAGAAAGTTTTTCAGCTGCATGGTGTAGATCCTGGCTGCGTGTAAGGTTGATTTGTGTATTCTTTCTTACTGTCGAGACATGCTTTGCTAGCTCGCTTATCAAGGAGGAGGCTTCATTTGACTGCTGAGTGATTGAAGCAACAACATTTTCTTGAATATCAAGTGTTTCTGCCACGCCTACAGTAATGTTATCCATTTCCTGAATTGTTGCATTTACACTCTTGATTGAAGAATCAGCGTCATCTGTAGCTTCAAGCATTTCGGAAATATATTTCTCAATTTCTGCTGTGGCGGTCCTGGTTTGATTTGCAAGTGCCTTTACTTCTGAAGCAACCACAACAAATCCTTTACCTGCTTCACCAGCCCTTGTAGCTTCAATGGTCGCGTTTAGGGCAAGAAGATTGGTTTTTGCTGCAATATCTTCGATAAGCTTCACAACATTATTAACCTGAGTGGCCGATTGGGCTAGCGTATCCATCTTGTCGGTTGTTTCTTTCGAAAGATCCACCCCGGTCTTGGCGATTTCCGAAGATCGTTTAACACGGTCGCGCATCTGGTTTACACTGTCGTCCACATCGCGTGCCGCTGCAAACATGTTTTCAAGAGAGGACGATAAAGTCACCGATAAGTCGTCAGCTTTGGTTGTTATATGACTTGATTTTTCAGCGGTTCCACCAACTGCGTTGGCTTGACCAGTCATGTTTTCTGACTGGGATTTTACTTCTGACATTACGTTGTCGATAACCCCTTTGAACTCATGTACAAGATTTTCAACAAGCGCCTTTTTCTCCATAGCTTGTTTTTCCTCCTGTACCTTGAGTCGGCGCTCTTCAGCTAATCGCGCTTGCTCTTGTTCAGCAGCGCGTTTTTGCTTTTCAGCTTCAGCCTTCCTGTTAGCTAGTTCCTGTTCCTTGATCAGGGAACGTCGTTCATTTTCATTTTGTTGAAAATAGCCAAGACTTTTTGCCATGCCGCCAATTTCATCTTTACGGGACGTAAATGGAATCTGAACATCTATGTTTCCATCTGCCAAGCTTTTCATGGTTCTAGACAAGCTATTGATGGAACCAGAGATATGCTGGGAAATCAGGTATGCTACTGCCGATGCCAATGTAAACACGGCAATTATTAAAGCGATGGAAATTACAATGGTCTTTTGCAAATCTGCATCTGAAGTTACCTTAACACTTCCAGCGTTTGTGAGCGCTGTTGATGCAAGTTCAGAGATAGAATTTGTCAAATTCGATTGCGATACTGTGAGCATGTCGGGGGCAGGTATACTAGTGGCATTGCTATTGGAAAAATAGCGTGCAACATTGTCGTTCCAGACGGTCAAATTTTGCTTGGCGAGTTCAATTTTATTAGCATTATCAATCAAGTAGGCGAGATTGTCTATATACTCGTTCATGTAGTTGGTGTGCATTTGTAGAGTTGCAAGAGCTTCTTCGGAAGTAACAAATGTTGACTGCGACAAAATATTTTCAACATCCAATTGAGCCTGATTAAATTCCGCCTGGATTTTATGTGCACTGTCAACGGCGTTAAGACCGCCCTGCAATTGTTCTATGTTTTGATTGTTTGTTTTGGTAAGCGAATACAATACGTACCCGCCCTGTGCCAGTGATAACAAAAGAACCGAACAGAAAGCGATTATAAGTTTATTTCTAATAGTCATGATTTTCCCTCCGCCTTAATTTGGTAATATTGGCAGGACTAGTTCATCTTTTTCAGCGGTCAAACTGCGTAAAAAAGAAAGAAGATCACTGACTTCTTCATCTTCGAGCATCAATGGCGACATGAGTTCCGAAAGAGATTCTCTCGGAATGCCACCAGATTGATAGTGAGCGATGACAGTTTCCAGATCATAAATACTGCCATCATGCATGAACGGTGAACGTTGAGTTAGATTTCTTAGTGTAGGCGTTTTGAATGCATAGTCGTTTTTGATGTTACCATCCTCTATTGCTGATCTCCCCATATCATCGCCGGGTAACCCTATGTCATGATATTTTTGATCTGTGAAATTCCATCCAGTGTGGCAAGCGCTACATTCCGCCTTCTCGTTAAATAGGATGAATCCTCTTTTTGCAGAATCTGAAATTGCATTCTCGTCACCTTTAACCCATTTATCGAATGGGCTGATGCCGGAAACGATTGTTCTTTGGTATGTGGCGATCGATTTTGTTATTGTATCCTCTGATATATTCTGGTCAGGGAACGCTTTGCTGAACCACTCGACATATGCAGGAATGTTATAAAGTCTTTCGATCAGAACGGGGAATGTCATATTCATTTCTTCAGGCGCCTGAATTGGTCCCGCCGCTTGTTCTTCCAGTGTAGGTGCACGGCCATCCCAAAAATAATCCTCGCCCCAGGCGACGTTAAAAACGGTAGGTGCATGACGATTCAGTGGTAAATTGTGAGATCCAATCGCAGTTGGAAATGGGACTTCCCATCCAAATGAAGGATTGTGGCATGTGGCACAACTCATATTCTGACCACCGGATAGGCGTTGATCAAAAAAGAGCATTTTGCCAAGCGTTGATTTTTCCAAAGAGTAGGGGTTGTCTTCCGGAAAGGGAATATTCTGTGATCTTTCATACAAAGGCTTGTATTGCTCAAGTTTTGCTTTGTCTGCTGAATATTCCTGAGAGTGTGTGGTGTTACTTATTATGATTGTTATTTTTAGTATGGCGAACGCCGATACCAGTTTACGAATTCCTCTAAACATTTTTCGACCTTAATAGCTATATTTTGCCAGCTCTTTAAAGAACCGGTAATTAACCTGTGTCCCCACACGACATAAATAGTTAGTGTATGATGGCTAAAAAATGGTTAACAAGTACTTGTAAATGAAAGTTTATAAGAAAAGTCTAAAACTTTCTGGGTGTTGGTGTCCCTCTTTTCTTACGGTACTGTCTTGTGCCGGGTTTGCCAAGGGTGGAACGGCCTTCGGGGCGTTCGGGGCGCGCCATTGGGTCAAAATCAATGCCGAGTTCTTTATTTTCCAGATGCTTGATTTCATCGCGCAGTTTTGCGGCTTCCTCAAATTCAAGGTTGGCGGCGGCTTCAAGCATGGTTTTTTCAAGCCCCTCGATGTAACTGCGCAGGTTATGACCGACCATATTGTTGGTCCCGTCCGTATCCAGCGACACGGTGACATGATCCCCTTCGGCTGTATCACCGACAATATCACCGATGGACTTTTTGATACTTTCAGGTGTGATGCCGTGCTCTTCATTAAAGGTCTGCTGAATTTTGCGGCGGCGATCGGTTTCTGCCATGGCAGCGCGGATCGAATTTGTTTCCTTATCGGCGTAAAGGATCACTTTACTGTCCACATTACGCGCGGCGCGTCCAATGGTTTGGATTAGTGATGTTTCCGAACGAAGGAACCCTTCCTTATCCGCGTCAAGGATTGCGACAAGGCCAGTTTCCGGGATATCAAGACCTTCCCGAAGCAGGTTGATACCGATCAATATATCAAACACACCAAGCCGTAAATCACGAATGATTTCAATGCGCTCCAGGGTATCAATGTCCGAATGCATGTAACGAACCTTAAGCCCGCTGTCATGCATATATTCTGACAAATCCTCTGCCATTCGTTTGGTAAGGGTGGTGACCAAAACCCGGTGTCCTTTGTCGATCACGTCCTTTACTTCATGAAGAAGGTCGTCAACCTGTGTATCCACAGGGCGGATTTCAACAGGTGGGTCGGTAAGCCCTGTTGGCCGGATCACCTGCTCAACAAAGTCACCGCCGGTTTGCTCCAGCTCCCATGGGCCGGGTGTGGCAGAGACATAAATGGATTGTGGCCTAAAATACTCCCATTCGGAAAATTTAAGCGGGCGGTTGTCGATACAACTTGGAAGTCTAAAACCAAATTCAGCCAGCGTTGATTTACGGCTATAGTCCCCTTTGGACATGCCGCCGATTTGCGGCACGCTTACATGGCTTTCATCCATGAACAGCAGCATATTTTCAGGAAGATACTCAAAGAGCGTCGGTGGTGCTTCGCCGGGATTTCGACCAGTAAGATGGCGCGAATAATTTTCAATGCCCGCACACACACCTGTGGCGGTGAGCATTTCAAGATCGAACTTGGTGCGCTGCTCCAGCCGCGCAGCTTCAAGGATTTTTCCTTGTGCTTCATAATCCTTGAGCTTCCAGTCAAGCTCCGCCTTTATGGTTTTAATCGCCTGATCCATGCTGGGACCGGGGGTGACATAATGACTGTTGGCATATAGTTTAACTGACTGTAATTGTTCAATTTTTTCGCCAGTAAGCGGATCAAACAGGGTGATTTTTTCAAGCTCATCTCCAAAGAAATCAAGTCGCCAGGCCCGGTCTTCGAAGTGGCTTGGGAATATTTCTATTACATCGCCGCGTACGCGAAATGCACCGCGAGTGAAGGCGGTATCATTGCGCCTATACTGAAGCTCTACCAAATCGCGCAATAATTTCCGCTGTTCATAAAGCATACCTTGTTCAAATTGGATCGCCATTTGAAGGTAAGTTTCCGCCGCACCCATACCGTAAATACAGGACACCGACGCCACAATAATCACATCATCCCGTTCAAACACCGCGCGGGTGGCGGCGTGGCGCATGCGGTCAATGCTTTCGTTGATGCTTGCGTCTTTTTCAATGAAGGTATCGGAGCGGGGAACATAGGCCTCAGGCTGATAATAATCATAGTAGGATACGAAATATTCAACCGAGTTATTGGGGAAGAACTGCTTCATTTCCCCGTAAAGCTGGGCTGCGAGCGTTTTGTTGTGGGCCATGATCAGCGCCGGGCGTTGGGTCCGTTCAATGACCTGCGCCATAGTATATGTTTTACCGGAACCGGTGACCCCGAGCAGCACCTGATCAATCAGCCCGTCTTCAAGCCCTTCCACAAGAGCATCAATCGCCTTTGGTTGATCACCGGAGGGAACAAAGTCGCTTTCGATTTTAAATTTAATGCCTCCTTCCGTTTTTTGGGGCCGTTCGTAATATTCGCGCGGCTTCAAAATGGTTGGGGAGGCGAGGCTGTATTCCTGACTCATGGGGGTATAATGTCCTCTTTTTGTTCTCATTGCAATGGTTGATTTTCAGTATTTTCACACTTGCGAAAAAATGAGAGTTCACTTACCTTCAGCGCATATATTTTTTATATTTCAGGAGCCAAAAATGGCCTTTATTGCTGATGCCCTCGGGCGTATAAAACCTTCCCCAACTATCGCTGTCACCAGTAAAGCCGCCGAGCTTCGCGCTGCCGGTAAGGACGTGATCGGCCTTGGCGCGGGGGAGCCGGATTTTGATACCATTGATTATGTGAAAGACGCGGGTATTCAGGCAATCCTGCAGGGAAAAACCAAATATACTCCTGCGGACGGACTTCCGGAAGTAAAAGATGCGATTTCCCGTAAATTCAGACGCGAAAATGGCCTTGATTACGGCCGCGAAAATATTTCGGTGAATTGCGGTGGTAAGCATACCATTTATAACGCCTTCGTCGCGACCCTCAATGAAGGGGATGAAGTGATCATCCCGGCACCATATTGGGTAAGCTATCCGGACATGACATTGCTTGCCGGCGGCACGCCGGTAATCGTGGAAGCCGGTATTGAAAATGGCTTTAAAATGTCGGCCGCGCAGCTCGAAGCGGCAATAACCCCCAGCACCAAATGGGTGGTTATCAACTCACCGTCGAACCCAACCGGGGCGGCCTATAGTTATGATGAAATGAAGAAGCTTACGGATGTTCTGCTTAACTACCCGCATGTGTGGATTTTTGCCGATGATATTTATGAGCACATTGTCTATGACGGTTTTCAGTTTTATACGCCCGCAGCGGTGGAACCAAAACTGAAGGACCGGACCCTGACCATGAATGGAGTTGCCAAAGCTTACGCCATGACTGGTTGGCGTATTGGTTATGCCGGGGGTCCCGAAGAACTCATCAGCGCTATGCGTAAAGTGCAAAGCCAAAGCACATCAAATCCATGCTCCATTTCACAAATCGCCACCATTGCCGCCCTTGATGGGGATCAAGGATATTTACAGGTGCGCGCGGAAGCCTTTAAAAAACGCCGTGATCTTGTTGTGGAAATGATCAATAATGTACCGGGGCTTGAATGTCCCACACCTGAAGGGGCCTTTTATGTCTATCCAAGCTGCGCCGGACTTATCGGCAAGGTGACACCGGACGGCAAGACGCTCGAATCCGATCTGGATGTCTCGACTTACCTGCTGGAAAGTGTCGGTGTCGCTGTAGTACACGGGGAAGCCTTTGGTCTTTCGCCGCATTTTCGGATTAGCTACGCCACCTCTGATGATATTTTGGTGGAAGCCTGCACCCGCATCAAGACCGCATGCGAGGCGCTTAAATAATAATGGAATTTGATCTCGTCATTTTTGACTGCGACGGCGTGCTCGTGGACAGCGAAGCCATTGCCAATCCGCTTCTGCGTGATGCACTTGCGGAACATGGGCTCCACATGACGCTTGACGAAGTGATCAAGACTTATGTGGGCCGGTCCATGGCGTCGGTTGTAAGCATTTCAGAGGATCTTTTGGGACGGAAGCTTCCTGATGATTTCCTTGATGTACTTCAAGTCAAAACCTTCGCGGCCTTTGAAGCGGAACTTAAGGCCGTTCCCGGCGTTGAGGAGCTGATCAAGGAACTCATCGCACGGGGCACTCAAATCTGCGTTGCTTCCAGTGGCAGTTTTGAAAAAATGGATGTGACACTGGGAATAACAGGTCTCAAGCAATGTTTCGAAGGCCGCATTTTCAGCACGACCCAGGTGGAACGGGGTAAACCATATCCCGATCTATATCTCTTCGCCGCTGATCAGATGGGTGTCGAGCCGGCAAAATGCCTGGTCATCGAAGATAGCGTTCCCGGCGTTCAGGGGGCCGTCGCCGCCGGAATGGAAGTCATCGCATATAGTACCCGTGGCGACTGTGACAACCTCAGAAAAGCCGGTGGTCTGGTGTTTGATAAATTTGAATGCATGTTAAATCATATAGTGCTAAGGTGAAGCCGTTTCATTGGTTAAGTGAACATCTGAAATGTTCAGCGGAATAGACGCTGAGTTAGACCAATAGAAAACTGATGAAACTTTTACTCTTAATATCAACGAATTAAATTTTGGGGGATAAATATGTTGTTTCAATTTAGAATTTTAATATTTTCAGTTTTTGCGAGCATAGTTTTGATGCAGTCGTCCTTTGCTGGGACTGTTTCTCAATCCGGTAAAATAACCGAGCTTTGGGTTAATGATTTGAGTAATTCAAATGTAGTATTTTTGTCGCTCGGGCAATACTACTCAACTCCATGCAGAACAAGTGGCCAATCAAGGTATTTTTTGCTTGATCTTTCAGTGCCAAGTATGAAGGAGGCTTATGCTATGGCATTATCTGCGATGATAGCTGGCCGTAGCGTAAATGTAAAAGGAGTTGATACTACCTGCATTGCAAATTCAAATAGCTTGAAACTAATCTATCTCAACTAAATTAGATGACTTAGGTTTACATGATTGATCACCATGTAAAAAAAATTCTAAGCCAAAAAAAATGCCGGGTAGGGATACCCGGCAAGTTCACAAAATATAGGGAGGTTTCATATCTTGGGGAGATTATGAAACAGGCGTTGGATCGAAAAGGGGGAGGATGCGATCCAACGCAGAACTGAAATAATTAAAGAATTATTCAGCGATGTTTCTCAACATCTGATTAGGGTTATAGCTGATTGTTTTTGGAATGAGTACCACCAAAAAAGGCGTTGCAGCCATGCAAAAAACGCATAACTAGTTAATTTTGATAAAATATGTATTAAATCAACATGTTATAGGTGAAAACATAGGGCTCAAAAAATCGATTTTTTGAACTCTTTTTCAATAAATTCACGAAAAGCGGCGATTCTTTTGGAACTGCGAAGCTCCTGAGTATAGACAAAATAGGCCGGAAATTCGTGCGTCTGACTGTCTTCAAGGATCTTGGTAATGTTTGTGGTGCCACGCACCAGATAGTCAGGAAGAGATCCAATTCCAATGCCGGCCTTGATCGCCTGCAGCACGCCATAAATATTATTAATTTCGAGAATGGGTTTACGTTTTTTGACGGCTCCAGCTTCTAGCACCCAGTCAATATCTTCGATGGGGCTGGTATTGAGATCACCGTAGGTTACCAGGTGATGATCATCCAGATCTTCTGCCTTTTGTGGCCAGCCGAATTTATTGAGATACTCCGGTGAGGCATAAAGATTATAGTGAAAGGTTCCGATCCGTTTTTGTATCAGGTCCAAATGTTCGGTCGGGTGAAACCGGATCGCCACATCCGCTTCCCGTGTGAGCAGGTCATAATCCTCATCTGCGATTAGCATCTGCACATGAATGTCGGGATATTTATCCATAAACTTTTTAATGTTGTGCATCATCCAGGTGGAACCAAACGAGTTGGTAGTCGTGACAATCAGGTTGCCACGCGGGATTTCTGTACCTTCAAGGATTTTTTGTTCGGTAACATGGATTTTTGAAACCACGTCTTTGGTGGTCTCGAACAGTGTTTCGCCTTCATCGGTCAGGATCAGGCCGCGCGCATGACGATTGAATAGGGATGTTTGTAAGCTGTCTTCAAGTGTTCGGATTTGACGACTGACCGCAGACTGGCTTAGGCCCAAGGTGTCACCCGCATGAGTGAAACTACCCGCCATCGCAACTGCATGAAATATCCGTAACTTATCCCAATCCATAGGGCACTATAATATGGTTATTCGTGCTCTGCAATAAAACGCTCAGCTTCAAGTGCGGCCATGCAACCCATACCGGCTGCAGTCACCGCCTGACGGTATTTGTCGTCTGTCACATCGCCCGCTGCATAGACACCTGGAACGTTGGTAGCTGTGCTGTCCGGTGCGGTATCGATATAGCCGTGATCATTCATTTCCACTTTGCCTTTAAAGAGCGCGGTTGCCGGGGCGTGACCGATGGCGATGAAAACACCATGTGCGGCGATTTCACTTTCTTGGCCGGTTTTGACATTCTTGATCCGCACGCCGGTAACGCCGCCCATTGGGCCTTCTTCACCGACGATTTCTTCAAGTTGACTGTCCCAGACACATTCGATTTTTTCGTTCTTAAAGAGACGGTCTTGCAGAATTTTTTCTGCGCGCAGTTCATCGCGGCGATGAATAAGGATCACTTTCGATGCAAAGTTGGTAAGGAATATCGCTTCCTCCACGGCGGTATTGCCACCCCCCACAACAATCACATCCTTACCGCGGTAAAAGAAACCATCGCATGTGGCGCAAGCCGATACGCCGCGACCCTGAAATTCATCTTCGGACGGAAGTCCAAGCCATTTGGCCTGCGCGCCGGTGGCGATGACAACTGTATCACCGATATAAGTATCACCGCTGTCGCCTTTACACACAAACGGGCGGGATGAGAAATCAACATCTGTGATGAAATCTGTGATGATGGTGGTATTTACCGCTTCCGCCTGACCCTTCATTTGTTCCATAAGCCAGGGCCCCTGGATCACTTCGGCAAATCCGGGGTAATTTTCAACGTCCGTAGTAATTGTGAGCTGTCCACCTGGCTCCATTCCTTGCACAATGATCGGTTCAAGGTTCGCGCGTGCAGCGTAGATTGCGGCGGTATATCCGGCAGGGCCGGAACCAATAATCAGGACTTTTGTTTTGTGCTCAGTGGCCATAGATTGAAGCTCCGAAGAATGTCTCAAATAAATAATAAAGAAGCACTTATGACACGAAAAAACCGGACTGTGAAGCCCGGTTTTTTGATTATTTTAGAAATGTTCTAATTATTACATTTGGCGAGTTTCGCGAACCTCTGCGATCACTTCTTTTAGCTCATCATATGACCGGAAACCTGGCATGATCCGGTCACCTATCACAAAACCAGGGGTTCCGGAAATGCCAATATTTTGAACAAGATACTTGGTGCGCATAATGTTGGCTTCGATTTCCGGATCGGCCATATCCTTGATCAAAACTTCTTCGTCAAGGCCAGCATCACGGGCGATTTGAAGCACAAGATCCTCATCAAGGGAGCGCCTGTTCTTCATCATCGCATTGTGAAATTCAATGAATTTGTTCTGTTTCATCGCTGCCATTGCCGCCATTGATGCAAAAGTGGAGGATTCAGCGAGAATCGGAAGCTCTTTAAAGACCACTCTTAGGTTTTTATCCTCATCGACCAGGCGAGAGAGAATTTCTGGGACCTGCTTGCAGTAGCCACAGTTATAATCATAAAATTCTACAATTGTGATATCACCGTCTTCGTTTCCGGCTACATAACTATAGCCATCATTCAGGAGCTGGTCCTGTGACCTCATTATGGCGGCAGCATTTTGGCGCGCACGCAGCACTTCAACTGCTTCCGGAATGATTTCGGGATTGTTCAAAATATATTGACGGATCATTTGATTGATCTCATCCTTTTGCGCATCAGAGAGTGTATCTTCCTGCTGCGCATTTCCAAAATTCATAAAAGCCAGGGCTGACACAATGGCCAGGCCAAGTACGGCTACAAAATGGGGGACCCTCATACATTAACTCCTGTTTCGCTGCTTTTGGCGTTCTTTTTGTTCTCGTTCCCTGCGTTCTTGTTCTTTAAGCGTGCGTGAATCCATATTGGCAGCACCAGCCATCATAATATCCTGCGCTTTAAGCCATTTAGGAGAATTTGGTGGCAGAAGTTCCAGCGCTTTTCGGGCATTGATCATCGCTCCTCTGATATCTCCAGTTAGCAAAAAATGCTGCGCGGTGGAATAGTGAGTCATACCCAGGTCATCGTTACGGTGGTAAGCCATGGAGGCCTGTCTCCAACCGAAGCTGTTGTTTGGTTCTGCTTCAAGGGCGATTTCAAGCTGCGTAATGGCTTCATCAAGATATTCTTCTTTATCAACGCTAACCAATGATTGGGCATAGGACATGCGCAGGAGATTAGATTCCGGTAGCAGCTCTACGGCGGTTCTATATGGCTCGATGCTTTCTTCCACATAGCCATTTTCATAAAGGGTTTGCCCTTTTGTTTCATGGAAGAATGGATTGTCCGGATAGTCGGCAATCAAAGTATCGATTTCGGCGATGGCTTCATCAAAACGGTCTGACTGTTGATAAGCAAATGTTCTGGCATAACGAGCATTTATGCTGTTATCTCCGATTGGATAGCGCACCATGGTCGCGTGAAGCGGTTTTAAATATCCAAATAGTTTTGCCTGAAGCAGTAGAAATTTGCGTTCAATATCCGGATGGGTCTGCGCATCATAAAATGGAGATTCCTGAACACGATCAATGATCGCGTCAATACGGTCAGAATTCATCGGGTGGGTTCTGGCGTAAGGGTCCTGATATTTTTCTGGAACCAGTTCCTGGTCGCCGAGAATTTCAAAAAACTCTACCAGGCCTCTTCCGGACTGCCCTGTCGCATCAAGAAAATCAATTGCTGCCTGATCAGCGGAGGATTCCTGATTTCGCGTAAATCTGAACATCGACATAACTCCGGTATGCGTGCCAAGTGACGTTGCAGCAATTCCTACGTCTGGCGGTGCACCAACAGCCATGGCGGCAACACCAAGAAGTACGCCCATCAAGCTATATGTAGCCATCTGCGACATACCTTCACTGCGGGTATGGAGATGCCCACCGGAAATATGGCCCGTTTCGTGGGCAATCACGCCGATCACTTGATTGGCGTTTTCAGCAGCGAGTAGCAGCCCCGAATGGATGAACACATTTTGCCCGCCGGTTACAAAGGCGTTGATAGTGGTATCATTTAGCAGATATGTATCGACGGCAATAGGATCCAGTTCTGCCGCGATGAAGATAGGCTCTGACATATCCCTGATTATCTGTTCAATTTCCGCATCGCGCAGGATTGATATCCCACGACCTTGTGCCACAGCCACATTCGAGAGTGTGAAGCTGAAGATCACAAAGGCAGCAAAAAACTTGAAAAGTATATTTTTAATCATGGGCTTATCTTATGCCTTTAGCCTAGTTACGTCAATCAATGGCAGATTTAAACAAATTGTCCCTGAATATAGTCTGAATATCCTTGTAGCCGCAAAATATGACAAAAATAAAACCCGGAACATTAATTTCCGGGTTTTATTCATTGAAATCATCTTTATTAGCGCGACCACCAGCCCTTTTTCTTGGGCTTTGTCTCTTTTGGTTCTTCGGCCGTTGTATTCTCTTCCGCTACTTTTTCTTCAGCCTTTGGTTTCGCTTTCTTCGCTGCAGCACGTTTTCTTGGTGCTTTCTTTGGCTTCTCTTCAGCTTCATCACCTTTAGGCTCGGCTTCGGTTTTTTCCTCAGTCTTTGGCTTCGTTTTTTTCGCTGCAGCGCGCTTTCTTGGTGCTTTTTTTGGCTTTTCTTCCTCGGCCTTTGCCTCTTCTGCTACTTTTTCATCTGGGGCGTTGTCTGCGTCTTCAGATTTCTTGCGGCGTCCGCGGCGGGCTTTTGGTTTTTCTTCCTCGGCTGCTTTGGCTTCTACTTCTTCTGCAGGTGATTCTACCTGTTCTGCTGCCTCCTGATTGTTGTCATGAGCCGCTTTTCTGCCTCTGCGAGGTCGACGTTTACGGCGTCCTTTTTCCTGATTATCATCAGTGGCATCTGCATTTTCGTCTGCTTGAATTTCCGAATTTTCGTTTCGTTCTGCTTTCGCATTTCTGTTACGGTTACGGCCTCCACGTCTTCTGCGACGACGGCGCGGACGATCCTTTGTTTCTTCCTCGGGGCTAACATCTTCTTCTGTGACATCAATCAGTTTGTTCACATCACGGCCCAGACGCAGGGACTCTTTTTTCTTCTTCGCGTTCCGTGATGGCTTTCCTGATCTTTCCATTCGGTAAGCGGAAGCCGTGAGTTCATCGTCAATCGCAATGGCCACACTGAAGTCATAGCGCTGTTCAAGGTCAAGAAGCTTGTGTCGCTTGTTGTTCAGGATATAAACTGCCACTTTAGAGGGTAGATAAACCACAAATTTGGAGTTTCGTGCCTTAATGCCTTCTTCTTCAATAATGCGAAGAATATGAAGACTTTGCGATTCAACCGAACGCAGTAGACCACTACCATCACAATGTGGACAAATATTGGTGCTGCTTTCAAGAACGCCCACCCGGAGCCTTTGACGTGACATTTCCATCAAACCAAAGGAACTTATCCGTCCCACTTGTATGCGGGCGCGGTCATTTTTAAGGCAGGCTTTCATTTTGCGTTCAACTGCGCGATTATTGCGCGGCTCTTCCATATCGATGAAGTCGATCACAACAAGACCAGCCATATCGCGCAGTTTAAGTTGTCTTGCAACTTCTTCTGCGGCTTCAAGATTGGTCTTGAGTGCCGTTTCTTCAATATTATGTTCTTTGGTTGCACGTCCTGAGTTCACATCAATTGCTACAAGCGCTTCCGTCGGGTTGATAACAATATAGCCGCCAGATTTTAGCTGTGCCGTCGGGCTATAAATTTCATCAAGGCTGTTTTCAACTTGATAGCGTTGGAAGAGGGGGATCTCGTCTTTATAATTTTTGACCTTCTTCGCGTGGCTGGGCATTAGCATACCCATAAATTCTTTTGCGGTTTTGTAACCACTTTCCCCATCAACGATAATTTCACCCACGTCTCGGGTATAAAGGTCCCGGATGCTGCGCTTAATCAGATTGCCTTCCTCATAAATTTGCGCTGGGGCAATGGATTTAAGAGTGAGTTCGCGGATCGCTTCCCACATGCGTCTTAAGTAATCATAATCCCGTTTGATTTCCGCTTTGGTCCGGTCACTACCAGCAGTACGGATGATACAAGCGTGGCCCCTTGGCATATTAAGACTCGCCAGAACATTTTTAAGTTTTTTGCGGTCTTTAATGTTGGCGATTTTGCGGCTCACACCGCCGCCATGCAGGGTATTCGGCATCAGAACGCAGTAGCGTCCAGGCAGGGAGAGATAGGTTGTCAGCGCCGCACCTTTATTGCCGCGTTCTTCCTTTACCACCTGGATCAGGATTATTTGATTTTTCTTAATTACTTCCTGGATTTTATATTTGTAACGAAGACGTTTTGCGGCTCTTATACGAAGGCGCTCTTCCTCTTCTTCTTCAGAGCGCGCAGCTTCTTTAGGATCCGCTTCTTCAGCGTCATCATCCTCTGTTTCTTTTTCCGAAGCTTCTTCTTCTGTTTCTTCTTCTATATCATCATTGTCATTGTCGTCGGATGCATCTCCTGCGTCAGGTGCTTCTTCTTCTGCATCAGCTTCGATGTCTTCTTCGATGACATCTGAGTCTTTGGTTGCTTCTGCTTTAGTTGTAGATTTTTTTGGACGGCCACGCTTTTTCTTTGGTTTCTCTTCTTCTTCGGTTTTTTCTTCTTTTTCTTCAGCTTCCGGCTCGTCGTCGGACTTTTGGTTCTTTGCTTCAGCCTTTTCTTCTTTTTTGTCTTCTGACTTTGCGTCTTCGTCCGAAGTTTCAGCTTCTGTTTCAGTTACCTCTTCACTGGCAGCTTTTTTTCTGGTCCTTCTTCTACGGCGCTTTTTTGGCTTTTCTTCTTCTGCGTCGTCTTCGAGAAGATCGGCGTTTGCTTCTGCTTCGGCCGCAATCAAGGCTTCCCTGTCGGCGACAGGGATCTGATAATAGTCAGGGTGAATTTCGCTAAAGGCAAGAAAACCATGACGGTTTCCACCGTAATCTACGAATGCAGCTTGCAGGGATGGCTCAACGCGCGTTACTTTTGCGAGATAGATGCTACCTTTGAGTTGTTTCTTGGCAGAACTTTCATAATCGAAGTCCTCCAGCTGATTTCCGTCGACGATGGCCACACGGGTCTCTTCCCGGTGGGAGGCGTCGATCAACATACGAATTGACATTAATTGTATCTCCATGACAAAAACCGCTCGAGCCTGACCTGTCGTTTGCGACGTCTTGGCGTGCTGGTTTTTGATTTGTTTTGGTAATTTGGTTTAGTGATAGGGCATCTGCAGACTTAGGAAAGAGAACAATATTGCTCGTCGTCACAAAAGACACTTCTTTTGTGATCGCTTGGCTACTCTTTGGGCTGCTTATGCGTAAATTCATAATTTTTTTTGTTTCCAGCATTTTCGCCAGAAATTTTCTTCTTATTTCAAAAATTTAGCGCCTAATGGTAAGTTCATTTACTGAATTTATTTTCGGCATCATATTTTCAGCAATATTTGTGCCTATCTATATGATTGACTCTAACATAGTGATTAAGTCACATATTAACAACCGAAAAGCACTAAAAATCAAAAAATACTTTTTGAAATCATCATTTTATATTAAAAACGTTAATGAATTTTTAGAACTCATGTTCTTACTATAAGTCTTTGTGCAGTGCTTTGACTGACTAATTAGGATATTTTTGGTGTACCCGAACCAGTTTATATCGTTTCGCTTTATTATCTCCGTTCTGATTTTAATGGTCCTTACGGCGAGCCAAGTTTTCGCTGCACCGCCGTCTGTAACGGCTGCGCGCCTTGGCGGGGATGACAATAAAACACGCTTTGTACTTGAAGTGAATGGAAGTCCAGCTTTTCGCACATTCAGCCTTGCTAACCCGAACCGAATTGTAATTGATCTGGACGAAGTGACTTGGGATATTGGCCCCGGCGGAGCAACCGGTCGCGGACTTATTAACAATTATCGCTATGGTCTTTATACTCCGGGTACATCACGTATTGTGCTGGATTTAAAAAATCCGGTAAGAATTGCCACATCCTTTGTTATTAAGGGTGATGGTGGCAAAGCGGACAGACTGGTGTTTGATTTTGAAAGAATAACCCAGACGGCTTTTAATGCGTCCCTTTCGAGACCTGCAGCTGCAAGGTCGTCTGTGATCAGCACAAGCCGCACCCCCGCGATCAGGGCGCCTTCAAGCAAAAAAGTGATTGTAATTGATCCCGGGCACGGCGGACATGATCCAGGGAACCTTGGTGGTGTGCGCATAAATGGTATTTCAGAGAAAAATGTCACGTTGTCAGCGTCCCGAAACATTAAAAGAATTCTTGAAGCGTCCGGCCGATATAGAGTGATCCTTACACGGGATCGGGATGTTTTTCTCAGACTTCGGGATCGCAGCCTGGTGGCCCATAATAATAATGCGGACTTTTTCATTTCAATTCATGCGGACGCTTTTCGACTTCCGAGTGTACGTGGTGCAACCATTTATACGCTGACCGAAAAAGCATCAGACCGAGAAGCGGAACTGCTGGCGGCGCGGGAAAATAAAGCAGATGTGATTGCCGGCGTGGATATGGGCGACGAGTCCGATATTGTTCAAAACATTCTGATTGATCTGGTCAAACAGGAAACCATGAACTTGTCTAACCGTTATGCTCAAGAACTGTCTAATGAACTGAGTAAAGCGGTTACGGTTCGAAAAAGAAGCCTCAGATCAGCAAATTTTGCTGTTCTTAAGGGGATTGATGTGCCATCGGTACTACTTGAAATGGGATATTTGACCAATCCAACGGATGCAAAACTACTTATGCAGAAGGAAACACAGGATAAAATCGGCCGCGCGATCCTCAATGCGTTGGACCAGTATTTCGAAGAAAATTACGCATATAATTAAGGTATAATTCGAAAGGTTTTTTGATCGATTATCTTGACACATTGGCGCTCATTTATGTCACTACCTTTGTGATTATTATTAGCCCTGGACCATCAAGTTTAACGATCATTAGTACCGCGATGATGCAGGGTAGAAAACCTGCCTTTGGTGTCGCGGGGGGTGTTATTACCGGTGCTCTAACCTGGGGGACATCGGCAGCGATTGGTGTTTCCGCGCTACTCGCAGCATTTCCTAATGGTGTCACTGCCATTCAGCTTTTTGGTGGTTGTTATCTATCGTATCTGGCCTATTGTTCCGGTATCCGGGTGCTCACCACGCCGGAAATAAAGCCACCAGATCTGGATTGGAAAAAGAGATATTTTTATCTCAAAGGTTACACGGTTCATATGTCAAATCCCGAAGCAATGCTGGGGTGGATTGCGATTATGTCCATGGGTCTAACTGACGACGCACCTGAATTTGCACCTGTTTATATCGTAAGCGGTTGTATATCCATCGCTCTAGTTGTGTATAATTGTTATGCTTATTTTTTCTCAGTTGAGAAAATAGCTAGTTTTTATCTATCTGTCAGGCGCGTTGTTGACACATTATTTGCGGCTTTTTTTGCATTTGCAGCGTTCAAATTGTTCGAAGTTGCACTTTAAATAGTAAAATCAGCAAATATTAGCTAAAATACTACCCTAAATTAACTTGATTGTGCCTTAAGTATGTCATAATTTGCGCCTAAATTGATGGCTGATTCATAGTGAGCGGAATTAAAGGTGTTTAAGTTGTCGAAAAAATGGAAGAACATATTAGGTGGACTTGTGGTCTTTACCCTGGTTTCCGGCATCATGGCGGTGCTTGGTGGCCTTTATATTCTTTATTCATTTGGCCGTGACCTTCCTGATTATAAGCAGCTAGCAGATTATGAACCACCAGTAGTAAGTCGGGTCTATGCTGGCGATGGAAGCCTGATTAAGGAATATGCACGCGAAAAACGCCTGTTTGTTCCCATCAATGCCATTCCGCCAAAAGTAAAAGAAGCTTTTCTGTCAGCGGAAGATCAAAATTTCTATACCCATATCGGTATTGATTTTAAGGGTCTCGTGCGTGCGGTGCTCACCAACGTCAAAAATGTCATTACAAATAGACGCCCGGTCGGGGCATCGACCATCACGCAGCAGGTGGCAAAGAACTTCTTGCTATCCGGTGAAGTGGCCTTCGAGCGAAAAATTAAAGAAGCGATCCTTTCTTATCGGATTGAACAGACTTTCACCAAAGATCAGATTTTAGAGCTATACTTAAATGAAATTTATCTCGGGCAAAACTCATATGGTGTTGCAGCAGCGGCTCTTAATTACTTCGGCAAATCCCTGGATGAACTTGAAGTTCAGGAAATAGCTTACTTGGCCGCCCTTCCAAAAGCGCCAAGCAATTATCATCCCGTTCGAAGATACGAAAATGCAGTGGGGCGCCGAAACTGGGTGCTGACCCGCATGGAAGATGAAGGGTTCATTACAGAAGAAGAAATGAGAGCAGCGGCTGAAATGCCACTGAATGCGGTGCCAAGCGCACAGGCCAGAACGTTTGAAGCCAATTATTTTGCCGAAGACGTGCGCCGTGAGCTCAAGAAAACTTATGGTGATGATGAACTATATGGCGGTGGCCTTGCGGTTCGGACATCACTGTCACCGCGCCTGCAATCCATTGCGGAGCGTGAACTTAAAAATGGTCTTGTGGTTTATGACCGTCGTCATGGCTGGCGCGGCCCATTGGATACCATGGATCTGTTCGCGGCCCCTTATGAAGTCTGGAAAGAAGATTTCTTAAAACTGAATATTCCACTAGGCATCGACCGCTGGCAACATGCTGTTGTCCTTGAAGTGCGTGATGACCTTGCGGTGATCACCACCAAAGATGGCCTAAGAAGCAGTGAAACATTTGAAGACCTGCCACTTGAGTTTATTTCAATGGAAGAAGTGAAATGGGCTCGGGCCTGGGTTTTTGGTGAAAGGCTGGGGCCACAGGTAAAAACCATGGCCGAAGTGCTTACCCAGGGCGACATCATCGCCGTTGAGCGGATTGAGCCGGAAGAAGATACCATCGGCATTCCATATGGTCTTCGTCAGATCCCGGCGGTAAACGGATCATTGGTGGCCATGGACCCACACACCGGTCGGGTGCTTGCCATGGTCGGTGGCTATGATTTCCGCCGCAGTGAATATAACCGTGCAACCCAAGCCAAACGGCAGCCGGGCAGTGCATTTAAACCGTTCGTATATAGCGTCGCCCTGGAAAATGGCTTTACCCCATCAAGTTTAGTGCTCGATGCGCCGTTCGTGATCGACCAGGGTTTTGGTAATGGTAAATGGAAGCCACGGAATTCAAGTGATAAATTTTACGGGCCAAGCACGTTGCGTCTTGGTATTGAAAAATCACGAAACCTGATGACTGTGCGTCTTGCGCAGAACCTCAAGATGGAAAAAGTTGTGGAGGTGGCCGACCGCTTTAACATCACAAAGGATATGCCGGATCTTCTTTCAATGTCACTTGGTGCCGGTGAAACAACGCTTCTGGATCTCACGGCGGCCTACGGTATGATCGTAAACGGTGGAAAAATGATTGAACCTACCTTGATCGACCGTATTCAGGATCGTCACGGTGAAACCATTTACCGTTATGACGATCGAGGTTGCAGCGATTGTGTCGCAGAAGACTGGAATTATCAGCCTTTCCCGGAACTTCCGGATGATCGTGACAGCGTACTTGATCAGGTAACTGCATATCAGCTCGTTTCCATGATGGAAGGTGTGGTTGAGCGCGGTACCGGCGTTCGCATCCGTGCATTGCGTCGTCCTCTTGCCGGAAAGACTGGTACCACCGATGAAAGCTTTGATACATGGTTTGTCGGCTTTTCGCCCGACTTGGTGGTCGGCGTTTTTGTTGGCTTTGATAGCCCGCGGTCCCTTGGTAACAACGAAGAAGGTTCCTCTGTTGCGGCACCAATTTTCCGTGATTTTATGGCCGGGGCCCTTAAAGATGATAACCCGATCCCATTCCGGGTTCCGGAAGGGGTGCGTCTGGTTCGAGTTGACCCTGTCACCGGTCAGCTTGCGGACGGCACTACCAAAAATGCCATCCTTGAAGCCTTTAGACAAGGTTCCTTCCCAAGCAAGGACGGAGAAGTACTTGACGGATTTAATTCGTTGGTGCAAACAAAGACCAAGCTACGTACTGGTACAGGCGGTATTTATTAATCTATAAAAATAAGAATAATCTGGTCTTTACATCATGAAAGCTGAAATCCAACATTCTGTTGATAAAATCAAGCAGTCGTTATCGCTGCTGAGGAGGCATCTTTGACTGGGATGTCGCCCTTGACCGTTTCGAAGAACTAACGGCCCTATCCGAAGATCCCACGCTTTGGGATAATCCCTCAAACGCCCAGAAACTGATGCAGGAACGCACAAAACTGGAGCAGATGATCAACCTCTGTAATGAGGTTGAGACGGAGCTTAATGACAATATTGAGCTTATTGAGCTGGGCGAACTGGAAGAAGATGAGGATATCGTCGCTGAAGCAGAGGGCGCCATTCAGGCGCTTACCAGCAAAGCAGAGGAAATTGAGCTTCAAACCCTGCTCAGCGGCGAAGCAGACGGCAATGATACCTATCTTGAGATCAACTCAGGTGCGGGCGGTACCGAAAGTCAGGACTGGGCCAATATGCTGCTTCGCATGTATACCCGCTGGGCAGAAGCGCACGGCTGTAAAGTGACCCTGATGGAACTCCATAACGGTGAAGAAGCCGGGATCAAGTCCGCAACCTTGGAAATCAAAGGCGAAAACGCCTACGGCTGGCTGAAGACCGAAAGCGGTGTTCACCGCCTGGTGCGCATATCACCGTTTGACAGTAACGCCAAGCGCCACACAAGTTTTGCCAGTGTCTGGGTTTATCCAGTGATTGACGATGATTTTGAAATTGATATCAATGAAGGCGATCTTCGGATTGATACTTACCGTGCGTCTGGTGCCGGTGGACAGCATGTGAACACTACCGACAGTGCGGTCAGGATCACCCATATCCCGACCAAGATTGTTGTACAGTGTCAAAATGATCGCTCGCAACATAAAAACCGTGCCACAGCCATGAATATGCTTAAAGCCCGTCTTTACGAGGAAGAAATTCAGCGCCGCGAAGCCGAAGCTCACGCAGAACATGACGCGAAGACCGAAATCGGCTGGGGCCGCCAAATCCGCTCCTACGTCCTTCAACCCTACCAGATGGTCAAAGACCTACGCACGGGCGTTGAAAGCAGTCAACCTGACAAGGTGCTTGATGGGGACTTGGATAACTTCATGAACGCAGCCCTTGCGGCAAGGGTGCATGGTTCCGAGACTGAGGTTGAGGATATCGAATAAAAAAAGCGGGTTCAAAACCCGCTTTTCAATGAGAATCTCTCTTTTAGCCTAGATTCGATCTATAAGATCGTTTTTTTTTGTTCCGGCTTCTTTTCATCTGTATTTGCGCTGACGACTTTTGTAGCACCAGATGCTGCGTTTGCGCTAGAGCTGGACTGGTTGTTTTGACCGCTGCTGCTCTGATGACTTAGATTGCCTTCGATGAAGGCTCCAGCTTCAATGCTTAGAGTCTGATGGCAGAGGTCACCAGTGATTTTCGCGGATTTCTCAACGCGGATGTTACGGCCAGTGATGCTGCCGTTGATGGTGCCTTTTACCACAACATCGTCAGCATTTACTTTTCCCTTTACAGTACCATTTTCACCAATGGTTGCTGAATTGCTTTTTACGTCCCCCTCGACAGTACCATCAAGCTGGATTTCGCCAGACGTTGTGACATTCCCTTTAATGGTCACGTCTGAGCTGATAATTGACGGAACTGAATTTGCCGGTGCTTTCATTTTATTGTCTTCCTTCGGATTCATAGTTGATCTTGCCTCAACTGTCGTATTCTTGTTGTTTGATTTTTTGAACATCATTCGCTGCTTTTAATACTTTTAACGGATCAATGGGTTCGCCATTGAACCAGATCTCATAATGTAGATGAGTACCAACGCTTCTACCGGTACTACCCATAAGGCCTATCAGTTGATTTTCCGTTACTTTCTCACCTTTTTTGACCTTTAATTGCGAAAGATGGCCATATTTAGACAAAAATCCATTTCCGTGGTCTATTTCGATAAATAATCCAAATGAACCATTGCGGCCCGCTCTTGTTACCACGCCGGGACCGCCGGTCCTGATTGGCGTTTTGTGCCAACCAGCCATATCAAGCCCTTTATGGTTTGCCCATTTGCGGGTAATCGGATCGCGTCTCATACCAAACTTACTCGATATATAGTATTTTTCGGGCGGTGTAGCGATAGGAAGATACGCAATTGCCATTTCAAGATCAGCCAGATGTGAACGTTTATTATAAAGTTCATCAAATGAGCTACTATCAACAATTTGTTCGTTAATGCCGCCTTCAATGCCAATAAAGGGGCCACCCTGGGCGCCATTTGACGGTAGGCTTTCCGCGTTTGCCAGCATTTCGTCTTGAACAATACCGGCCTTTTCAAGCACTTCACTGAGGAACGCTAGTCGGTTATCCACTTTTTCGATCAGCATGCTCACTGAATTATTCTGCGCCATTTCGATACGCTTGAGATCCACATAAATCTGATCGAGATCTTCGCCGCGCACCCGGTTACGGGCTTCCTGATCGGCATTTTCCGTATCCCCGTCTATCGTGTATTCGCTGTCGTCTGTGGGAACTTCATTGGGAACTTCGATCTCAATATTTTCTTCGTCAAGTACCTGTTGGATATACTGCTGTCTTTGCTCCAGCGCGGAGGCGGACTTTTGAATGTCATTGCGCAGTTGATTATACTGTGTTTCCAGTTCCTGATAATTCTGGCTTGCGACGGTTACTTCACCGTCCTTTTCACCAATAATTTGGTTAATATTAATGTAATTATAGGATGCCACTACGACCCAAATAAAGCAGCCAACCAGCAAAACAGAGCAGAAAATTTGCACTTTTTGCGAAACAGAAATGAAACGAACGTCACCGTTCGTCCTGAAATAAAGCTGCCTATCAGGGAAATAGCGATCTGCTTGCTCACTTAACCATTTGTAACTATTACTATTTTTCACTTTCCGCTCTCTTTAATAAAACTCTGCCCAACTGAATTTATTAAGTTTATGGACGAATCATGCAAATCTAACCCTAACATGATAGCAAAAAATTAATGAATGCAAACATTTTTAGGGAACTAATTTAGTTGTTAACCATCGGCATATAGTATTCTTCAATCAGACCTGCTTCATCGCGGGCTTCGATATTGAAGGGTGGTTTTAGGGTGCCGGCAAAGTATTTTTCCACCATTTTCTGATACTTTTTTTTGGGATTTTGCCCTTCTTTATCGCAGATGTAATGAAACCATTTATGCCCCGCTTTCACATGATCAATTTCTTCATCGTAAATGATTTTAAGGGCAGATACACTTTCCCCATCTTCTGCCGCTTCGAATTTCTTGATCAGCGCCGGTGTGACATCAAGGCCGCGAGCTTCTAGTACCATGGGAACCACAGCAAGGCGTGCAGCTATATCGTGGGCAGTATTTTCCGCTGACTGCCACAGGCCGTCATGG
>JANQJN010000017.1 GCA_028281625.1 Emcibacteraceae bacterium | reverse complement strand
GATGCAAGCAATCTGGATGCCATTCATGAAATTCTCAAAAACAACAAAAATGGTCGTGGTCGTGTGACTTTTAAAATGCACGTAAAAAATGAAGGTTATCCGGATTGTGATGTGGATGTGGAACTTCCGGACCGTTACAAAATCTCCCACGCAATCCGTAATGCGGTTGCGTCACTGAATGGGGTGATTGAAGCGAAAGAAATCTAAATGTCTGATTTGATCGATTCAGCGTCCATCCTGATCATTCGCGATAATGATGAAACAGGTAAGCTGGAAGTACTGCTGGTAAAACGCCATGAGGATATTGCTTTTGCGGGTGGTGCTTATGTATTTCCCGGTGGCAAGATTGATCCTGGTGATCACAAGCTCATTGATGAAAGTGGTATTTTTCCCCATGGTTACGGCGAATTGATTGGCACCGCAGTGCGGGAAGTGTTTGAAGAATCAGGGATGATTGTTGGCGACCTGGATGAGATTTCCGGAGAAGTGGACCGATTGCTGTGGGATGAGATTACCATCAGCGATTTTATGGACTTGGTTGATATTGGCTGTTTCAGGGATCATATTGTTCCATTTGCCCGATGGATTACGCCGAAGGTTTATTCCAGGCGTTTTGATACCCGCTTTTTCCTTGCCAAAGCGCCGGATAATCAGGTGGCGAGGCCGGACCAAAAAGAAGTGGTCGAAGTGATATGGGCAGAACCACTTGAATTTATTGATAAAAATCGCAAAAATATGATGTTCCCAACCATAATGAACTTAAAATTACTTGCTCAGGCCAGCTCCGTTGAAGATGCGATTGTGCAGGCGCGGGCGCGGAAAATAATTTCAGTAGAACCCAAAGTAATAGACGGAAAACGTGTTATTGATCCTGCCGCCGGATACGGTGAGATTGATCAGGAAAACATCCATCCTGGTGTTAGAAATATTACCGATTAAAAAAAATGACAAAATCATCAAAAAATCCTTGAAATCCGCGAAGTAGGCGTGTATCAACCGCTTACTTTCACATGCAGGTGTTTGTTTATCCCCCACATATTGGGATCGACACACCGGTGTTCCGAGAGGGACTCAGAACCTGCAGAGGATTAACCGGAAAAGGATTTTATACTATGGCTATGCCTACATTTACTATGCGCGAGCTTTTGGAAGCTGGCGTTCACTTCGGACATCAGAAACATCGCTGGAACCCACGTATGGGTGACTATATCTTTGGTGTGCGTAACAAAGTTCATATCATCAACCTTTCGATCACTGTGCCACTTCTGCACCGTGCGCTTGAGCAGGTAAAAGACGTAACTGCCGCTGGTGGTCGTGTTCTTTTCGTTGGTACAAAACGTCAGGCTTCCGGCCCGATCGCTGAAGCAGCGAAACGTTGCGGTCAGTATTATGTAAATCACCGCTGGCTCGGTGGTATGCTTACAAACTGGGAAACCATTTCAAACTCAATCAAGCGTCTAAATGATCTTGACGACAAGCTTGCAGGTGATCTTGCGGGTCTGACCAAGAAAGAAACACTGCAAATGACGCGTGAACGTGACAAGCTTGAGCGTTCGCTTGGCGGTATTAAAGAAATGGGTGGTATTCCGTCAGCAATTTTCGTGATCGATACAAATAAAGAAGAACTAGCAATCGCGGAAGCCAAGAAACTGGGTATTCCGGTTGTTGCGATCCTGGATACTAATTGTAAGCCAGACAACATCGACTTCCCGATCCCGGGTAACGATGACGCGACACGCGCGATTGAACTTTATTGTAACCTGGTTGCAGATGCGGTTCTTGAAGGTATTCAGCTTGAACTGGCTGGTGCTGGCGTTGACCTTGGTGCACAGGAAGCGCCGGTTGAAGAAATCCCTGCCGTAGAAGCTGCTGAAGAAGCCCCAGCTGAGGAAGCAAAAGAAGAAGCGCCGGCTGAAGAAGCTGCTGCAGAAGAAGCTCCTGCTGAAGAAGAGAAAACTGAAGAAAAATCTTCATAAACATAGATATTTAAAACAAGGATAGAACAATGGCTCAAATTACTGCCGCTCTTGTTAAAGAACTGCGCGATAAATCAGGCGCAGGTATGATGGATTGCAAAAAAGCACTTGGTGAAAATAACGGTGATATCGAAGCTGCAATGGACTGGCTTCGTCAAAAAGGTATCGCTAAAGCTGAGAAAAAATCTGGCCGTGTGGCTGCTGAAGGTCTTGTTGCTGTTGCATCAAACGGTCCTGCTGCTGTTGCGGTTGAAGTGAACTCAGAAACTGACTTCGTTTCTCGTAACGAGCAGTTCCAGAAGCTTGTTAATGGTGTTGTCGGTGTTGCACTGGAAAATGGTGGCGATTATGACGCGACCAAAGATGCGACATACCCCGGGACATCACACAGTGTTGAAGCTGAAGTAACTGAAGCTGTTGGCACAATCGGTGAAAACATGACGTTCCGTCGTTCTGTTGGCCTAAGCGTTCCAAATGGTGTTGTTTCAACTTACATCCATAACGCTGCAGCACCTGGTCTTGGTAAGCTTGCGGTTCTTGTTGCGCTCGAATCAGATGCTGACGCTGATGTGCTTGAAGCACTTGGCAAGCAGCTCGCGATGCATGTAGCCGCGACAAACCCGCAATCAATGACAGTTGAAGAGCTTTCCGAAGAAGCCGTTGAGCGTGAGAAAGCCGTACTTGTTGAGCAGGCCCGTGAAAGTGGTAAGCCAGACAATATCATCGAAAAAATGATTGTTGGCCGCATGAACAAATTTTATCAGGAAGTTGTTTTCGTTGAGCAGACATTCGTGATTGATGGCGAAACAAAAGTGAAGAAAGTCATTGAAAATGCTGCAAAAGATGCAGGTACAGACATTAAGCTTGCCGGTTATGTAAGACTGGAGCTTGGCGAAGGTATCGAAAAAGAAGAAGATGACTTTGCGGCTGAAGTTGCTGCAATGACTAGCTAAAAATAGTTTATTTTTTTGGGCTCATTTACGGGTGTTGTTAGGAAATTCCCGTATCTGGGCCCGAATTATATTTAACGTCCAAAAATTTATTAAAAACTTCATGGACATATGGCTCATTTGCGAGCAAAGTACTGAAAATTAAATCAGGAGATAATATTTATGGCGGGCGAGCTTCAGTATAAACGCGTTCTACTCAAATTATCCGGTGAAGCGCTGATGGGGGGACAGGATTATGGTATATCCCCCGATGTTGTTAAAAGGGTTGCTGAAGAAATAAAATCCGTTGTGGATATGGGAACTGAAGTCTGCCTTGTTGTAGGTGCTGGCAATATTTTCAGAGGAATGACTGGTGTTGCCAGTGGCTTTGACCGCACCAGTGCCGATCATATGGGCATGCTGGCCACAGTAATGAACAGCCTTGCTATGCAAAATGCCCTTGAAAATATGGGCGTGGATACCCGCGTACAATCCGCATTTCCAATTGCATCGGTTTGCGAACCATACATAAGAAGAAAAGCGATCCGCCATATGGAAAAAGGTCGCGTTGTAGTTTTCGCAGCAGGTACCGGTAACCCGTTTTTTACCACCGACAGTGCTGCTGCGCTTCGTGCCGCTGAAATGAACTGTGATGCAATCCTTAAAGGGACGCAGGTGGATGGCGTTTATAGTGCGGATCCGAAACTGGATCCAAATGCGGTGAAATATGATACCTTAAGCTATATGGATGTGCTTAAAAATGACCTTAAGGTAATGGATGCATCGGCCATTTCGCTTGCGCGAGAAAATGATATTCCAATTTTGGTGTTCTCCATTCACGAACATGGTAATTTCGCTAATGTGTTAAAAGGGGAAGGCTCCCACACAAAGATTTGCAATTAAAGGCGTTTCTTTGTTAATCTTGGGGCAATAATAAATACTGTATAAAAATAAGAAATCAGGAGTGATCATATGTCATCTGAACTGGATCTTGCAGATTTAAAACGCCGGATGAACGGTGCTATTGAAAATTTAAAAAATGAATTTAAGGGCCTGAGGACTGGTCGTGCGTCTGTGAACCTGTTGGACCCGGTTGTGGTTGATGCCTACGGCGCGCAAATGCCGATAAATCAGGTAGGAACTGTATCCACGCCGGAACCTCGCCTCATCAGTGTGCATATCTGGGACAAGGGACTGGTTGCGTCGGTGGAAAAAGCAATCCGTAATTCCGGCATTGGTCTTAATCCAGTGGTGGATGGTGATACGCTGCGTATTCCGATCCCTGAGCTAAACGAAGAACGTCGTATTGAGCTTACAAAGCTTGCCAAAAATTATTCAGAGCAATCCAAAGTAGCGGTTCGCAATGTAAGACGTGATGGTATGGAAACCATCAAGCATATGGAAAAAGACGGCGACATCAGTCAGGACGACCATAAGATTCTTGCAGATGATATTCAGGAATTAACGGATAAAATGATCCATACTATTGATGAAGTGACTGCGGCTAAAGAAGAAGAAATCATGCAGGTGTAAACGACCGATGCTACTTGTAAAGGAAGATAACAAGATAAGCCTGGATGCTGAGGAGGTTAGAAACCGTCTTCAGCATATTGCCATAATCATGGATGGTAATGGCCGCTGGGCGAAATCAAGGCGTCTTCCAAAATTCGCAGGGCATAAAAAGGGAGCCGATTCTGTTCGTGGCGTGGTAAGGCAGTGCGCCAAACTTGGTATTAAGTATCTTACGCTTTATGCCTTTTCATCGGAAAACTGGAACAGGCCCGAAGATGAGGTAAATGATCTGATGGGACTTCTCAAAATTTACCTGACGAAGGAAATTGACGAGTTGCATCAGGAAAATATCAAACTTACCTTCATTGGTAGCCGTGACCGCTTAAGTAGAAAAATCATTGATCTTATTGATGACGCGGAAGAGCGCACGAGAAACAATGATAAAATGCAGTTGACTGTCGCGCTTAATTATGGTGCGCAGGAGGAAATTGTAAACGCGGCGAGAAAAGTTGCCGAGCAGGTTAAAAGTGGTCAGCTTGATCCGACAGACATTGATGAAAGCATTTTTTCAGACAATCTATATACCGGA
>JANQJN010000132.1 GCA_028281625.1 Emcibacteraceae bacterium | reverse complement strand
CTTCAAGATCTTCACCCACTTCTTTTTCAAGCAAAGAGTTAAGCTGATCATTAAGCGCAAGTATCAAATCCTTGTGCCCTTCCGGATCTTGCGCCAGGTTATTCATTTCAAGCGGGTCTGCTTCCAGGTCATAAAGCTCAAGATCATTACGCCCAAGCAGCGTGGTCCAGTTTGTCGGCACATGATGATCGCCCGGCGTAAACCAACGGGAGAATTTATGTTTCTTGGTGATGATGCCGCGACCCAGTGTACGGGTATCAAACTGGATAAAATCATCAGGCCAGCTGAAGGTTACCACTGGGCCACCATTCTGTTCGGCCACTTTTGCCAGCATTCGTTTCTTTTCAAGGCGCGGATTTCCTTGCGTGGTATTGCTGAAGCAGACAAGTACATCTTCACGTTCCTCTATCCCTGTGCCCATTACGGCGCCTGAATAATCGACCCCCTTAAGTCGGTCATCCACTTGTTTATAATCAGCACCCACAAGTCCCAGCAATGTTGGCGCCAGATCAATAGCACTCATCAGCGCATTAGACTTAACACCGCTTAAGCCATTCGGATGACGGATCACCAGCGGGATATTGAGATTTTCCCGGTACATAAAAGGCCCCTTGTGACGCAAGCCGTGGGAGCCACCCATTTCACCATGATCAGACGTAAGAACCACGATGGTATCGTCGCTAAGTCCCATATCTTCAAGGGATATCAACAGGTCCCCGATAATTTTATCGGAGTCAATCATGCATGCTGCATAGTAACTAAGCACCTTGCGGCAGGCTTCTTCGTCGCGGAGATCCTGCTCGCCGTAAAAATACTGCGCCATTTTGACGAACTCCATTTGTGCTTCCGGTTTGGTTGAAAGATCATCATAGAAATTTTCCGGAACCGGAAAGCCAAAATCATGATTATAGGGGTATTTATCCTGCGCCGGACGCATATAGCTGACCAGGCCGGGTCTAAGTCTTGTTTCGGCTTGCTTGCCGTTGGCATCCAGCCACATAATGTCGTGTGGATTTACGAAATTTACCGCAAGCATCCAAGGCTCGTCGCTGCCGACCTGACGGGAAAGATATTCTTTTGCATCATTTAACGTGTGGATATCCTTTTCCGCACCCTCATATACTAGCCCTCCGGTATCGCCATGTTCGTGCCACTCATCAAATCCATAATCCTGCAGCGCATCATAATTATCGTCATCAAAACCGACAGAAAGATGCCATTTGCCCTTATAGGCGGTTTTATAACCGATCTTTTTAAACATATGACCGATTGTTGGGGTTCGTTCCGGATCAAAGATCGGATCGCCATCTCCGTAACCGGGATTGGTGAAAACAGTGGTTGTCTGTACATGCTGACCACTGTAAATCACAGATCGTGAGGGCGCGCAGCTGAGCGTGGCGATGTTATATTGTTCAAAAGAAACACCAAGGGAGGCTAGATTTTTACGCGCCGGGATATTTAGGCTTTCCGGAAACGTTGACCAGGCCCGTTCCTGATCCATCATGATCATCAGCACGTTTTTACGGCCCGAACCGCTACTCGCTTGCTTTGACTGGGACATATTGGCCGTGGCCGCAATGCCAACACCTGCTGCAGCGACAGCGACCCCTTTTGAAAATTGTCTTCTGGTTAGGTTCTTTTTATCTGACATATCGCTAATTCCTTAAAATCTGCCGCAACATACTTTCATTTTATCCCCCGTAACCGCGCTTGAGGCGTCGGACGCATAAAAGAGCGCCGCTTTTGCCACTTCTTCCGGTGCAACCCAGCGCTTAAGGGCCGCTGGATCGGTATAATTTTCCTTTTCGATCTCTGCCGCTGGTCTTCCTTCTGCTTCGGCGCGCCGTTCAAGGATCCGGTCCATATTGGCACCGGAAACCGCGCCAGGCAATAGTGCATTAACCCGCACATTATGGGGGCCCACTTCCCGCGCTACGGCTTCGGTCATCCCAACAAGTGCAAATTTGGTCGCTGAGTAAGCCGATCTCATCGGATATCCCTGAATACCCATCAAAGACGACATATTTATGATCGAGCCTGAACCTTGCTCACACATAATACGTGCGGCTTCCCGCATGCAATACATGGCACCGAACAAGTTGATTTCCGCGCAGGTCTTCCATTGATCAATGTTCACTTCCGCGATCGGTGCGACAGGCCCTGGAATACCGGCATTATTTATGAGTATATCCACTTTTCCTGTGATCGACTGTGCTTTACCAAAAAGCGCCTGCACATCTTCGAATTTAGAAACATCACAAACAATAGCGGTACCGTTATTGCGATTTGCCACGGTGGAAATTGTCTCAAGACTTCGGCCAGCCACCACCACATGGGCACCTTGATCCGCAAACATATCGGCGCAGGCCTCGCCAATGCCGCTGCCGCCGCCAGTAATCACCGCTACTTTTCCGTCAAGTTCACTCATATCAAT
>JANQJN010000203.1 GCA_028281625.1 Emcibacteraceae bacterium | reverse complement strand
ACCTCTGGCATATTTATTGTTGTGCCCCCTCCTCCAATAGCGGTTATTTTGCCATCATTTTTAATCTGCAATGGCATATCTTCAGGAAGACCAATCTTCTGCTTTTCTTCGTCACTAAGAACTCTATATTCTACGGACGGCCCTTGAATAACGCGGCCCTCCTCTCTGACTTCCATTATCGCAGAAATTGCTTCCTTGCCCCCCGGCAATGCCGCAAGTTGGGTAGACATACTAAGAAATGCGCCCTCAGGATTAAGGCGCGTCAGCTTCGCAAGATCATTATAAGATTTAGCGTCATCAACATTACCTGCATTTTCCGCCGCTATGGCTCGGGATTCTAACAACTTTGCAGACACATCTGGACGACCACTGTTTAAGCCAGATAATACTTGAGTAGCAAAAGACAATTCAGACTGTTGACGTTCTTTTCCTAACGCTTCCCATCCCGCAAGCATTCCTTTCCGCATATTTTCCGGCAAAACAAGTGAAGCCTCAAAAATATTTTCTGCCGTTCGGCCGCCGGGTGCCATAATACGCGCGACAACTTCTTTCTGGCGTTGTCCCTCCGCTTTCTGGGCTTCAGCTAAGGCACGAGCTTGTTCAAGCTCAAAATCTTGTCGTTCACGTGCAAGACGAAGACCTCCTACATTAAGTGCAGATTGTATACCAGGTACAATTCCCCTGTATGGTGAAAATGCCATTATATCCCCCTAAAATAACTTACTGCCGACATAAAGTCCTGTTAAATCCGCAATACTTTGCCCAATATTCTGCCCAATGGCGCCTCCAGTTTGGCCAAGGATGTTTGCTTGGGCCAAGCCACCTTGTTGTAACGTTCTCCCAATGTTTGCGCCTGTTGCTTGACCTATAGAAGCCGTCCCTGCTGCAGACGCTTGGCCTAATTGAGTAAGGCCGGCCAGATTTCCATAACGTTGTTGTATAAGTTGATTAAGAAGATTGGGGCGGAACTGAGCGAGTGCTCCTTGAATATTACCCCCTCTCAATCCTCCTGTGGCGGATGCTTGTTGCAATAACGCATCTTCGCCTTGGCCCGCTAAGGCTTGGTACTCTGCTCCTTGCTCAATTGCAGATATAGCACTCGCTTGCTCGTCATCACCTAAAAGACCCAAGAGAGCCTGTTGCGCCCTGATTGAGCCTGTTGCATCTTCAGCGCCTGTGCCTATTTCAACATACGGCCGTAAAATTTCGCGGGCTTCATCAAATTGTCTTCGTTGTTCAGCGACAGAAAGAGCTGTGGCTTCTCCGGTAGCGGCCGCAGCGTCGCGACCAGCTGCGCGAGTGGCCGAGCCGGCAATCAAACTTCCTCCTATAGAACCAATTGCTCCTATTCCCGCCACGATTGGATTAGGCATTAGTCAAACTCCGCTTTGTAATCTTCATAATCTTCACCATACAAACCCAAAATATTGTGTTCAATGCCTGCCAATTTATCAGGACCAAGACACATAAGGGCCACAAGTAATACAAGATCATAATATCCAGCGCGCCATACAAAAGATTTATAATCATGATTACCTGTTTTTTCTACAGAATTGGCGGCATGCCATTTCAGAATTTGCAAACTACAGCAGTTCGAAAGCTGGTAAGAATTTCTTACATAAAATGGATTTTGAGGAATTTTAACAAAAACAGCCCAAAGCACGCGGTCAAAATCTTTTAAATCTACTTCATCATAATCATAAGCATCATCAAAAAATTGTATAACACTCCAAACATCACATAGATACTCAACTGCATCTTCCGGCAAGTTAAAATCTTTGATAAGTGCTGATTTTACGCTCAATTCATATAGCGACATGTTAATTCCTATTCTATGCCGCCGGCGAGCTTTTTTCTCAGCGAACTCATTATTTTCCGGATAACGAAAAAAATCAAGTTATTTCCCTTCCAGTGGCTCGAATGGTTAATGAAGTTGCCGCCCCAGCAATGGTAGATATAAAATTACCAGAGATTAAAGCATGCCCAATAAGTTCTGGGCAGGCGTAAGTTTCGTTAACGCCTATTGATCTAGTGTTAATAATTAAATTTGAATTTCCAGGTGAATCACCAGACGCAACAATATTAAGGCTGAATGTGACAGCCCCCGCACTTGTATTGGTTACAGTAAATTTATCTATGACCGTAGTTACATTGGTTGCGGTGTATTGTGTTGTTTGAGTGTTTTCAGCTTGTTTTGCGGGAATAATATTTGAAACTGTGATGGCCATTTTGTTTCCTTAAGTCCATGTTGGTATATAACGAGAAGTACCATTATCATCTATTTCAACCCATTTAGTAGGGTCACCTGCGGTTGGCGCATTCGTGAGAGTCCCAGCTCCTGCGCCTGAATTGTCGTTCAATGTAGTAGATGACGCTAATAAGGTGTTTTGATCATCAGTAAGCGTAGAGTCCACCGAACCACCCGTAACTGTAATACCGCTGGCATTTCCTCCTGAAATAGTACCGCTATTAGTTATAGTGCCTGATAGAGTCGGCGCACTGAAAGTACCTCCGCTAACGGTGCCGCTGTTGGTTATTGAGCCAGCCATAGTGTAAGCACTATATGTGCCCCCAGAAAGTGTCCCACTATTAGTAACCGTTCCTGTGATAGTAAATGTATTGTAAGTTCCACCGTTTAATGTTGCGCTATTGGTTATAGTGCCTGAAAAAGTTACGTCCCCTATATCACCCCCATCTATATCTACATTATCCGCTTCTTGGTACGCCATCGTACCAAGAGCATCTATAAGGCTAGATAATTCAGCAGCCAATGAATTTGCGGCATTTAAAGCATTTTCTGCTTGTAATATAGCTGTCTGTAAATCTTCTGGTGTTTCGTCGCCTGCTACTTCAAACAGTCTTTCAAGGGCACGAACAACTCTGGTGTTAATGACGCCATTTCTTTGTCTAACAATATCTTCGATTTCTTTTCGAGTTGGTGCTACTGGATCAACCATCAGTACAGCAAAGCCTCCAATTGAATTTCAAGCCTAGCAATACCCATTTGGCTTTCGGATGTTCCTCTAAATCTCTGAATTCGCCAATTCTGCATCATTCCTTGTTGAAACCATACAAGACGTGTGTTTCGTTCGCCTTGTTTTCCTGAAGATATACCTTCTTCAGTGCTCCATGTTTCACCGTCTGTAGAATATTGAGTCCAAACCGTAGGATTAACATTCAATTCTGCGCGTCCTGTTAACGCTACTAATTCTATCTGGTGGAATATTACTCCGCGTCCCTCATTGTAAATAATAATAGTACCGAAATCCCAGCCAACTTCTTGCCCATAATGTGTAGATACTGTTTCAGAAAGATACCCCAAGGAAGTACTTAGCGGGTCACCCACAAGCCACTTATTGTAGCACCAAACGTGATTACGCCCTCGGTAAAGAGAATTACCCACCATACTGGTTGTCAGCGTAAACCATACAGGTGTTTGCATAGCCGCCGTTGCCGCAGCATCATATACAAGAGCTCTATCTTCTAAGTGCAGCATTAAGTGCTGATTATTTTTGTCAATTTTTGGCTCAAGCAAAGAATCTGCTAATTGCGTTTCTGTGTATTGTTGTAGTATCTGGTCAATTTCACGGGTAGAAATTTTTAAATCTTGTCCACCGCGAGCCAGATAAATTGCCGGCGCTTCATTCCTACCAGACCCAAGAAATGCGATGTTGTCTCCAAAAACACAAGAAGTCTTAGTGCCTAGACCTCCTCGCATAATCATTGCACCATCAATACGTTGAAACGGAAAGAGATTACCCCCAATATTGGTAAATACTTCAATAGTATGACGATTTACTGCATATGCTTCATTATCTATTTCATGAAGGGCGTTTACGGGGTCTGGGTCGACTTCAGAGCTTCCATATTTAAGAGGATTTACCGCAAATGGATCGCCCAATTCTGTGACAACTAAGTTCTCTCCATCAGTTGTCATGAAATACCCAGCAATCCAGATGTGATCAATTACAGTTCCTAAATCACTATCTGTTACTTGAGTCAGTGTGGACCCATCATAAAGATACAAATTGCCGCCACCGGAGATAGATAGATATTCGAAAGAATAATCGAAAGTTACCAAATTTGTTCCAGCTATAGTACCGATAGTGGTAGTGTTTCCATTGCTATCGACAGATACTAATGATAGCCCCATTACTCGATAACAAGTTCCATTCCAGTTAATACCGCCACGGTCTACCCCCGGGCCGCTGCCCTCTGATACGATACCATCGGAAGGGGCCAAATACCCGTTTGAAACACCCTGTCTTTTCGGAACAGGCGCAAGATTTCTTGGGTAGGAGGTACGAAAATCCCCACCCTCATCTGTATAGACGCCGTTTAGGATAGGGACTTGCATATATTTACACCGTGAATTTTTGGTATTGGAAAGAAATTGTCATATCGTCCGCAGCGGCAGCAACTGCTTCATCGTCATACACCCTGAGCACATATCCGGGGCCAAGATATAAATCTTTCGGCATTGACACTTGAAGAGAATTATCAACAAATGTTGTTTCCCTATAAATTCCCTGCAGGAATCCATAATGTCGCGTCTGGCTTGCCGCCTGCACGGCACCGGCATGTTGGTCTATTAGGGTATTACCATCAGCATCATTTACTTCTAAAAGAAGTTGCCTATTCCCAACGTCTCCAGAGCTTACATAAATTACATGTAGCCAATTTAAAAACCAAAGCTCATTAGTAGGTACAGTGAAGCTTTTATCACTATCGTTTGCTGTATCGTCAAATTGCGACGCGATAGGTGGTACATTAACTGTCGCACTCGAAATGAAATCATTTATACCTTTTTGTATTCCTGCCATGACTATCTCCTATGACATTAATTCCCATTTACGGTTAATACCGTCGTACTTGAGCCTAAATGGTGTATTAGCCGCCAAGGTAGAGGGTTCATTAACCACATCTTCTGCCCCATTTCCATCAACTGTCAAGGCCGTTACCGCCTGAGAACTAATTACCAGTATCTGCTGCCCATTCGTGGCATTACGCACATTTGGTAGCTTTATTGTACCTGCAGCGTATGTCGCATCGGGCGTTAAAATTAAATAAACACTTTCTGCGCTATCGTTTACTGCAACTGTAAACCCGGTAGCCGTCGGTGAAGCATACTGACGGCCTAGCTTATCGCTTGCTGTATTGATAGGATCACGTTGTTTCAACTCCAGCGGAGTATTAAGAAACACCTCATTAGTACCGCGCCATGGTTTATTCCCCGCTCCCGAAGGCATTGTTTTTGGTAGTTGCGCTTCAATAGGCTGCGCCATGTCAGTAACCATCGTGTCATAGGCGTCTTTTGCAGCACTTAGCACAGAAGGCGCAACTATTTTCCCTAAATCAGCTGCCAATAGTTGCGCTAAGTTTAAGTAAATGGCTGAATTTGCCCAAATTGGAACCAAAGAGTCATCGTCGAGACTTGAAGCAGCCTGTGTTTCTGGAATTGGGTAGCCCAAGTTTATACCCTTTCTCTTCCAAGAGGCCATCATTGAGTCAAGATCAAATAGCGCGTCCTGTAGTTGGCTAGCAGTTAGATTGGCCGCGAGTCCACCAAGTCCAGCTTTAGTGTAGGCTTTATTGACTAGTTGTCTCTTCGTCCAGCTCACTTAACTTTTCCTCAATCTTCTTCAGAAGTGTTTCGTCTTTTGATCTACCATGTACTTTAATACCAAGCTCTTTACATTTTGTTTCAATTTCCTGCCTAGTAGGCAGAGTATCTTCACTTACTTCTTCACCCGGAACAGTCTTTTGATTTTCACCATCTATTACTTCCGTAACTTTAGATTTCCCGTCGACAGCTTCCTGTAGCGTAGCAAACCAGCCAGCACTTAACAGGATATCAAACTCCTCTTGGTTTTTAGCGGGAGCATACGAAAACGTGCCTCCCGGCCGTTGATACGTACCAAATTCTTTATAAACAATTGTAGGGAATGTAGTCATTTCTTTGTCTTCTTCCTTGCTTTTCCAGCGCTGCTATATGCTATAGCAGCGGCCTGTTTACGCGGCTTTCCCTCGCGGCGCAACTTGCTAATATTAGCAGATATAGTTTTTTTGCTATAGCCTTTTTTGAGAGGCATAATTATTCCCCATAAAGAAGGAGTGCCGGCTGTTACGGCACTCCTTTCTGTTTACCGTTCTTGAGCGGCGTAGATAAAATCAATGTCCATGTAATCAATAGCAGCGGCACCGTTTTGAATCGCAAAGAACACTGAAAGCTCTTCATCGTCAGGAAGGTTTGTTACTGCCACAGAGGCAATATGATCATCATTAGCATACACTTCAATTGAATCGTCACCATCATAATAGAAAGCAACATCAATCAAAGTATCATCTGCCATGGTAGCAACCGCTTGAGTGGTAGCGGTAGAGTTTTTGGTAACTACCAAGTCCAGGCCGCCATCGCCATCAGCCTCCAACAGACGGAAGAAGACACCATCTGTAGGCGCTGTACCTACAGGATCGGTTGCAGTTTGAATTACAAGCCCCATGAATGCGTCAACATCATCAACATCATTAACTGCAAATTTAGCGCGGAACCATGTTTTCTTTCCAGACACAAATTTGAAGCTTTCACCATTCTTAGCAGCCACAACTTTGTCATTGTCATTAGCATCATTACTAATACGAACCACTCCGCCTTGAGTGTCCTGTAACGCAATTACTGCATCACCAGCACCAGCCTCAGTTACCGTGAATTCCCAATCAATAGTATCTGTTGTTGGATCAGATGGTAAGGTTCCAGCATCTAGGAAATCCTCATAATACTCAATAATTGTCCCAACCTTTTGGTTTGGGAACCATGGTTGCTGAAGCGGGTCTTCAACCGCACCACTTTGAAGTGTTTGACCGAAAGAGTAATAGATTGGGTCTATACCTGCATCTAATCGGAAGGTCAAATCAGAAGTGTAAGGACCACCAGTAAATGATCCTGTGCCATTTATAGACGTTACCTCATTCCAGCTATCAGGGTAATTAGGGTAACCAACCTTTTGGAAAAGTCGCCCTGTTCCTGTCCCTGTCTGACGGAATGTAATCAAGTCGCCGCTGGTAAGCGTAAACTCTTTCGTGCCATGCGAATAAACTGTTAATTGATCAGCCATTATCTCCTCCTTAAGTTTGGCTGAACAGCATAATGCCGCTCATTTCCGGTTGCAGATTGACGACTCCATACAGTACATCCCATCGATAGAATGTTTTCTGAGTGTTAATGTCAAATTGCTTTTGCATGACAACCTCAATTCCTGCGTCTGTAGTGGCTCGCATTACCGCTGCGCCTGCATCGGCTGGAACCGCCAGACGGCCTGGAAGCAATTCAATTGCGTCACGATGCCAGAAGCAGTTTGCATTAGCCGCTACTGTGTTCAGGAATACTATAGCGGCTGTTGCAGATGCCGTAACCGTACAGTTTTGATACTGCGCCTCTGCGTCTGAACCGCCTTGATTAGATACGATCGCTGGAGAGATAGTCATTGTAGTTGCGCTATCAACAGAAATAACGCGGAAGGTTTTAAGGCTTCCAGTGTCATCTTTTGTAATGTGGTGCACAGCATTCACACCAGCAATGGTAAAGCAATCACCCGCAACCACATTTGTAGTCGAAGAAATTGTTACAGTTTGATAACGGTTATCAACGTTTGATTCTTCACCAGTAGCGCTAACGCTAGTAGCTTTCGGCACATAGTAATTGTTGGCTGATGCTTGTGTGTCAATTGTGAGACCACCACCCCCGGCAGCGGCAGCAATACGACGGCTGTAATCAAGCTTGTATGTTTCAAACTCACTTACACGGCCTACATAGTTATCTTCATATGCCCGGTCACTCTTGGCGTTACCAAAAGAACGTGAAGCCGTAGAAAGGTTACTAGCCATATTGTTGTAGTCACGAGAAGTTAGTGCTGCATAGCGGTCACGTGACATAATACCTTGCTCACGCATCAAGCTGTCACACTCGGCCATGTCATCGTAACCAGAAGCAGCTGCTGTGCGTTTTACAACAAGCGTTCCCTGGAGAGAAGCTACAGAAAGCGCAGAGACGTTAATGTCAGATGCGAGCTTTTCGGTTGCAGCGTCACCTAGACGATTCTCTTGAAGCAAATCGCGTAGTTCAGTAGCTGATAATGTTGCTGTTGAGTGTTTCTGAGTATTGATGCTTGCAGGAACAGAAAGCTGTATATTGTCACCAAAATTACCTGTTGCGTCACTACCAGTATAGGATTGAGCGATGTATGGCATTGGCCGCCAAATTACATCGTTAGACCGCTCCATCTGTGTTTGGTCAGTATTGTACTTTTTGATATGGCTTACCATGCTCAATGCATCGTTAAAGCCTTGCAGAACTTCGTCAAAGGAAACGCGTTCTTCTTTGCTGAACTCATTAGCCATCATTGGCCTCCATTATTGATTTAATTTTCCTTAAATCTCATCCTTGAGGCCGGATGGTAGGCGCGTTGACTGCCGAATATGGCTGGCGAAACCAAAAACACTATACATTGTGATTAATAATTGTGCAAATAAAGAAAAACCCCGCGTAAACGGGGTTAGTTGGCAATGCCAGCATAGTTACTGTCTATATCTGATGTAAATTATAGTATATTCCTACTTATTGCGCAGAGACTTTTTGTATTGAAGTATTTTAGTGCGGTCACCTGTGCGCTCAGCTTCAGCTTCAAGTTTTTCAAGCGTTTTATCAGTGCCACCCTTGAATCCCGATGTACTTGCCGGTGCTTTACGCTCAGGTGCAGGCTTTTTTCGTGTCGCGGTTTTCATGCTCATTTCCAATCTCACAGTTTCGGCTATGAATTCTACAGGGTCTTCAAGCTTAGAAAGTTCCATCAAACGTCTGGGGTGCTGCCCCAATGCGGCAATAACTTCTTCTGGCTTTTTGGTAGCCGATACAATAATAGCCTGTTGCATTTCAGAAAGCCCTTCAGACACTCGTGACTCTAAAGTCTCAAAGTCCTTTACTTTCAGCTGAACTTTTCTTTCGTTATAGCCAGCAAGTTTTTTATCATAGCGCTCTTGTTCTTGTTTTTGCCTTTGTTCTTCTTGGTTCTTCTGATTGTCAATTTCGGATTTTTTATTGAACCAATCCTCTAAAGCCGCAGAATGCTTATCTTCATCATAATCAAAGTCTTCAAGCTTCGGTTTTTCACCTAACTTAACTGTTTTATCTTGATCAGATGCTTTAGCTTCTAGCTCTTTGATGCGCTTTGCTTGTTCTCGGTTTTGCTTGCGTAAGTCTTTAACCCATTGTGGAGCAGATTCAGTTTCTTCCTCCTCAGGCTCTTCATCGCCGATTAAGATTATCGTGTCGCCTTCCTCATCCTGTTGGGAAGTGTCTTCATCATCTTTTGTGTCGTCTTCATTGGTGTCTTCTTCGCTTTGCTCCTCGTTTTCACTTTCGGCGTTTTCGTCATCCAGCGTTTCATCAACTTCGTCTTCCACAGGGTTTTCATTTTCAAGCGTCATGCTTTACTCCCTTTAATCTCGCCGTTTGAAATGGGTGGCGGTTACCCAAACTATGAAATGGAAATACTTGTTTTCGGTGAATTTAAATCTTCTTCTTTCTCTCGAACATCAACAAGAGTTTCCAACGTCTCAGCCTCTTCCCGAGCTGTTTCAGCTACAACTTTATCGGTTTCAGCTAAAGTTTTCTGCGTGTCAGCTGCATATTTCGCGGCCTGCGCTTCTTCTTTCATCGCCGCTTTCTCAAGATAAACTGTATTTGGATCAGGTGGTGTGTTCTCAGCTAAAGCCCGCATTTCAGCACGCTCCTCTTCGGTCGGCTCTACTGCTCCCACGCGAAGTAGCTTACGACGCCAGTACTTCCGAGTTTCTTCCAGCCCTTCACCCTCCGTGTTCATCATAATGAGAGCATCCAAAATAGATATAGTTTCTGGGTCTTGCGTGTACTGCTTCATTTCCACAAGCTTGTCGCGAGTAGCAGCCTTTTTAGTTGCTGAAGTAGGGCCGATTGAAACATTAACTTCGAAATCCGCTTCTGTGAGGTTGTTTGAAGTGACTGTTTCGCCATTTTCCAGTTGCGTAGGGCGCATTAGTTCAACAGAATCATCTTGTTTGTCTATCGAAACGATTTTCATTTTGCGCCCAGGCTCAGTATACAATTCTCTAGCCATATCAAGCCATATTTTCCCTGTGCGCCGTATAGCTTTAGCGAAGTTGGAAATATAAATATAGCTTTGCTCATCTAAGCGATCTTGAATCTTTGCAATAGCGTCACCGCTTAGATTTGCACGTATCTCATCCGCACCTTCATTACCAAGGATATCTTTAAGATCAATTTCTGTTTCTTGGATCAAGCCAACCATGGCAGGAGGAATTTGTGGGGGACGCGTATAAGCCACAGGGCCGCTCTGAATTGTATTCCCTTGCTGATCCTTAATGGGCTGTATCAAAAGATACGGGTTGTTCTTAATGTTATCTTCTGCCCATAAATCAGTGAGACCAGCCACTTGCTCTGGATGAAAGATAGGTTTTTCGATGGGAGATAAAGCGGCAATCTCTGCGAGCTTTGAAACCTGCATATTCTTGAGCCGGGAAGCGTCTTTAGCAAGCCTCACATGCCCGCTACATCTTTCAGTGTTGTCAATAAACCAACGCTTCCCATAGTAAGGAACAATAGGTATATTTTTGCCGGCAATATACCCACAATCTTCAAGTACCTGACTGCCAGACATAATGTATTTATGTATGCGCCGGCGCTTGATGCGTCTCTTACGATCTACAACAATTCCCTTAACCTCCAATTCGTCGGCAAAATCTTCATCAGCCAACTCTTCTGATGTGTAGATGTACTCTTCCCCGCTTGCATCTCGATAAATATGGATAGTTTCTGTTTTATCTTCGACATTATAGTACTCGGCAAAATAAACTACGTCTGGCGTATACCAATCGAAATACGACTGGTCGATATCTTTAGGCCATGAAGCTGGGTCTTCTTCCCATTCATCTATAAAATCTTTTGGATTCATGGAATAAATAACAAAACATGCTTTTGCGTCTGAGCCATCCTGCTTTTTGCCGCCTACAAAAAACACGCTGTTGTCTGCGTCATATATAGGCTCAAAGCGTATGCGCTGCTTTTCATTTTCTGGGTCATACTCGTCTTCATATTCGGCAATCAAGCGCCACGCGCCAAAGCCACCTGCAGTTCCTTCATCAAACCCATTGTCGAAGGAACTTTCAGCGTCACTATCATGACAATCAGCACGGAATAGGCCGTCACATACACTGGCCAGATCATCTTTGCCTGTCCCATCTTTATTAGTGAAGTCAACAGTGATTCTGTTATTACGATAATCATTGTAAATACGCGTTAATGATTTCTGAATTTTGTTAATTTCAAAACGTGGCTTGTTATCAAACTGCTCGGCAAGAGGGCCTTCCCACATTGCCCCAGGGATGGAAACAAAACGCCTATCTTGCAGACACTCCTCTCTGACTTCCCGTAATGCTGTTTGCATCTCTCTGGACCGCTCAAGAGCTTCTGCGTGAACCTCCGCTAATCTTTCGTCTTTAGTCTTTACCATTTAAAATGTCCCATATGATAAAACGGCAGTGTCATTTCTGACAGAAATGATCTTTCTTGGTTCCACTAAATACCCGCACGCTTGCAAACAAAACACCATTGTTATGGTGCTGACCGTTGATTGCAAATACAGTCTGTAATCACTTGCCATTATCACCACTTGTTAAGTGTTGGAATGACATTCACAGTTACAACCTCTTTTTTTACAGGTGGCATAAAACCAGACATCATTACAGCATCAGCTTCGTTCGGGGAGGAAATGCTTAATGGAGGTTTTACCATTTCTTGTTTACTCATAATCTGCTCAAGCCCATTTGGATTTGGTTTTCTTGGTATCCGGCACAATTGAGAACGTAAAATACTAATATCGTCTATACCTTCTGTGTTCAAACTGATCATATCTGCCGGATCAGTGTACTTTCCTTTCACGACGCTATTGTATGTGTTATGGAACTTTCGCGCAAGTTCGCAATAATACTGCGCTCTATTGTTTTTAAATGTGTCGGCATATGTATTAGGTGTTAAATTAGAATTATCGCCATCAGTAGGGAGATAAGTGATGCCCGCATTGTCCTGAGCATTCCCTGATAAACTACCCTTAAACATGTGAAATTCTGTACGCGTTCCTTTGAATGCATCTGATATTTGACGCCGTAACCCTGTGCCCATACCATCCCCATCCCACACAAACCAATCAGCATTTATTTGGCGTGCTATTCCAGTAGCCCAATCTGTTACATCATCAATTGTACCTGTACTTTTACTACATACCTTCTCTATAATACTTCCATGACGCACTGCAACAGCGGCTGCATCACCGCCATCATCAAACGGGTCATACGAAACAATTTTTGCGCCATAAGGCTTAAAAGCACCCTGTAAATGGGGGATTAAATGAGCATCCTTTGCAGCGTCAAACCATTCGGGTTGGATGATGGCATTATCTACAGTGTCTAAATAATCACCGCCCCACTTATGATCATACAAAGCGCGTGGTAAGTTTTGCAAATCATCCAGCCTTTCGGTTTCAAGCCCCGTAGCCATCCAAAGCTTTTTAGGAACGTCACCCCAATTAGCTTCAACTACCATCAACATATCATCTTCGTAAAATCCGTGACGCTTTAAACCGTTTTCAGCACGCTTAAGCCAATGCTTAGAAATAGGATCGGCGCTTGATCCACGATTCATAGTTATCCAAAGCTCCGGAAACTTAACTTCTTCGCCACGCATAATGCGCCCCGTGTCTTCTGCGCTAGGACGAATAGAAGCCGATAATACGTTAATAGACGCCTGGGACAATGTGCGCCCTTCTTCAAGCCATATACCGTCAATGCCAGTAAGCATTGACTTGACGCCCTCAGGATTGCGGGCCAAGCCTCTATAGAAATTTCGTCCGCCTGAGCTATGCATTATATGTGATTTGTCATAAGTGAAACCTTTAAAATCCAAACGCCTAACCTCATCAAGCATTAAGCGGTGCACAGACTCTTCAATAGTATTTTGATATTCACGAGCACAGCACCAAATGCGACCTTGGCTCATTTCAGCTAACACATAATCCGCGACAAATGTTGATTTTGTGGAACCGCGACCACCTACCAATATCTTTACCCGCTTTGGTGTTTGGATAAGAATACCAAAGTTTGAAAGGCATTCAATTTCCATGGTCACTCTCTATCTGGTTCTAAAATTTTTTTAACTTTAATTCTAATTTCCAAAATTCGTAAAGCCCAAAACGGCGGCTCATTTTTCCAGTTGCAAACTGTGTTGATGTGCTTTCCCAAATATCTAGCAAATTCTGCTTTAGTAGAGAAACCGGCTTCTTTTAGCTTTTCTTCAAAATTCATTTTAATGCTTCTGACTGTTTCAATTCACGAATGATGCGAGAATAAGCGCCTGCACATGAATTCCGACTTCGGCCCAAAATTTCACCGACCTTGCCGAATGAAAGGCAAGATTCTTCTTTTAGCTTCATAAGCCTCATAAGTTCATTGTCGCCCCAAGGCGTGTGAACTACAAACATATCTTATCTCCATTTTTCTCTGGCTTTTTCGATCGAACCCACCCAACCACTCAGCTTGTTAACATGCACAACTTTGCCATAGTTGTCTAAAATCCAATACCCTTGGGAATCAGGATCAATCAGTGCCACATATGTGTGATTGTATCCCATCCGTTCAACAACAACTATAAGCGGATTATACCCACTCTCACGCAACCATTTTACTTTTACCGCTGCTGTATGAGTGCACGATCCAACTGAGTCTTTAGGCAAGACTACCCATGGACTTTTTATAACAGGCAAAGGCTTCTGTAAGCGCACAGCGTCTTGAGTTGCGTAATCTATCTTATAGTGTCTATTACCATACCATTGAATGTCTTTGACATCGTCAGGGACAGCTAGAGAAGGTATCGACAGTAATAAACAAAAAGAAAATGCAAAACACACCATGGATATAAATTTCATTTTGTTTTCGTAAGTCACGCGCTATCTCCTCTTAATTTATATATTTGGTCACCCAAATCTTTACCACACTCTTCTATAAAGCTTGGTAAAAGGTCTATTGGATCGCAATAAGCGCGTACGCCGTTCCAATGAGAAGGATACTTTTTATTAAAAGATGATGATAGAATTCTTTTTGGCCTATCGTGCTTTGTAACAACAATCAGCCACATCATTCCACTAGGTGCATACTTTGTGTTAGGCTTGGTACTTTCATCAAATGGATCGAACTTAGTCCATGCAGCATCTATGGCTGCTTCAATACTGATTTCGGTAGGTTGGTAAAACGCTTCCCAATATTTATGGCTCCCCGAAATGATTTCGTCTGGATTTGCGCCATTCCATTCACAAACCACCCTAGCGCCGGATTCAATCATTGTCTTGCTAACAGCCATTGCCATCACCTCGGGATGTGTTGTAGCCGCTTCCATTTATCGATTCGCTTACTCATCGGCCCCTCCAGCAGATTGGTGATTGTGTACATGGTCCTGCACCACAGAAATTGCTGCACGTGCTGCTGAAGCATAAGCATGCCACCAATCAGTAATATGTTGCGATGACGCCTTTGGTTCTTCGACAACCATGATTGTTCTGGCGACACGCTCGACCAAATCTTTATTTTCGGTCAAATCATTCATTGGCTGTTCCCTTCAGGGCGTTTGCTGGCTTCCAAAGCTTGGCGTTCTTCTGGGCTATCAATTGTCATTGTTTCACCACAGCATTGAGGCCATCCGTATTTGAATGCGTGCTCAGCTTCTACAGCTTCAGTATTGCCGCACTGAACACACCAAACCTGGCCCCGCGCGATTTTCTCATGGCATTGGGCTAGCTTGTAATACATGTTGGTCATATCAATCTGCATCGCTATCACTCCGGCGTTTCTTTGCATTCAAATTGATAGGAAACATCACTTCAGTTTTTACGTCACAAATAGCGGCCATATCAGACAGCATTTCTGGGCGCTTACTAGCGCTCACAGAGCGGCACCATTTCTTTTGGAATCTCTCAAGTTCTTGATCCAATTCTTTGATGTTCATTGGCCGTCTCCTTGGCGACGTTTCATGGTCAAAGTGATCTGATCCTGCACCCCGTCTAAGGCAAGTGTTTTATCAGCATAGACTTCCAGTTGTGCTTGAGTGACTACACCATCATCCACAGCCTGTCTCAGGACAGCTTCAGCTACATATTCGAAACCAAACTTTAGGGAAATTTCAGGTGCCATCCCTGTCTCCTGACGTTTGGCGGGGAGTGTTGCCAAGTATTTGACCAAGTGGCTTGATCATCTCAGCATCAAGCCAATCTTCGTAAACTTGGGTTATTTCCAAGTTGCCCATTAGGTAATTCAAGTTCTTGGCGGCTCGTTTTGGAAGCGTCTTTAGTTCCAGTGTTTCCTTGATGACACGGATATTGTATTCAAAGTCAAAATCATCAATCTGACTTGCTCCTGTTGTTTGAAGAAGATTTGCGCTTGTTGAAACAATCATTTCCCTATTCTGTCCAATTTAGTTAATAGATAGCAGAAGGGACTTTCACCCTATGCCGCTTGGAGAGGTGATGCAATCGGGAATAAACAAGCGGTCACTACTCAAGACAAACTATATATATCACAGAAACAGGGAATTAAAAGGAAAAATTTACAAAATTGTGATGACACTCCGCGTTTTCTTTCACAATTCCTGTTATTCATCGTCTTCAGACATAGCTTTAAAAATGATGTTTTGTGTTTGGATGGGCCCACCATCAGCGCCTATATGCTCTTGAGTTTGTTGGTCTTTATAACCCAAGTTATTCTTAGCAAAAAAGATTGAAAACGTAGGATTGTATTTACCTGTCAACGCACCATGCACTATATTTCTCTCTTGGATATCCTTGATTTTTTTATATGCGTCGGAAAATTCTGGGTACTTCAACACCAAATTCCCATTTTCATCTTTTATCTTTGCTCTTGACCATTCATGCAAAGTGTCTCTACATGGCTCAATAGTGCATGCAAAACCAGCAAGTGTTGGAAATGTTTCATCTATCGGATTTTTCATATAATCCAGTAGCAGGTTCACGTATTTCTTATCATACTTTGATGGTCGTCCAGCCGGCATTACTTCTTGCTCTTCTTTCCTGAGCATTTCCAACGTTTACGGGATAAGTTTAATGGGCTATTCGGGTTTTTAGCAGCCTTGGTAAAACGCTTCTTCTGTGCTGCGGAACGTGCGCAATATGAATCACCTTTCTTGGTTCCAGGCTTAACCTTAGCGCCTTTTTGCCCATAGGATATGCGCTTACCTGATTTAGTTACTTTGACCCGCGCTTTACCTTTAGATGGCTTTGCCATTTCTATTGAACCTTTTCGTATTTCTCCCGGCAATCTGCAGCATGATGTATGGCTATCCCGTTTTCTCCAAAATCTGGGTTACACCAACATTCACGCCTATCCCCCGCGTATATTATATGCTCTTTTATGTCACAAGCAGGGATTATATGAATAAAATCGGCGACATCCCAAACTTCCCATTCATCGCCTACGTCAAGTGATAGTACCACACATATTCCCCTTTTCAAAATTGCGCAGGAATTTTATTTTGCTACGCGTCCCGGGCGAGATGATTCGACATCTTACTTCATTTCTCTTTGTACAAGATAGTCTAATATGATCATAAGCTCCAGAACTTCCCATGAAGTATAAGCACCGCGACAAATATCCAATTCGTTTGCAACGCTTAAATCCTTGAGAGCATCAAAAGAATTTACTTCTGATATTTTTAGCGTTTTTACGGCGTCTTTTGCATATTTTTTAGCGTTAGACATGTTTATCGGCATAATAGTTATCTCCTAAAATGGAATTTCGTCATTAAGGTCGTCAACGCCTTGTTTTTGGTTTTGTTGATAATCGCCCTGAGATTGGCCAGAATAAACGCTATCGCTTTGGCCACTCTGAGCACCACCAAGCATGGTCAGCTCACCCCTGTACCGCTGCAAAACGATTTCTGTGGTGTATTTTTCGATACCGGCTTGATCTGTCCATTTTCGAGTTTGAAGTTTGCCTTCAAGATAAACCGTTGAACCTTTTTTCAGATAGTTTTGCGCTACCTTCGCCAGATTTTCGTCAAAAATAACGACTCGGTGCCATTCTGTGCGCTCGCGTTTTTCCCCGCTATTTCTATCTTTCCAGCTTTCGGAAGTGGCAATTGACAGCTTTACCACCGGACTTCCGTCTTGCATATTGCGAACTTCAGGATCGCGCCCCAAATTTCCAACAATGATTACCTTATTCACTGAGGCTGCCATTTAACTACCTTTCTTTTCAGACCAAAAATATTCGTCTTCAGATTTAATAATTTCATCTTTGCAGGGACACGGTTTGCGAAATTTTTGGTCTACAGCCAACCAAAACTTACGCGCTATGCCGGGTGTGTGATTGTCTTCTTCAAAATCTTCCATTCCCCAATCTTTCAAAATCCACTTCAGTTTCTTGTCGGATACACGCCGCCTCCCCATTATTGAAAATGAAACAAGCCATTCCCAATGATACTCAGGTTCGTGTTCATCATTTACCCAAACAATAGAACTTATTGCGCATACACCGGACGGGTGTTGCCATGCCATACCTTGATCGCAAAATTGTAAAAAGGTCCATGATCCAGTTGGTATTTTTGAGGTTGGCTTATCCATTTTGACGCCTGCTTTTTCCTGTGAGCGTGATAAAGCTCATGTTTTCACCCATACGGTCCGCCACGGCCTCACCAACGATTTCGCGCAAATCTTCCTTTTTCACATTTCCACAAAAAATGATCGGTGAAAGGTTAGCGTACCGATAATCAACCAAATCAAAAAATCGCTTCTTCTCGCTTTCCGTTTCAAAACCACGGCCAATTTCGTCAATAATAAGCAATCCGCACCCCTTGTAAGCGTCCGAATTACGCGCCTGCATAATGTCTTGGCTCATTGCATAGGCGGTGATGTATTTTACGTAACTGCGACGGCTGTACTCGGCGGCAATGGCA
>JANQJN010000137.1 GCA_028281625.1 Emcibacteraceae bacterium | reverse complement strand
GCCGGTGAATTGGTCAGAACCACATCAACATAGGCGCCAGTATTACGACCAAAGTCCGCCCGTTCCGCCCCAACCAGATTACGCATAAGAAGTCCAAGCCGCGGGGAGCGGACCGACTTTACCATATAAACCGCCCACTGGTTAAAATTATCATAGTAGCGCATATAAGGAACCGTCACCGTATCCCGCACAGTTACCGCTTCACGGGTCACCACACGTTCGCCGTCGCTGTTGGTGCGCACCCGGTTGACAAACACGGTACGGTAATGATCCTGATAATCATAATCCAGGTAGCTTTCCGTATCGGTATATTCACTTGAGACCAGCACGTGGGTCGCGCCCACTTCCTCTGCCTTACGCCGGGCGTTTCCATCACTTTCCTCAAGACCATTAAAGGCGCTTTCACCCACCACCACATAATTATGTTCCCGGTAGCGACGTACATCGGCATTAATATCATTGGTACGGATGATGATCGGATCCTGCTCCTCAGCAAGGGCCACCACATCCGGATTGCTCCGCGGATCCATATAGCTTTGATAACTGGAGCCAAACTGTCCGGTGCCACACGCGCTAAGCATGAGAGAAAGAAATACTGCTGTTAAAACCTTTGTTTTCATAACTACAGAATAGAAATAAATACCTTAATGGAGCGTGAATAAGCCATTCAGATCATTAAATACTGCTAGATTTTTAGATATTGTTCCAGGAGCAACTTCCACTGACCAATGAAGGCTTCATAATCATTCTGGTCATGATCATCAATGAAATCCTGGCCTTTCTTCGATAGCGCCACATAGTCATAGCCCACCACTACGCGGCTGCGGCGCTGATCCATCAGCCGGCATTTCACGCTGACAATGGCGATTTTATCTTCGGGCTCGATCTTATAAAACTGTACGAAATGATATCTTGGCTGATATTTTTTTACGATCCAGATGGCGTTGGTGGTGGCAAAATCATGGTTTGCCGTCATGAACATAAAATCTTCATGAGTCTCCGTCCCGCCGGTCACAGGAATATAGTCCCAGCCGGGTACCCAAAGCTTCTCCCCCTCCGCAGAGAAGAGCGGAAAGAGCCTCTCTGGCGTTTCAGCAATTTCAAACGCCGCCTCAAATTTTTTACCGTTCATAATGGTGCCCAATCTGGAAAAACTTGGCCCAGTATAGACTAATTGGCTTTTGCTTTCAATTTAACCAAAAACACGGCCCGCTGATCGTAGATGGGTACCTGCTTGGTATAAGGGATCGAGATCGGGTTCAAGACCGGCTCGTAGCCCATATAATAGGTACCGTAGCGGTATTTCACGGCGCGGACATAATCATAGCGCTTGACCGTTTTATAGGCCTTTTTTGATCCCTGATGCAGGTAACGTTTATGAAGCAGGATATGCGTGACACCAAGCTCCGCACCTTGCCTCAAGGCATCTTCATATTTTTCTTCCGGTCCCGCAAAGTGGCTTTCGCCGAGCACCAAAAAATCCTGCGCAATAAAGGTTTCAAAATCCTGGTCAAAATTTTCACTGACAATCAACCGCGGCTTCGCCCCCGGATCAAGCATAAACACATCCTCCGGCCCCACCGGTTCGGCCATCTGCCGGTAGGATTTGGTAAAGCTTCCCGGCCGCGCACAAGCCGTTAGCGCCAGCAGCAGAATCACCATCAAAAGAGTTTGAAATTTGCCCATCTCTCAAAACTATTCTTTTTTGGGTGTTTTTTCAAGAAAGCGCTTGAAAGACCTTCTCCTTTGTGCGAAATACTCTCCACCTATCTTAAGGCGCGGTGGCGGAGTGGCTACGCAGCGGATTGCAAATCCGTGTACACCGGTTCGATTCCGGTCCGCGCCTCCAAGTTTCCATCTGCATAAATCTATCCGACCGGAATCGATCATTGTTTGATTGGTCCCGAAAATACTACGTATTTTCATGGACCTCGCTCAAGACTGCTCCAGTCCACGCCTCCACTTTAAATAGGCCTCAAACGCTGGCGCCATCGGCTTGGCTTACTGGCACAGGACCGCCTGCCGCGCGGATAGTCGGAACCGACTTATTCATGTCTACCAATTTAAGAAACGAAGTATGCGCCTTGGATTAGCTTACAACGCTGCTCCGGTCCTCAAAAATTTGACCCGTATCAATTGCATTGTGGATTGGGCCCGCTAAAGTGGGCTCAAGCGAAACTTAAGGATCAACACATGCAGCTTACTTTTCTTGGGGCGACGGGAACCGTGACCGGGTCGAAATATCTTCTGGAATATGGTGAGCATAAAATCCTCATCGATTGTGGTCTGTTTCAGGGCTTTAAGGACCTGCGGCTTCGAAATTGGCAGGCCCTGCCAGTGGATCCGGCCGATATTGACGCTGTGATCCTTACCCATGCACATATTGATCATTCCGGTTATGTACCGCTGCTCTGTAAGGACGGCTTTAAAGGCCCGGTCTATGCCACGCCTGCGACCACGGATCTTTGTAAGATCCTGCTCCCCGATAGTGGCTATCTGCACGAAGAAGACGCCCGCCGCGCCAACAGACTTGGTTATAGCCGTCACAAACCAGCACTTGCGCTTTATACCCGCGATGATGCGGTTAGCTCCCTTGACCATTTCAAGGAAATCCCCTACGGCACGCCTCATTATATCGCGGATGATCTACATTTTTCCTTTTCCCGCGCCGGGCACATTTTAGGCGCTGCAATTGTGACCATCAAGGCCGGCAATAAAACCATTCAGTTTTCCGGTGATGTAGGAAGGCCCGATGACCCGATCATGAAGCCGCCAGCCGTTTTAAGCGGTGGTGATTATTTGCTCATTGAAAGTACCTACGGCGACCGGCAGCACGGCGAAGAAAACCCCGCCGATGAACTTGGTGCCGTGATCAAGAAAACAGCATCCATCGGTGGTACCATCCTGATCCCCACTTTCGCAGTTGGCAGGGCGCAGTCAATCCTTTATTTCATTCACAAGCTTAAGGAAAATAACGATATTCCAGACCTTCCTGTGTTTGTGGATAGCCCCATGGCCACCAACGCCAGCGCGCTGATGTGCCGCCATCACCGGGATCATAAGCTTTCCGAAACGCACTGTGCTGCGGTTTGTAATGGTGCCGCCTATACCCGCACGGTGGAGGACAGCAAAGCGCTTGGTGCCTCCCCCATGCCCAAGGTGATCATTTCCGCAAGCGGTATGGCCACTGGCGGGCGGGTACTTCATCATCTAAAAAATTTAATGGGCGATCCAAAAAATTGTATTCTTTTTACCGGATTCCAAGCAGGCGGCACCCGCGGCGAAGCCATGCTTGCAGGTGAGGAAATGATCAAGATTCACGGCGCTATGTATAAGTTAAGAGCACGGGTTGAAGCTCTTGATAACATATCCGCCCATGCAGACGCGGATGAAATCATTACCTGGCTCAAAAAATGTAAGAAAGCGCCCAAACACACCTTTATCACCCACGGCGATTTTGGCCCCGCCCACGCCCTTAAACGCCGCGTCCGTGATGAGCTCGGGTGGGAAGCCTCCGTCCCTGATTATCTTGATAAGATAAGACTTTAACTTCCTGCCCCAATTTCGCCACATTCTCTTTGCCTACTGTTTTCTCACACATTCATGAGATCGGGGGACCACATGAGAAGACTATACTTTTCACTACTCGCCGCGGGGATAGCGCTCACCACCCTCACGTCATACGCGCACGCGGATATGGCGCGCGCCCAAGCGTTCGTTAAAGAAAAAAACTTCGAGGCGGCCTTTAAGGAATTTATTGCAAGCGCCAAAGAGGGCAATATGTATGCGCAGTATATCGTCGCCCAAATGTATGCCAACGGCGAAGGGGTGGAACGCGACATGCGTGAAAGCGCATTCTGGTACGGTATGGCGGCCGACCTGGGGCATTTAAAATCGCAAAATAACCTGGCCAATATGTATATGGACGGATTTGGCATACAGCAAAATTTTGATGAAGCCGCCCGCTGGTTCCAGCGCGCCGCCAATAATGGCAACACGCTTTCCATGGCAAGTTTGGCCGAGCTTTACCAGCATGGTTACGGCGTTGAGCAGGATCATAAAAAAGCGGTGCGCTTATACGAGGCCGCCGCAAAGGCCGGTGTGGGCAAAGCAATGAACAATCTGGGCTTTATGCATTTTGGCGGCATCGGTGTAAGCCAAAGCTATACACAGGCCTACAAATGGTTTTCGATCGCAGAATTTATTGGCAACCTGCAAGGGCGTGTGAATAAGTTTGATATGCGCGACTATGTGAATGACGCCGAAAAATCACAGGCGGAAATGGCAGCCGAGCGCTGGCTCGCCGAACATCCGGACGCGATGCCAAAGAGGGATAAAAAAGACTAATTTGGCATAAAAAGGGGGAATCATATGCTACTAACGAATTATCTGAAAACGGCCTGGCGCAACATGCTGCGTCATAAACTCTTCAGTGCCATCAATATTCTTGGGTTGGCTATTGGACTTGCTGCGGTGATGCTGATAACACTCTTTGTCCGCGATGAGCTATCGTTTGACAGTTTTTGGGAAAAGGCGGACCGGACATACCGTATTCACGTGCAGCTGGATGTTCCCGGGCAGGATCCTGATTATTCAAATGCTTCCCCTCCACCGCTGGCGGAAGCCATGCGGGCCGATTTTCCAGAACTGGAAGCTGTGTCCCGGGTTATGAAAACACGCCCGGTTGTTCTTATTGACGGCGAGCGCCGTGAAATCTGGTTCGATCTGATTGATGCGCCCGCACTAGATATTTTTGACGTTACTTTTATCCAGGGCAGCAAAGACACGGCCCTTCCTGACAAGAACAGCATTGTGCTAAATCAAACACAGGCGACCCAGTTTTTTGGTGATAAGAACCCCGTCGGCGAGACGATCAATGTAGAATTTGGCCCAAATCCCGTTGATTACAGGATCACAGGTATTATTGAAGATGCACCGGCCAACACCATGGTTCCTATACAGGGGCTTGCTATTCTCAATGATGATCTTTTCGGGGGCAATATGAACCGGGCCTGGTACCGCAATTTTGCCATGACATTCATCACATTAAGACCGGGTGACGATATCGAAAATATCACTGCACGCTTTCCAGACTTTATTGCCCGCCATTATCCCCGTGTTCCCTTTGCCGGACCGGATACCAAGCCGGAAGATGTGGTAACGCTCACCGCGATGCCCATAAAGGACCTTCATTTGAACCCGCAAGGTGAGTCCTTCGAATTTGGCTCAAGGGGCGACAAGACCACCGTGCTTACCTTCAGCGCGGTTGCGCTTTTAATCCTGATCATCGCCAGCATCAATTTTATGAACCTTTCCACCGCCCGGGCGAGCATCCGCGCCAAAGAAGTTGCAATCCGAAAAGTGATGGGCGCATCCAGAAAAAACCTGATCATTCAGTTTATCGGTGAAAGCATATTGCTTACCTTCATTGCGCTGCTGATTGCGCTGCTGCTGGTTGAAGTGTCGCTGCCCTTTTACAATGACATGATCGAAAAGGAAATGAGCATCGATTATCTGTCGCTGGATCTCCTTTACATCATTTTATTTTCATTGTTAATCGGTATCCTCGGCGGCACGTATCCGGCATTTTATCTGTCGCGCTTCCATCCGGCAGCGACCCTGAAAGCCAATAAGTCAACCGAGACCAAGGCATCGGTGAAATTCAGAACCAGTCTGGTAATTTTGCAGTTTTCCATTTCCATCGCGCTTTTTGTCTCTACCGCAGTGATCTTCAGTCAAATGAGATACGCACAAACCATGGATCTTGGCTATGACCGCGAACATATGCTTACTGTTTTTGGCAACGATCAGAGGAATTTGCGGGAAAATATCGATATTATTGTCGAACGATTAAACCGCGTGGACGGCGTGCTTGGTGTGACCTATTCCGATAGTGGCTTTCCCGGAACAAATTTTGAATTTCTTGACCCGATCCGCCTTGAAAAAACCACCGACTATGAACCAATCATGCTGAGCTTCCGCCAGGTGGGCTATGACTTTTTAAAAACCTATGATATTCCGCTTCTGGCCGGTCGCGATTATATGCGCGACACCAATGACGAGCGCCCCACCAATGAAATGCTTGCGGCGGGCGAAGGCTACACGGCAAGCCTTGTGATTAACATGTCAGCCGTACGTAAGCTCGGCTTTGGCACTCCGGAAGAAGCCCTGGGCCGCATGATGTATATGAATGTTGGCGGCATAAACGAAGAAGGTACCCAGGCGATGCTCGAAGCAGAGTTTGAGGTTATTGGTGTGATTGATGATGTGCATCTTAATGATCTTAAAACCGAAGTACAGGCGGAGTTTTATCAGCTTTTTCACAAGCGCGCCTATTTTGTGATCCTGCGCTGGGCGGGGGATCCGCAGGCTGTGCTTGAAGATGTACGTGAAGTCTGGCAATCGGAACTTCCGGGCGCATCATTTGAATACCGCTTTTCAATTGAAGCACTCGCCGAGCAATATGCACAGGAACGCGGTGAAATGACCATGTTTGCCGCCTTTTCTTTTCTTGCGATCTTTATTGCTTGCCTTGGCCTTTTTGGCCTCGCAAGCTTTACCGCTGAACGCCGCACCAAAGAAATTGGCATTCGCAAAGTTATGGGGGCCAGTGTCTTGCAAATCGTAAAGCTACTTGTTTTTGAATTTTCAAAACCGGTGATCATCGCCAACATCATCGCCTGGCCGGTAGCCTATCTTGCCATGAGCGGCTGGCTGGATAATTTTGTCTACCGGGTAGGCGACATGATCATCATCGCGCTGTGTCTCGTTGCGGGCCTTACCGCCCTGCTCATCGCCTGGGCGACAGTGGCCGGGAATTCATATGCCGTCGCACGGCAGAATCCTATTAAGGCCTTGAGGTACGAGTAAATTATTTTTTGTCCGAAATCGTACACTTATAAATGTGCGGAAACGAACAGGTATTCTCTATAGCATTGTTATCAAACAATCTTTTTTCTGGCATACTCTTTGCATTGTTACGGTGCAGGGAAATTATTGGTAAAAATAACTTGGACTTCGGAGAGTCCAGCAATGGGGATGCTTTATGCTACTGACAAACTATATCCGTTCAGCCTGGCGCAATATTCTGCGTCATAAACTTTTTTCAATCATCAACATTCTGGGCCTTGCGATGGGGCTTTGTGTGTATGTGTTTGCCAACCTGCTCACCGACTACGAAGCAAATCACGATCGCTTTTTTGAAAATGCCAAACGCATCTACACGGTTGGCATGACCATAAGACCGGAAGCCAACGCAGGTATCAATGAAATGAATGCTGTTGCCCCGGCACTCTTGCCGCTGATACGCGAGCAAATCCCGGAACTGGAAACGTCTGCCAGAACATTTTTAGACGAGGCCCTGTTTACCATTGGTGAAGATAGTTATTACCAGAAACTACGCTTTGCTGATCCAGAATTTCTACAAATTTTTGATTTTGAGTATATCGCAGGAAGTGCGTCAGCGCTGGAAAACCCGTTAGGTATGGTGCTCACTGAAAACGCTGCGAATAAGTATTTTGGCAGTTTAGACCCAGTAGGCATGACCATATCAGTTGATCACAACACGGATTTCACTGTCACAGCGGTAATCAAGGATCCACCAGCCAATACCCATCTCAAAACTTACTTTTTTGAACATGCGCCGTTCGAGGTTCTAGTGCCCATACGGGCCATGAACACCCTGAAAAACGTTGATGCCAACAGCTATTGGGACGAGATGCATCCAACCAATCTAACCTATCTGTTGCTTGAAGGTGACATAAGCCAAAATGACATCAAAGAGCGCCTTGAAGCGGTTTATAAGCAGAATTTTGATCAGGAAATGAAACAGTTTTCGTCCGGTCTGTTCATTCAGCCGCTCTCCGACGCAAACCTTGCTCATTGGCGCCTGATTGGGCTGCCGGTAATGAGCACAATTGGCTTGCTGGGTTTACTGGTACTAGGAGTAGCCTGTGTGAATTATACAAACCTAGCCGCCGCACAATCCATGAAACGGACCCGTGAAATTGGCATTCGCAAAGTTCATGGCGCTGCAAAATTGCAGCTCTGGTTTCAGTTTATTGTTGAAAGTACGCTTGTAACACTGCTAGCGCTGGCGGTAGCCGTAAGTGTTCTTGAGTTTTTTATACCGTTCTTCAACATGATGACAGGGAAAGCGCTGATCCTTGATTATATGGAAACGTTGCCCTGGCTTGTTACAACTGTGCTGCTGGTGGGGCTTCTGTCTGGAAGTTATCCGGCCTATATCATAAGTAAAACCGATCCGATCAAAAGCTTAAGAGATACTGGTCTTAAAGGGCGGTCGTCTATTTGGATTAGAAGTACAATGATTGCGCTGCAGTTTACAATTTCTGTGTGTCTGCTTGCGGATGCACTTGTGGTTCTTTCGCAAAATGAGAAAATAGAGCAAAGCAGCCAAATATTTGCTAAAGAACAAACCTATACCCTTACAGGGCTTGATACTCCGCAAATTCAGGACCGCTATGAACTGCTCAGAAGGGAAATTCGCGCCATCCCCGGTGTGGAAAGCTTCAGCTTGTCTTCACAGATACCATTTGAGGGAACACAGCATCTTATACTGGCGTCCACTGTCAACAACGACTTCGAGGATGCATTTAGCATAAACGTGCTCTATATGGATCATGAGTTTTTGAATACGTATGATTTTAAACAGCTGGCAGGAAGATCACTCACCATAAATGATGTCAGAGCAGCCCAAAGCGCGACCTTCAACGTGTTGATTAATGAACGTGCGGCACATAATCTTGGTTTCATGGACGCAAATCAGGCTATCGGAAACGAATTTTATAGCAGTGGATCAACAAACGAATTCACCACATACCGGATCGTAGGCCTGGTCGAGGACAAAAATATCATGGGCCTTCACAATGATATTAAACCCTTCGTGATGTTTAGTGCGAATGATGGCTATGTGGATGCCTCCATCAAGCTCTCCGATAATGCTCCCGCTGATGTTACTGAGCAAATTGCGCAAGTCTGGAAGCAGGTGATCCCTGAATATCCCGTGCAGGGGCGATATTTAACCGAAACCTTCCAGGATTTATTCGGAATTTTTGAAGCGGCGTCCCTATCGCTGGTTATATTTGCCATATTTGCGCTGATACTGGCTCTCATCGGCCTTTATGGCCTGTCGGCCTTCATGGCGGAACAGCGGATCAAAGAAATCGGCATCCGAAAAGTGTATGGCGCCAGCTCACCGCAAGTTGTGCACCTGCTTGTGTGGCAGTTTTCACGACCAGTGATCTGGTCCCTGCCCTTTGCACTGGGACTGGCCTATCTGGCATCGGATGCATATCTTGCGTTTTTCGCTGAACGCATTGGCCTTCCATACGGTACACTACTTCTTGCCGCAGTCATCTGCGTTCTACTATCCTGGGCCACGGTTGTGGGAAACAGTTACGCCGTCGCACGGCAAAATCCAATAAAAGCATTACGTTACGAATAAAGGGGCAAAAACAAATGCTGCTAACAAACTACATAAGATCGGCATGGAGAAATATTCTTCGTCACAAATTATTCTCAATCATCAACATAATGGGTCTGGCCATTGGTCTTGCCGCCGTGATGCTGATCGCACTTTATGTCCGCTACGAGACCAGCTACGACAGCTTCTGGAAAAATGCCGATAATATTTATCGCGTGCATACGTCCTATTACCAACCAAGCGTGCCACACGCTTCATATGCTTCAACCACTCCGCTAATGAAAGCTGCATTTGATGGAGATTTTCCGCAAGTTGAATATTCATCGCGTGCAGTCGGACAAGAGGCAACCGTAAATTATGGTGAAAATTATTTTCAGGAAGGTGTGTCGCTCGTTGATGCGGATTTTACCAGGATTTTTGACTTCAAAGTGCTATCCGGTGAAATTGAAGGTTCCATGGATGATATTCATAACCTAATCATCACCAAATCAACGGCCGCCAGATTATTTGAAACCACTAACCCTGTTGGAGAAACACTATCAATAAAATTCATGGCCTATGAACGGGATTATAAAGTCGCGGCTGTTATTGAAGATCTTCCTGAAAACACAATGATGGACATTAATATAATTGTACCCTTCGTAATGGAAGAATGGCGGGATACCTGGGTTTTGCAATATCAATGGGTTTCATATGGTGGCCCCACATATTTCACCTTGAAAGATGACGCAAATATTGAAAACATTCGAACACAGCTTCCTGCCTTTGTTGATCGGCATTATCTGGCGTTTGATGGTTATGATGATCTGGAAACATCAGATATTTTAAAACTAAGCGCCCTGAACATCAAAGATGTTCATTTAAAAGCAAACACCATAACCGAACCTCGCGCTAAAGGTGACGAGACAATGATCAACATATTTATGCTTGTTTCACTGCTTATCCTTTTTATTGCATCAGTAAATTTTACCAACCTTTCTACCGCAAGGGCGACTAAACGCGCCAAGGAAGTCGGATTAAGAAAAGTCATTGGCGCGTCACGGATGCAGCTTATTATGCAGTTCCTCGGTGAAAGTGTTGCTCTAACCATACTAAGTTACTTTTTAGCGTGCGCCATGGTTGAAGGATTGATACCGATATATAACAATTTTCTTGATCTTGATCTTTCATTTAGAATTCTTTCGAACGAATTTTTGTTGATGTTCCTGGTGACGCTAATTGTCGGTTTGTTAGGTGGCCTCTACCCGGCACTGGTACTTTCCAGTTTCCATCCCGCCAAAATATTGAAAGCCAATCAATCAACCGATAGTTCGGCCTCACTAAAAATCAGATCGTTACTGGTTATATTGCAGTTTTCGATTTCCATTTGCCTGTTTGTCGCAACGGCCGTCGCCTATCTACAGATGAACTTTGTTAAAACCCAGGATCTCGGTTTTGATCAGGAAAACTTGCTGGTGATAAAAGCGTTTAATCACTCCGAAGTAAATGAGAAAGTTGACATATTAAGATCCGAAATTGGCAGACTACCCAATGTGACCGCAGTTACCACATCTAATTTTATGCCAGCACCGAGGTCCGCTGAAGTTCGAACAATGTGGACCGATGGCAGCGAAACGGCAACCCGGGTCAAAATAAACTCCAGCTATGTTGGGTATGATTATTTTGAAACCTATAACATTAACCCGATCATAGGGCGTACTTATAATATTGAGAGGGATAACGGCGAATGGCCGAGCTATCAATCAATTAAAGAGGGTGGCAACAATGTAATCCCGGTGATAGTCAACGAAGCTGCACTGCGTCAGTTTAATTTAGGTAGCGCGCAAGAAGCGCTTGGTAAAAACATTTATCAACACGGTGTGGTAGACGGTACGCTATACAATCGCGAATTCAACATCATTGGAATTATTCCGGATGTAAAACTTCAGAATATGAAGACAGAAGTCAGAGCAGAAGTATTCTTCCTTAATCAAAAAAGATCTGAAGTTTTCACGGTCAGATACGCAGGAGCACCCGCTGATGTACTCGATCAAATTAACCGGATCTGGAAACGTGAAGTTCCCACAATACGCCTTAACTATGAATTTGCAGAAGAGCGATTGCTTAATGAATACATCAAAGAAATCAATGAACTAAGCATGTTCGCGACTTTTTCTGCTCTTGCGATTTTCATTGCCTGCCTCGGCCTGTTTGGCCTCGCGTCCTTCACCGCTGAGCGGCGCACCAAGGAAATTGGTATAAGGAAAGTTTTCGGCGCCGAAGTGTGGCAGATTGTCCGTATGTTGGTGTTTCAGTTTTCTAAACCAGTGCTCATTGCAAACATCATCGCCTGGCCGGTGGCGTATATTGCTATGTCTAGGTGGCTCGAAAGTTTCGTCTACCGCATTGATGATATGGTGATCATTGCGCTGTGTTTAGTCGCCGGTTTCACCGCCCTGCTCATCGCCTGGGCCACCGTTGCAGGCAATAGCTACGCGGTTGCGAGGCAAAATCCGATTAAAGCACTGAGGTATGAGTGATGCTACTGACAAATTACATCCGCTCCGCCTGGCGAAATATTCTACGTCATAAACTTTTCAGCATCATCAATATTATGGGCCTGGCCATCGGGCTTGCAGCGGTGATGCTGATCGCGCTTTTTGTGCGCTATGAGACCAGCTACGACAGCTTTTGGAACAATGCGGATAACATTTATCGGCTGCATTATAGTTACGAAACTCCTGGCCAAGGGGTCACTGACTGGGCGGCGGCACCTCCCTCCATTATTGGCGCAATGAAAGAAAATTTTCCAGAAATCGAAAAGACTGCCCGCATCGCTATTTTCAATGAAGCTATTATCAACAATGGCGAGACCTATCAAACCAGTCTGCGCGCCGTTGATCCAAGCTTCGTTGAGATTTTTGAATTTGATGTGATCGCCGGGGATATCCATACGGCCGTGAACGGCGCAAATGGCATGGCGATTTCGCGTGCGTACGCCACCCGCGTCTTTGGCGATCAAAACCCCATCGGGGAAAGCTTTACCATCAGCCGCCATGACTGGACCCGGGATTATGTGGTTGGCGCGGTGTTTGAGGATATCCCGGAAAACTCCCGCTTCGAAATCACCGCCATGATCGGCTACACGCAGGCAGATTGGGCGACTGAGGGCTATACCAACCGCTGGTATAGAAATCCCTGGGTTCATTCCTATTTCACGCTTTCACCTGGCGCAAAAATCGCGGACAGATTCCCGGAATTTATCGACCGTACATTCCCCATGCCGCCGAACAGTACCCCACCCACTGTCCCCAGTGATCGGGTAACACTTAGCTATCAAAATCTACAGAACCTGCATCTCAATTTTATTGGTGAGCGGGAACTGACCGGACTTACCGGCAACAAGCAATCTATCCTGATGTTCTCGGCAGTAGCACTTCTGATCCTTGGCATTGCGAGTATTAATTTTATGAACCTGTCCACCGCGCGGGCAACCCAGCGGGCCAAGGAAGTGGGCATCCGAAAAGTGGTTGGCGCGGCGCGGCGCAATTTGATCAATCAATTTATTGGCGAAAGTGTGTTTCTAACTCTGATTGCGCTTGTTATCGCCTTTGGCATCACTGAACTAATGCTCCCTTTTTACAATGATTTTATCGGCAAGAACCTGTCCATCACCTATATATCAACGGATACATTCTTCGCTCTTATCGGTGCGGTTATTATCGGCCTTGCCGGCGGGACTTATCCAGCATTTGTCATATCGGCCTTTCGCCCGTCGCAGGTCCTTAAATCCAACAAGTCAACGGAGGATGATAAATCGATCCGTTTTCGATCTGCATTGGTTCTTATGCAATTTTCAATATCAATTTTTCTATTTGTCTCCACGGCGGTTATTTTTAACCAGTTTCGCATGATCGAGACATTTGATTATGGTTATAACCCCGATAAAACCCTGATGCTTTTTTCCGGCGATTATCAAAGAACCAATGAAAAATTTGATGTTTTTAACCGTGCGCTGCAAGAAAGCGGCGAATTTGCTGGTGCTACCGGGTCCACCAACGTCACATTCGGCTATGTGCAGACAAGTTATGATCAAATCCGTACTGCTGATATGCCAGTGGACGATGCGATCCAGATGGAATATCGCGGTGTCAGCTATGATTTTTTTGAACTATTTGAAATTCCCATCCTTGCTGGACGCAGTTTCGGCCGCGAATATAACGACGAACGTGCCACCTATGATGCGATCATGGAGGGCGATGATCATGAAGGCGGCCTTATCCTTAATCAGTCCGCACTCAGGTCTTTAAATCTTGGTACACCCGAAGACGCGCTTGGCAAGCTTATTTATATGGCCATCAGCGCCGACAGTCGCCGCGATTTCATTGAAAATACTGAAGCTCCTTTCCGGGTGGTGGGCGTCGTGCCAGATGTTCAACATCAGACATTGAAACATCCCATTACCCCGGCCTTTTATCAGTATCAGCCAAACGCACGATCTTATGTGAACCTGAGGTATTCGGGAGATTTGGACAATGCCCTTGCGGCCCTGAGGAAGGTATATACCCGAGAGTTTCCCGAAACGCCTTACGATATTTACATCACCGACCTGCTTAACGAAATGAACTACGGCGATGAGTTAACTCAAATGACCATGTTTGCGGCCTTCTCGGGTCTTGCCATTTTCATTGCCTGCCTCGGTCTTTTTGGTCTGGCCTCCTTCACAGCAGAGCGGCGCACCAAGGAAATCGGTATCCGCAAAGTTTTCGGTGCGGAGGTATGGCAGATTGTCCGCATGCTGGTGTTTCAATTCAGTAAGCCCGTGCTGATCGCCAATGTGATCGCCTGGCCGATTGCTTATCTCGCCATGTCGCGGTGGCTAGAGAGCTTCGTGTACCGGATTGATGATATGGTGATCATCGCGCTGTGTCTTGTGGCGGGGCTTACCGCCCTGCTCATCGCCTGGGCCACCGTTGCAGGCAATAGCTATGCAGTGGCTAGGCAAAATCCGATTAAAGCACTGAGGTATGAGTGAAACGTTCATTTTCGAACAGTTCAGAGCGTTCGAAAATGAACAGCGCAAAACTATCTATCTGATATCATTGGATATATTTTCTGGCACGTTCTTTGCTGTATTACTTGCACCAGGATAATCAACTTTGGGGAAAAATGATGCTTATATCCAACTATATTACAAGTGCATGGCGAAACCTTTTACATCATAAGCTGTTTACGACCATTAATGTCTTTGGTTTAGCCATTGGGCTGGCAGCTGTAATCTTAATATCACTCTTTGTGCGCGATGAATTGAATTACGATAAATTTTGGAGCAAGGCCGACAATATTTACCGCCTACATACAACTTTTAAAATCCCGGGGCGTGACCCTCTTTTTGCCGTGGGTGCTCCCGCCCCGATTTTTCACTTGATTAAAAAAGATTTCCCCGAAATTGAATATGCCGCCCG
>JANQJN010000134.1 GCA_028281625.1 Emcibacteraceae bacterium | reverse complement strand
CGGTCATGACAGGGGGTGGTCCCGGCGTCATGGAAGCAGCCAATCGCGGTGCGTATGAGGTGGGTGCAACTTCTATCGGATGCAATATTGTACTTCCCGAGGAACAGTTCTTAAATCCTTATACCAACTTGAGTATTGAATTTGATTATTTTTTCATTCGGAAAGTGATGCTTGTGAAATATTCAACGGCTTTTGTCATGATGCCAGGCGGTTTCGGTACCATGGATGAAATGTTTGAAACGCTGACCTTGATGCAGACGGACACCATTAAGGATTTTCCGGTTATCGCATTTGGTTCTGACTACTGGAATGAGCTTCGTCCGTTCGCTGAAAAAAGCCTGCTTAAACATAAAACCATAAACCCCGAAGATCTGGATTTGATTAAAGTGACTGATGATATTGATGAAGTCATTGAAATTATCGAAGCCTGTGGTTAAGCTTACATATAAAATAAATTTTGGGAGAGAAAAATGATAAGGCTTTTTAAAGTCATCATGCTGTTCGGCTTTGCGACATTAGCTGGTTGTTCGGATAGTGGCACGTCAGAAGAACCCGCACCAGAAACGGCTGCGGTTGAAGAACGCGCTAATGATATCATCGGCAATAATGCATTTCTTTATTATAAAGACTATGACGAGGCGATCGATTTTTACCACAATAAAATGGGGTTCAAAAATGTCTTCGAATTCCCTGGTTTCGCTATGATCCTGCAATTTTCGCCGACAACCTTTATCACGGTTGTCAATGACGACGGATCGGGCAGGGGAATGCATAGCGCGGATGAGCCAAAAACAATCGCAATTGCACTTCTGACTGATCAGATTGATGACTGGTACGAATATGCGGTTTCCCAGGAAATGGAGATTCGTAATCCACCAAGACCCATTGCCGACACACCACATAATGGGTTTTTGGTGACTGACCCAGGCGGTTACATTCTGGAGTTTGAACATTTTGCGCCGCATCCTGAAAATGTGAATTTTATGCCGCTGCTTGATCCAATGGAAAATATGTATGTGGATCCAAATCAGGAAAGCTCCCGTCCAGCTGATCTCGGATTTAAGGCAGGTATTTATTGGCTATATCATGCCGACAGGGAAGGGGCCCATAATTTTTATACGGAAGCCTTTGGTCTTGAGCAAATTGTTGTTCAGCCGTTTTCGGATATTTATACGTCAAGTCCTACCGGATTTATCGGCCTTGTTGATGGTAATGGACCGGGTATTCATGAAGCAACACAGGATAAAGCGGTCAATGTTGGTTTTATGACAAGTAACGCACAAGCCTGGTGGGATCATCTGAAGACCGTGGATGGTTTTACATTCCGTCACGATGAGCTTTATCATGAAAGTGATGGTGACGGTAATGAGTTGATTGATATTGTGATTGGCTATGATCCCGAAAATTATTTCATTGAAATTGATCAGTTCCTTGATGCTGAAGCCAATAAGGCGCTGCGGGAGGCCCTTGGCCAATAGAATCGGTCAGCTAATACTTAAAATTTAAAGCGTCGGTGGAGAGTTGCACCGGCGTTTTTTACTTTGAGCACTAAAAAAGAATCTCAGCAATTCAGTATCTTAGCCACAAATAGCGCATTGATTTGAAGTTTTGTATTGACGTGGGAAAAAATCCCACATATATATTTCAATATTAAACGTGGGAAATATTCCCATAAAAAAAGGAGCATGGCGATGAGTTACAAAAAGGTTATGGGATCAACATTGATCGCGTCGGGTGTTATTGGGGCCAGCGCATTTGCACAAGATGCAACTGAACCATCGGACATTAATTTTGATGAGGACTACGAAGAAATTGTTATCTACCAAACCGATGACGAGGAACTTCTGAATAAATTAAAGCGCTATTTAGGTGCAAAAAAAAAGGAAGCACGAATTCTGACAGCCGAAACGGACGATCAGATCGAACAGATCATCAATCGGGCGAGGAGTGCTGGCACGGAAGAAGCAAAGATGGCGGCACGTCAGGCAATTAAAGAAACGAAGAATGAATTAAAAAGACTGCTCGCAGACATCCGTAAAGATATGAAGCAAGCGATCAGAAGAGCCCGCATGGCGGCTCAGCAGAGTTAAATCAGTAAAACATAAGGAGTATGAACATGTTTAAGAACAATTTGAAGTTTACCATTGGTGTGATGTTGCTCGGGTTTTGTGCATCCACTTCCTCCTCCCTGGCACATAACCCGGGCAAGATTCACGTGGTCCATTACGGACACAAGCATGTGGTAACAGTAGTAAAGAAACCGGTCGTGCCAGTGGTGACTAAAACCGTGGTTGTTGCGCAACCAGTTGTGGTGGTGAAACGTCCGGTGGTTAGTCCCATCCGGAGAGCAATTAGAATAACCAGAAGATACTAAAAGCAGAATAGAAGGCGATAGGGGAGACTATCGAGATCTTGTATTTAAGAAAATACTTGATATGGGAAAAAATCCCACATACACTTAAACGGAGTAATTTATTATGAAAATATCTAAATTTAAAATAATCGTTGGAACAACCGTTATTGGTCTGATTTCAACCCTTTCTGCGGCTCAGGCACAGGAAGCGGAGGACGTTGTTGATGAAACGGCCGAAGAAGAATTTCTTGATGACCAAGATAGAGCTGGCATTCGTGAACGCCGCGCTAATCGCCGTGAAGCAAGACGCGAACGCCACGATGCCCGTCGTGAAGCACGTCAGGAATTTCTAGAAGAAAATCCGGAAATTGCTGAAGCCACGGCTGAACTTCGCTCGGACCTTGCTGAGCTTCGTCAATCAACACGCGAAGACATTAAAGCAATTCGTGATGAGGCCCGTGAAGCGGGTACACAGGAAGCCCGTGAAGCGGCACGCGAACAGTCACAGGCTGCTCGTGAAGTTGCCCGCGAAGCCGCCCGCGATATTCGCGAGCAAATTCGTGAAGTTGTTCAGTCGATGACTTCTGGAAGTTAAGATTATTTTTATAGAGTGGCCCCATAGTAGTGGGGCCACTTTTAATTTTAGGAATAAGGTTATGAGTAAGAATATTTTAAATAAAACGATTTTGTTGGCAGGTGCGGCAGCGGTAATGTGTGCTGACGCTTCCGCGCAGGAAAATGATACACCCTTCAACGTGTCGGTGAGTGCCGGGTATGAGTTTGACAGCAATCTAACTGTTGACGCGATCGACAGCACCAGCAACGTGGGTGACGAAGCCTTTGTTTTTGACGCTACGCTCGGGCTAGATCTTATCGATACAGATGAAGTTGGCTTTTCCGTGGGATATGATTTTTATCAAAGCGCCCATAATGATCTTGATGAATTTGATATGGCCATACACGGCTTTAATGCCGATGGACGCTATAGTTTGGACCGCGTCGATCTTGGTGGCACATTCATGTATAACACCATCAAACTTGGCGGCGAGAACTTTATGGACATGGTCACTGTTCAGCCAAATATTGGTTATCTTACCGGCAATAATAAAGTTTATCTTTTGGGTGCTTACGAATATCAAAAGCAAACATTTAAACAATTTGCCCTTAGAGGACGGGATGCCAAGCGTCATTCGGTTTCCGGTAAGGCAATCTTTATCCTTGGTGGTGGCAGCACAGCGACAGCAGGATACGAATGGACCGATCATAATACGAGTGATCCCGGCTATGCCTATACCGGGCATGGCATTGATCTTGGCTTAAAAGTTCCAGTCGATTTTGGTTCACGCGAAACCACATTACGTGGTGATTATCGTTTCCAAGACCGTAGTTATGGTATTGCCAGTCGTCGCTATAATCCTGGCGCAAACCGCGACGACAAACGACATAGCTTTTCCGTAAGCTGGCAGGTGCCAATTACCAATGGTTTTTTTGCCGAAGCGGAATATGAGTATATAAATTCCATATCAAATTATGAAGTGGTGGATTATAACGAAAGCATCACCACACTCAAAATCGGGTGGGAGTTTTAAGTAAGCATGAGCGAACAAGACGACATCGCAAAAAAAGACGGATTGATCATAAGGGCCATTACCAATGTAATGCGCCCTTTGGTCAAATTTCTGATTGCCCGCGGTGTCACCTTTCCCATGTTCGCGGAAATCATGAAGCATGTCTATGTGGAAGTGGCGGCGAAGGATTATAAACTATCGCCTGATGCCAAGGTCACCGACAGCCGCATTACACTGCTCACTAAAGTACACCGCAAAGATGTGCGCCGGATTCGTACCGAGCAGGAAGGCTTTGATGTTCCCGAAGATGGCGTTGAGTTATCAAGTAAAAAAGCATCCTTGGGCGCGCAAATCGTTGCCAAGTGGCTGGCGGATAAGGACTATATTGATGGAGCCGGGGAGCCACTCCCGCTTTTTACTCTTGCTTCAAAAGCAAAGGGTCAGCCGAATTTTGAGCATTTGGTTGAAAGCATTAACGTGGATATCCGCCCACGTGTCGCTCTTGATGAAATGCTTTCGCAAAAAATGGTGGTTATGGGCAGCGATGACCGCATCACCCTAAATAAAACCGCCTTTATCCCGGAAGAAAATTTTGAAGAACTGATGGGCCATTTTGACCGCAACCTTCATGATCATATGGCCGCTGCGGTCCATAATATTTCACAAAATGAAAAAGGTGAACACAAGAAATTTATTGAGCGCAGCGTATATTATAAAGAGCTGACGCCGGAGTCAGTGGAAAAACTGGAACAACTTGTGGAAGAACAGGGCATGGAAAGCCTGATTACCATTAACAAAGCGGCGTATGATCTTGCGGAGGAAGACCAGGATAAATCGGGCAACGATCAGCGCATGACTTTCGGAATTTATTATTATGCGGACAAGGATGATGAGTAATGGGTACCTTTTCCCTAAATAACCGAACGATGATCGCCTTCTTGGCGCTACTAGCTCTGACGATCCTTTTTGCCCTCTCGCGTATGCCAGGGGGCATTGGCGGCACTGGGATCACTGGCGCGCCGGGTGGTATTGGCGGGACCGGTATTTACGGCCGCATTGATGCCTTCGGCAGTATATGGGTCAATGGCGTGGAGATCTTCTACGATGAAGATCAGAATGTGGTCCGCCAGGGCCGTGACGGCCAGCCAGACAGATTGGCTGTGGGACAAATTGTTGCCGTCGTTATTGATGAAAGCACCGGCCGTGCTGAAGCACAGTCGATTGAAATTGTGGAAGAGGTTGTTGGGCCAGTAACTGAAGCCACAAACGAGCAGATTAATATTTTGGGACAGGTCGTCCTGCTCACTGAAGACACGGTGATTGATCTTCCCAATAATTCTTTCTTAGGTGTTGAAAATCTCGCAATTGGAGGCCTAAGAACCAATGGTGGCGAGATCGTTGCAACACATATTTCTGTACCACTTGTGAACGATGCGGTAGCGTTGAGGGGCAGAATTGAACGAGTTGGTCAGGATAATTACTGGATCGAAGACCAATGGGTTACTCATGAAAATCATGGATTTAAGGAGGGTGATCATCTGGAGGTTGAAGGTAAACTGGAAACTAGTGATGAGAATACGTCCAATGTAAGAGTTAAAAGTGTCAAAGCCCGCGGCTCAATTCCTTTTGATACCTTGCCTGCTAAGATTATGTATCCAACATTGTCTAACCAAAATGACTATTATTCTGATCGAGTTATCAATGGTCGTCTGATATCGGTGCCAACGCATGCAGCACCTGATAACCCCGCACTAACCAACATTGGCAATCTGGTTGTTTATCAAGCAAATTCAGAAATTACTGATGGCAGAACGAGAGTTGTCACTTCTATTGATGACGTTGTTTTGTCTAGAGATATTGGTGCCCAGCGTGCTTCGGAGGTCATTAGAGAAAGAAGAAGAGAAGCAATTGAATCTGCCCGTGACAATGTTGTTGTGATTCAAGCTGACCCGGAATCCAGCGCAGTGTTAGTTCAAGAAATAATGGACAGCCTGCAGGAAGAGGATTTATCAGATCAGCCGCTTGCATCAGAAACGGAAGCAGGTGCTCAGGAAGTAAGGCGTCCAGCGATTGTTAGATCACAGCAGTCAGAAACTCCAGCACCGCCACGTCCGCAGCGCATTGTTGATCCTGTGCGTCAGCCGCTTATCGATCAGCGCCGTAGAGAGCAGATTCGCCAGCGTAGGGTCGAACTATCCAGAAAATGGCTTCAGGATGCCAATGTGAGGCGTCTGGCAGCGGTGGAAGTGCGCCGTATTGCAATTCAGCGAGCGAGGGAGCAGATGCAGGAGCAAATACGTGAGCAGTTGCAAGATAACATTCAAAATGATACTCAGAATTTTCCTCAGGCGGTTTTTACACCACAGGAGCTGGATCAGATGCTCAGGGACGGGAATATCGACCGGGCAACTTTTGATCGCATTCAGCGCGATGTGCGCGATGGAGTGAGGAGAGACCTTCGGGAAGGAACCCGCGAGCAGGTCCGCGAAGAGGTCAGAAGGCGCATTCGAGCGGAAATTCGGCGCCGTATTCGTCTGCAGCTTCGCAATCAATGACCTTAAAGTAGCCACTATTCTATTTTTAACTATCCTTTAACTTTTGTTAATAAATGGTTGATAGAATTGAATATAGTAATTTTATCAACCTTGCAGAAAAGTATGTCGCGTCGGCAGGAACTATAACTTTTAACCGAGCAAGTGACGATGAAAAAGACAAACGTAAAGACCATGAAGAGGGTAATCATGGGAGGGCTTTGCGGGATCTTTGGACTAATCACTACTAGTGCTGCAGCATCGGAACCGCAGCAACAAATTGCAACACTCACTGTTCTGAAGGAATGGACGCCCAATGGTGACGTTAACGGTACCTTTGAAGCCGAGCGTCGAGCGTGGCTTGCGTCCCTTCGTAAAGATCGTGTGACCATTGATCCTAACCAAATCACTTCGGAAGAGCTTGAAGATATTTCCGCAGAGCCGGCGGATGAAAATGAATTCTCGCGAGAGCTTTTGAATGATTATATGGGACAAATCAGACGCGAAATAGAGTAAATCTAGCATTCGTAATAAATACAATCACTAATGGTATAAATATTAACAAATAGTTAATATTGTGACTCTTGCATATTTCACATATAAACTATTTATCTATTTGTAAACATGGATATAAATAGAATATTTTAATTATCACTTTTCTGAGAAAAATACACTTTTATCGATTAATTTACTCACTTTAATTGATCTTGATCAATGAATTTTATTTAACTGTTCTATATAAGTGCCAGCACAAAATAATGATGGTAGTGGGATTAGTAAGAATCCCATGTAATTTTAGGGTAAAAGTGCACATGAACAACTTAAGTATTAAACCAACCACTATAGAAAACAGTTTTTCAGATGATGAAATTATTGTCTCAAAAACAAATCTCAAGGGTGAAATCACCTATGTGAATGACATATTTTGCAAAGTGGCAGAAATGGATGAAGGTGAGGTTTTAGGAAAACCGCACAATATCATTCGCCATCCGGATATGCCGCGCTCTGTATTCAAACTTCTTTGGGAGCGCATAAAAGACAAAAAAGAGATTTTCGCTTATGTAAAAAACATTGCAAAGTCAGGCAATTTTTACTGGGTATTTGCCCATGTCACACCAACGCTGAATGAAGCTGGCGAAATTATCGGATATCATTCAAGTAGGCGACAGGCACCGGCAGATGAAGTTGAGGTTGTGTCTGACCTTTATCGAAACCTTCTCAAAATTGAGAATAATGCTTCGAACAGAAAAGAAGGACTGGAGGCCGCTATACAGTTTCTTGAAAAGACACTCGCCGAAGCTGGTCTTAGTTATGATCAATATGTTTGGCAGGTGGGGAAATAATATGTTTGGACTAAGTAAAAAGAATGAATCGACCCAATCGACAACTGAACAAGAGCTTGAAGAAACCAAGGCCGAACTGCAGAAATATAAAAACGCATTCGCAGCGATAAAAAAAATCGCGCCAGAGCTCATGAATGGAAATCTCGAAGCACGCATTGTTGGTTGGCAGGAGCATGAAGAGCATTCTGAGACGCTCAAAGCAATCAATTATCTGCTTGATATTACGGACGCCTATGTTCGTGAAGCTGGCGCATCATTGAAGGCGGCAGAGCTTGGACAATATCATCGTCGGTTCCTACGGAGAGGGATGCGTGGCAGCTTTGCCGCTGGTGCGGAGGTGATTAATCAGGCCTGCATTAATATTCGCAAAATGGAAGAGAAGGCCACTCAAAATAGAACAAGAATTGCCGAAAGTTTTAACGATCAGATCATGAATTTTGTCTCCGAACTGTTAAATTCAGTGAGCCAGTTAAAGACGATTTCGCAGGAGCTTTCTTCTCACGCAGAAGAAACGCAAAGGAGGTCATCAAGTGTAGCCGCTGCGTCGGAACAGGCGAGCGTGAATGTACAAACTGTTGCTGCAGCAACTGAAGAATACACTCACTCTATAAAAGAGATATCGCGCCAGATAGAACATTCACATGAACGTGCCGCAAGTGCATCCACTGAGGCGACATCCGCGCGGCAGACCATTGATGCGTTAAAGCAGTCTTCAGCTGACATAGGTGACGTTGTTAATCTCATCAACGATATTGCCGGGCAGACCAATTTGCTGGCCTTAAACGCAACAATTGAAGCGGCAAGGGCAGGCGAAGCTGGCAAAGGATTTTCTGTTGTAGCCAGCGAAGTTAAATCCCTTGCTACCCAGACAGGGGATGCGACTAATAGCATTAGTGATCAGATCGGTGAAATTCAGAATAAAATTACCCATTCTGTTGTCGAAGTGGCAGATGTGTCAGAAATCATTAATGAACTTGGCGAAATTTCTGAAAGTATTTCCGATGCAACCCGAGAACAACTGCAGGCGACCCAAGAAATTAGCCAGAATGTGCAGGAAGCTTCTGTTGGGACACAGGAGGTATCAGAGCATATTCAAAAGGTGAGCGAGACAGCCGCTAAAACTATGACCAGTTCAAACAGCCTAACGACTGCTTCAATCAACATGGAAAAGCTTGCAAATGAACTTGAGCAGCAATCCGCAGCCTTTATTGGGATGTTACTAGGCAAAAAGGCGTCGTAAACCTTTTGGGTAGTGGCAAGGTGCTAGTGGAAAGTTTTATTTGGAAAATGAACTTTTACAGTGGTACCTTCGCCAAACGTGCTGTTTATTTCGATGTCACCGCCGTGCAGATTCATTAGAGATTGTACAATTGCAAGTCCAAGCCCTTTACCGTCCTGTGCTTTATAGGGATCATTCTCCACTCTTGAAAACGGGTGCATGATATCGTGCAGTTTTTCCTCAGGAATACCTTTGCCATTATCTGATATGGTCAAAATATGTTCATTATTGCCGTTTGTGCTGGCTTGCAAATTGACCGCGCCACCCTTTGGCGTATATTTAACGGAATTGGTCATTAAATTAATGATCACTTGCTGTAGAGCGCGCTGATCCGCGTAAATATTAGAAAGGTCATCCGGAATATCGAAAGTACAAGATATTTTCTTATCATCGGCAAGTTTGGTTATAATTGGTCGGCATTCATCGACTGTGTCACGCAGTGAATGGTGGTCAATTTTAAGATTTTTCTTGCCTGATTCAATTTCCGAAAGGTCAAGAATGTCATTCACAAGGTTCAATAGATGGCGGCTTGAGCTAACTATATCTGCTGCGTAATCTTCGTATTTTTTAGAGCCGAGCTTACCGAAAACGCGATTGGTCATCATTTCAGAGAATCCGATTATTGCGTTTAACGGTGTTCTCAGCTCGTGGCTCATGGTTGCAAGGAACCTTGATTTCGCCCTGTTTGCCTCTTGCGCTTGAGTGAGTGCATTCAGCCGTTCTTCTTCGATGCGCTGGCGTTCTGTTGTATCCAGAAGAATGATTGTATAAATTCTATCGACACCTTTGCCAGTTGAAGAGACTGAAGCAGCTGCGGGGAATATTACACCATTTTTCTTTTGGCCGTAAATACCGGCGCGGTCGCTCATATTGCGCGGCATTCCACCTGAATTGTTGAATTCATCAATTTTCATTTCATGGCTTTTATGAAATTTTTCAGGAATTAATATGTTTATGTGCTCGCCGATAACCTGATCTGGTTCATACTCAAATATCTCTGCCGCTGCTTTATTGAAAATCGTAATTTTTAGCTCATGATCGGCTGTGATGATAGCTGCAGGTGCAATATTAAAAATTTCTGAAAGCCTTGCTTCAGATTCTTTGGCTAACTCTTCGGCTTTCTTAAGTTCTGTAATGTCTTGTAATGTTCCAGTTATATATTTTGGATCGCCTGATTTTCTACGTGTAACTTCAGCACGTTGCACTACAGTACGAATATCACCTGAATCGAGAATTAGCCGGTGCTCAACAATAAACGGTTCATCAAATTCAAGGGCGTTTTGTCTTACACGATCTACCTTTTCAACATCATCGGGATGCAGAATTCTTCTGAAATTGTCATTGGATGCCTTCGTCTTGCTTTTATCATAGCCATAAATTTCATAAAGTTGGTCAGACCAAAAAACCTCATTGGTGCCGCAATCCCATTGCCAATTGCCGATACCAGCCAGACGCTGAGCTTCAAGAAGGCGCTCACCCGAAATGCGGGCGGCTTCTTCCGCCTGTTTTCGTTCAGTGATATCTAGGATCGTTCCAATTACCTCTGTTGCCCAATTGTCTTTGGTTCTTTGAATTTCCGCTTGCAACAAAACGAAACGGATACTTCCGTCCGGATGGATAATTCTAATATCCAAGCCATAGGAATCTTTGCCTGATTTTAGAGCGTTCATGAAGCCCTGGGTGGATTTTTCCTGATCTGTGGGATGGATAAATCGGATCACTTTCTTCATAGTATCAATTTCGCGGGTATCTGTCGCACCCATCATGCGAATGGTTTCTTCGGAACATCTAAACTGATCGCTCTCTAAGTTCCAACTCCAAGTTCCAAAACTGGCAATACGTTGCGCTTCTGCCATAAAGTCTTGAGAGGTCTTTAGTTCATCCTCCATGCGCTTTTGTTCAGTTATGTCATGAAATACACCATTAAAGGAAAGGGGAGTGCCATCTTCATCATGATTAATTTCACCCATGGAATGGATGTGCCGAATCTCGCCTGATGGTCTGACAATACGAAAGTCAATTTCATATTTTCCACCAGCTTTAATCGCTTTTGAAAGCCTTTCATTGGTATAGTCTTGATCATCCGGATGGAGAATCTGATCGTAAAATACTTCACGCGGATTTGAAAGGGATTGTGGTTCCAGTCCGCATATTCGGTAAAGTTCATCGGACCAATAGGCTTGATTGGTTATTAGATCAGTGTTCCAGGTTCCCATACTTGCAATGCGCTGTGCTTCAAGAAGGCGATCTTTAAGTTCCTGCGTCGCCAGCTCGGCAAGTTTTCTTGCTGTTATGTCATGCATAGTGCCATTAAGGGATTTAGCGCTTCCATCTTCAGCATAGGTGATTTCACCTTGGGCATTAATGTACCTAATCTCACCATCTTCGCGGACAATCCTATGCTCAACATTATACTCTTTACCTTTTTCGATTGTGTCCTGAACAGCTTTTTCCATAAATTCAACGTCATCTTTATGCAGGTATTTTACAAAGTCGTCATAAGTGGGAACAATTGAATCGGGTTCAAGTCCGAGGATTCGATAAACTTCGTCTGACCAAAATAGACTTTCATCCACCAAGCTATAATTCCAGCTGCCAATATTAGATATTCTTTGGGCCTCCAGCAATCTGGTTTCAAGTTCTTTTGCCTCTTGCAGAGCGCGTTTTCTATCCGTTACATCCACAATAGTGCCGTGTAGAAAGCTTGGTACTCCATTCTCATCGTGAAGCAGGTTTCCGCGAGAGGAAATGTAGCGAAGCTCTCCCTTATAAGTGTGAATTCGGAATTCAGTATTGACGGGTCTTTCACTAATCGCAGACCGATCAATCGCTTCGCGCATGGATTGTCGGTCATCGGGATGTATGATGGATAAAAGAAGATCGGTCGCTGGGGCAATTTTTTCTTCAGGGTCAAAACCCAAAATTCTTATTGCAGCCTCTGACCAATAAATCGCTCTTGTTTTTACATCGACACTCCAATAACCAAACATTTCACCGTCATGGTAATTGGAACTATCATCATTTTTTTCCAGTTGCCTGATTGTGGTAATCAATTTTTGTTCAGTTTTGTATTGTTCGCTGGTTTTGCTACGGAGCTGATCAAAAGCGTTTTTAGTAAATACGATAAGATCTGCGATCGATTTACCGTCTTGGTTTCCTTCTTTTTCGATAGTTTCTGCAAGGGTTGTGATCGGGCTTACGATGAACTTATGCATGATAATCATCGCGATCAAAATCAATAGAACAGCAAGAATGAGTGTGATATTCTGAATTGTCTCATAATATTCCTGTTTTGTTGCAATACTGGTAATGATGTTTTGATGTTTGCGTTCCTGGAAATTGATAAAATCGATTACGGGACGCATGACACTGTTTACATTGTTTTGATAATCTGCACTTTTGGATACCTCGATAGCCTGATCAGGGTTCTCTTGGACCAATGCTATGATTTGTTCCTGCTTTTCGACCATAGTGGCGTAATCATCGGTTGCTGCCAGAAGCGGGGCGAGTTCATCTTCCGCGAGTCCGCTTTCACGTATATGTGTAAGTAGAGACCTATCTGGATCCAGATTTAACTGCTCAAAGGCATAATCCGGTGACGTGTTGCGGTAAAGTTCATTGTAATTTGCTGGTCTGGCTTTAGTGCCAGCAAGGATCATTTGAATATCAGAATATTTTCTCGCATATTCTGGGTCGGCAAAAGTAATGTAATTTATCAAGGTATTGTGAAGATCTTCGACTGATCGTTTTAATTCACTGGCAAGTTGATGAGCTTTAAATCTCTCTTCTGTTGCGACCTCGATCTGATCTTGAGAATTCTGTTCCAACTTGGCAACAAATATGTTGGCGCCAATGCAAATCAATGTGAGCGCGCAGATCAACCAAAACCTTACTCTCAATGATAGCTTTGTGCCCATAATTTGCATGTATATTGCCACCTAACTGGGCACTTTGCTGCATCAGTAAAGCATATCCCCAGGTTACTTTGTTATCCTCAAACGTAATGATAAAAATTTATCGAACATAGGTTAAATATATCTTAAACTCCGGTGGCCGTTTCGCGCAATTTCGTCTGATAAAATTAAAGTGAAAACCGTTGTGCTTGCACACATTTCGGTTTATATCAAAACTATATGCAGATAAGGGCAACCTCATGACATCAGAACAAAGAAAAATAAAGGCGGCGATACTCGGTGCCAGTGGATATACGGGGGCGGAACTTGTAAGACTTTTGCAGCGTCATCCTGGCGTGGAAATTACGTTGCTGACAGCTGATCGTAAGGCGGGTCAGCCGCTTGAGCAGGTGTTTCCGCACTTAAGAGATGAAGGACTCCCTGATCTTATGGCAATAGCCGATGTTGAATGGGCTGGTCTCGAGCTGGATGTGGTGTTTTGTGCGCTTCCCCATGCTACTTCCCAGAGGATTATAAAAGGAATACTGCACGACACCGGACGCAGCTTTGTCGACGAAATGATAGTGGAAACGACGGCGGATTACGCCAATACAATTCACGGTGATGTTAAAGTGATTGATTTAAGCGCCGATTTTCGACTGCGTGATGCTCAGACTTATGCGCAGTGGTATGGTGGCGAACATGATGCTCTCGAGCTGCAAAAGGAAGCAGTTTATGGGCTCACGGAACATTACCGTAACGAAATAAAGTCAGCCCGGCTCGTTGCTTGTCCAGGTTGTTATCCGACGGCTGCATTGCTGGCGCTTATTCCATTAATGAAGGAAAAAGCAATATTGAAAGACGGGATAGTCATAGATGCCAAATCTGGGGTAAGTGGCGCCGGAAGATCTGTTAAAGAAGCGAACCTTTTCACAGAGGTTTCGGAAGCAATGCATCCTTATGGCATAGCGGCTCACCGGCATGCGCCTGAAATAGAGCAGGAACTCGGCCGCGCCTACGGTGATGACATGCTCGTCACTTTTACACCTCATATTGTTCCTATGAACCGCGGCGAGTTGGAAACCATTTATGTCAACCTGGAAGAAGGGAAATCAGCCCGACATCTTAGGGATATTTTGAAGGACGCTTACAAAGATGAACCGTTTGTGACCGTGGTTGACGAAGGGATCACGCCTGCGACACGCTACGTGCGCGGTTCAAACAACGCGCTGATTGGTGTGTTTGAAGACCGGGTGCCGGGCAGAGTGATCATTGTCGCCACCATTGATAATCTGGTCAAAGGATCATCCGGCCAGGCGATCCAGAATATGAACTTGATGTTTGGTTTTGAGGAAACGCTTTCGTTGGAGCAGATGGCGCTGTTTCCGTAGCATATGAAAAATTCTCACTGACTTGTCTTAAGGTTGACTGGCCCCGCCAACAGTTTAAACTGAGATTTATCAAATTCATTGGGGTGTTATCTCGTATGGCTAAACAATTATTTTCTACTGTATGCTTAGTGATTATAGTGATACTGGTTGCTTCATGCGTACAAAAAGACGTTGAACCGGCACGCTCTTTGTCGGATGCTGATCTTGGAAATCTTAAAGTGCAAGAAGTTTATGTCCGACTTCAACCCGCATTGATCTCTACCCTTGAGGTAGGACGTGTTCGTCTTGAAGAAGATCTTAACGACAAAAAGGTAGAGCTTGATCGGTTGAATGAACGTAATCGCGTTCCCGTTGGGGCTCGTGCCGCGGCACGTGAAGAAGTACAGCTGGCGCAAAGAAGATTAGATAATCTCGCTCGCGAACAAATAGATATTCCCGCAGATGTTAAATATCAGCTGGAGCAACGCATGGCTGCTTATCCCGATGGGGAAAAAAGAGTAATACTGAACGTTCTTATATATTCATTTAAACTCACCGACGCTGCAACAGTACTGGTTTTGGGTGGAATGGATCAGATGTATGGCGTTGTTGAAGTTATTGATCCCGATACGAGGGCAAAAATTGGTATTTACAACGTGAGGGAAATAGATGCCAATAGTGGGCTTATGGGATTGGCAGTACGCGGCACAGACCCAAGGGGAGATATGATCAATCAGTTTTCTGCCAACATTATAAAGGCGCTTTTTGATAAGCGTTAGTGTTCAAAGACCTTGATAAACAAAATTTAATTTATAGATCACGTCTCGGGCTATAACTTCCTCATCCGTTGGCGCATACCTAAGAAAGATCATTTTTCTCGCATGACTGTTTGCGGCACGTTTGAAAAGTGAGTTTGATGTTTCCAGTATTTCAACATTTTCGATCTTACCGTTACCTTTTAAGTCAAACTTCATAATCGCATGACCAGTTCGCGTGCGTCTAAGGGCGGCGGTAGGATATTTTGGATTGAATTCAATCGCCCAAAATGCGTCGCCGGGTGGCGGTATATCAATAGTGATATTGCTTTTTGGCACATCTTGTGGCTCCAAGCCTTCAAATTTATCATTCAATTTCTCGATGATATTGTAAAAATCGAGTATTTCGACATTCTCTTCGAAATCTGGTCCCCCTGAAAGATACTTGTCATAGGTGTCCTTCGCCTTCAAGTAGCTTCTATACGCATTTTCTGTATCGCCAATTTCCAGGTAGCTATTAGCAAGCATGAAGCCGACATGATGTGGTTGAGCTGCATTATACACCAGCCAGTGATTGATATAACGAATGGCGTTCAGATATTCTTTTTTATTGTGATATGCGATGGCTGTTGAAATAAGTGCACTAATCTCAATGTCTTTTGTTACGCGCTCATGCGCAAGCAGGAATTTAAACTGTTCGAGAGCCTCATTCTGATTGCCAAGTCTTAAATGAAACCCGCCGGTGAGCATTGCAACAAGAACCTGATCATTCTTGTCCAGGTTGTTTTTTCCGTGTTCAAGCATTATTGCAAGCCCTTCAGCAGCCTGATCCGGGTCTAATTTATTGACTTTTTGGATCACGTTGATGGACTTTTGACTGACGACAATGACTTCTTTTTCTTTGCTTTCTAGGCGCTTAAGCTCGTCAGAATTAAATTCCTGAGTGGAAGCCATTAATGGCCAAACCATCACGAGGACGAGAATTGGCATATATTTGAGCATGTTTTACCCCCAATAAATCTATTTACCAGCCGTTGCAGCGGTTCCAAGTTTCTATGATTTCGCGCCCACCGTCAACCACGTTATATTTTTCATAAGCCGCCGCTGTCATGCAGGCATGGTTAGGAAGAATACGTAGTCGGGTTCCGATGGGAAAATGCTCAAAATCGAATGCACTGCCGTCTTGTGTTGTAATGATGCCATGTTCCTGATTGGCGCCTGAGACAAAAAGTCCCTCAATGATTTTGCCGTCAATATCAGCCACAAGGCCGTAGCCGATATCGAAATCCGTGCCTTTTGTACTTTGATCTTTTGAAAGTGCCATTCCGCCTGCATCAGTGATGATGCGATTTTGATTACGTTTATGGCTGATTACGGTGGTCAGGACAGATAATGCCAGGTCAAATTCTGCCTCTGCATTACCGCGCCCAGCCTGGAACAGATCCTGAAATACGTAAACACCAGCACGTAGTTCAGTCACGCCGCATAAATCCTTGGCATGAGTAGCGGTTGGAGTGGAGCCGCAACTAACGATCGGACAAGGCATGCCGGCTGCCCGGATATTTTGCGCAGCAAGCACGATCTGATCCCGTTCATTTTGCGCAGCTGCAACAAGTGCTTCTTCACTTTCACATTCGTAGCTTTCTCCTGCATGAGTGAGGACACCTGCTAGCTCGGTACCTTCGCCATCATGAATAGCAAGAGCCACTTCTAGCATCGCGGGGTCGTCAGCCGAAAGGCCAGCGCGATGCATATCAACATCAATTTCTACCATCACTTTGTAGACGCGGTGGTATTTGCTACCAGCTTCGCTGATTTCTTGGGCGACCTTCGCGTTATCAATAATCATTTTAAGATCAACGCCTCGATCAATAATATCTTTTGCCCGCTCCAGTTTTTCGGGAACCATGCTGACCGCATAGATAATATCTTTAAATCCTGCAGCTGCGAAATACTCCGCTTCCTTCAATGTAGAAACAGTTATTGGCCCCACTGAACCGCCATTTGTCATGAGTGCCACTTCCACTGACTTGGCGGTTTTGACGTGGGGACGAAGAGTGACACCGAGCTTTTCGGCTTGCATGTTCATGCGGTCAATATTTTGCTTCACAATTTTTTTATCGGCGATTAGGCAGGGAGTATAGAGTTCATCAAGGGTCATTTAACTTTATCCTTTACATAATCCGCAATCGCGAGGCAGCTGGTGAGACCCGGACTTTCAATTCCAAATAAATTTACAAGACCTGGGATGCGATGATCATCTTCGAACTGGATCATAAAATCAAGACCGTCTTTTGAAAGTTTCGGTCGGATGCCCGCGTAGTCAGGATTAAGTTTAAGCGGATCTACTCCGGGGAAATAATGGTGTATAGCCTCAATGAATTTGAGCTTAAGGTCTGAGTTAACGGAATAGTCTTCTGTTTTTACAAATTCTACGTCTGGACCAAATTTTACCCCACCCTCTATATCAAGGGTCAGGTGAATGCCTAGCCCTCCCTGAAACGGAAGCGGATAAACAAGGTGATTGAACTTTGACTGACCTGAATAGGAAAAATAGCAGCCTTTTGCCATTACAAGATCAGGGATCAATGAGTTATCTAAAGTATCAATTTTGTGTGCCAAATTTTGTGCGCCTAGGCCAGCAGCATTGATAAGGCGGGTACATTCCAGAGAATAACCATCAACCAAAGTGATCTTGAACCCATCTGCTGCCTTCTCTATCTCGGCTACCTCAGTATTAAACACGGCTTGTCCACCAGCAGTTTCAACATCTGCCAGCAGGCTTTGCATTAACGAATGTGTATCGATCACACCACTTGATGGAGAAAATACACCTTCAACAGCATGTATGTCCGGTTCAAGGTCACGGCACATGGTGGCGGAGAGGGGCTTTAAATCCAGCACGCCATTTTTAGCCGCCTGTGACTTAATCTGTTCTAGTTTCGCCAGTTCTGTTGGGGAACTTGCGACCATCAGCTTGCCGCATCGTTTATAAGGGATGTGTCGTGACTCAGCATACCCGTAAAGCAATTCCTTACCAGTGACACATAATTTGGTCTTTAGCCAGCTTTCATTAAAGTAAAGACCAGCATGGATGACTTCACTATTTCGTGAACTCACACCCATCCCAAAACTGGACTCTTTTTCTAAGATCATGATCTGATGGCCCAGTTCTGCTAGCTTTTTGGCAATGGCGAGACCGATAACGCCGGCACCTAAGACTATTGTTTCAACTCTGTCTGTCATAAATCTACCTTCTTTTCTCTTTGCATGTAAAATACGTCATGTTATAAAGTAGCGTCTTTGAGAAAAGAGTATATCTTTATACTCCAAATAATGCATAAAAAATCTGGTTAACAGGGTATTTTCAAAGGGAAATCTACGCCTCAACGAGGTATCAGGACAACATAAAAGGACATTAGGATGAAGAAATTTAAAGGACAAGGTCGCAGAAGTTTTATGAAAGGTGCTGGTATGACGGCGCTACTTTCAGCGGCAGGGTCAGGAAGTGCATTCGGCATGGGAGCTGGTATGGGGCAATCCAGCGGTGGTTCCGGTAAAGGATATGACTTTGACGAAATTTACAGCCGTATCGGAGTAAATTCTATTAAATGGGATAGTGCTATTCGCCGTTATGGTCGTGAAAAAATCACTGTACCAATGGGAATTGCTGACTTGGACTTTAGACAGCATCCAGCTGTGGTAAAAGCACTTCAAAAACGTGCGACCTATGATAACTACGGTTATGAAAGCGTTCCGGACAGCTATTATCAGTCCATAATTGACTGGAACAAAGAACGTTACGGCGTTGAGCTTAAAAGGGAGTGGATTAGAAATTCATCAGCCTTAAAACCAGGTATGGTTTCAACCATGCGCGGTCTTAATCCGGTTAAAGGTAAAGTGATCCTTTCGACACCGACCTATTCTGGATTCCGCGGTGCCATCAATCAAGCTGGTATGCGTGTTGAAATGAACCCGCTTAAGAAAGTTAATGGTCGTTGGACGTTCGATCTTGAAGATCTAGAAAGCCGTCTTGATTATGAAACAAAATGTCTTGTTCTTTGTAATCCTAACAATCCAACGGGTGAGTGCTGGACAGCAGATGAGATGCGTGCGTTAGGGGATCTCTGTATTTCGAAAGGTGTAACGGTTCTTGCGGACGAAATTCACTGTGACTTTGTGACCAAGGGCAACAAGTTTGTGCCTTACTCATCAATCGGTGAAAAATATGCTGAAACAAGTATCACTTATCGTTCTCCATCGAAAACATTCGGTCATGCAAACCTAAAAGTTGCTCACTTCTATACCCAGAATCAAGACCTGATGAACGCAACAATGCGTGGAGGAGGACATGAGCAAGGCTGTAATGCTTTCGGCCTGATTGCCAGTGAAGTTGCTTTTAGCGAAGGTGCTCAGTGGGTAGATGACGTGAATGAATATCTGGATGGCAACTTTGATTATCTGGTAGAATATATTAACACACCTGGCAACATGCCTGGCATTTCCTATACAAAACCGGAAGGTACTTACCTTGCATGGCTCGACTGTAATGGTCTTAAAGAGCGTGTAGCCGGTCCAGAGCAGGTACAAGCACTGCAGGATCAAATGAGAGCTGCCGGTAGCAACCGCCGCGCTACACCAGAAATGGCGATCGGTGAGTGGATGGTGCAAAACTCAGGTGTTCAGCTGAACGCCGGCCATTCATACGGAATTGGTTCAGACGGCTTTATGCGCATGAACATTGCTGTTCCGCGTTCAAGTCTGGAGACTGCACTGAATAATATGGATGCAGCGCTTAAAAAGCTGTTCGCATAACGTTCATTAAAGGATTGGGGACGGGCTACCTGCTGTTCACTTGGCGGGTGGCCCGTTTTTATTTTGGGCGGTGGTAACTAGCCGAAATTGACCTTCTGCAAATCACTGCAGATTTTGTATTTTTCAAATTTGGCTTCTTTTTCGTAACGGATTTTTAAGACGATCTGTTCTTCTGTTGCGTGTAGTTCCTTTGTACCGGCGCGAGGTACCGGAATTTCACAGGCCATGCAAAAGGCGAGAAGGGCAGCTGCCACCTCAGAATGAGTGTAATTTATTTTGTCCTCGTCAAATTCCAACGCCTGATCTACCAAAAATGAAACCTTCACTGTATCATCTTTGTTGATGACCATTTTTTTTACGTCATTTACGTCCAGGAATTTTTTATGCAATATCGAATAGTTTATGAGCGCTTTTCGTAGTTCACATTCGGTGAAGTATATTTTTTTAATTTCCAGAGGCATTTTATTCTCCTTTGAACAGTTCATTCAAATTGGGGAAAAATACGTCATACTTTTATCATGGGAAAACTAAATCCCAAGAAATTTAACCATTAACTATTGTTAACATATATAATATCAACCAAGGGTAAATATTTAGTTACAGCTAATGTACATATTGCCCATTAAACTTGCGTCATTCCCCACCTTTTTATTCTTTACGCCCCGTGCTAAGCTAGCGTCCTATTCAATTGATATGGGAGGATCACATGAAAAATAACCTGGAAATTGGACGTCGCGGATTTATCAAGGGCGTAGGTATATCCGCGCTTGGTGCCGCAGCAGGTGGAGCGTCTTCTGCAGCACATGCCATGGGCCAAGCTACCACCTTGACAGATAGAGGATATGATTTTGATGAGGTCTTTACTCGCCAAAACAGTCGTAAATGGATCGCTGCCTATAATGCCTACGGTGAAGAAAATATCGATGTGGCGATGGGTACAGCGGACCTTGATTTCAAGCAGGTTCCTGAAGTGGTAGATGCGATGCAGGATCGGGCGCTTTATGAAAATTATGGCTACGAACCAACCCCGGACAGTTTTTATCAGGCAATCATCGACTGGAGCCGAGAACGTTATGGGCAGGAAGTCAAGAAAGAGTGGATCAGAACTTCATCGGCGCTCAAACCAGGGATGGTGTCCTCAATGCGTGGTCTTAATCCTCATAAGGGAAAAGTGATCCTGCTTACACCCACTTATAGCGGTTTCAGGGGAGCTATTAACAAAGCCGGTATGCGGGTGGAAATGAGTCCCATGAAACGGGTGAATAACCGTTGGACATTTGATCTGGAGGATCTAAAGAACAGACTGGACTATGAAACAAAATGTGTGGTCCTCTGTAACCCCAACAATCCATCTGGCGAGTTTTGGACTGCTGAAGAAATGATGGGACTTGGGGATGTGTGTATCGACCACGGCGCCACGGTACTAAGTGATGAAATTCACTGTGATTTCCCCAATAAAGGAAGCAAATTTATCCCGTATGCGACATTGGGAGAGAAATATGCCAACACCAGTATCACCTACCGCTCACCGTCCAAAACTTTTGGTCATGCCTGCCTCAGGGTCGCCTATTTCTTTACCCAAAACGAAGACTTGATGAATGCAACCATGATTGGTGGGGGGCATGAGGAGGGGGTTAATACTTACGGAGTGCTCGCTGCGGAAAAGGCCTTCCAGCATGGCGCTCAGTGGGTAGACGATGTAAACGTGTACCTGGACGCCCATCATGACTATATATATGAGTATGTCAATCGACCAGGCGAAATGCCGGGCGTTGAGTACCAAAAGCCGGAAGGGCTTTATCTCGCATGGTTTGACTGTAATGGACTTAAAGAAAAAGTCGCCCGGCCTGATCAGGTAGAAGCTATGCAGCAAAAATGGATTTCTGAAGGCAACAATCGCCGCGTTACTCCTGAACTGGTGATGCAGGATTGGATCGCAAGAAACGCTCGCATCCATATTAATCCAGGAAGTTCATATGGTATCGGCGCAGAAGGATTCATGCGTATGAACATCGGCGTGCCACGTGCACTCTTGGTAAAAGCTCTGGACAACTGGAATGCGGCGCTGAAGGCTTTAGGGTAGGTCTAAACAGCGCATTTGGCGCAAAGGGTGATGGATGGGTCAAGATCAAGGCGCTTTTCATCGATGTCATCACCGCAATTGAGACAGTAGCCATATTCGTCCTCGTCCATACGGGAGAGGGCAGCTTTTATGCGCCAAAGCTCATTGTCACGGCGGCGTTTGACTTCCTCGGCCATAGCCTGGCCCTGCAATGCATCAATGCGTGAAAGGCGTCCCACCATGGTTTGATCCAGCTCGACGACTGCTGAATCTTCCTCATGGGATTCCACAAGGTCTATAAGCTCCTCCTGCCGGGACAAGAGGATTTTCTTATATTTATTTAGATCAATCGCCACGTTACGCGACTTCGAAGGTTGCGATGACTTCGCAGACGAAGCCAACAGGAAGGGCGTTAGTGCCCACAGCCGCGCGCGCAGCGAGACCAGATTCACCAAACACATCTCGCAGCAGTTCCGAACAACCATTCATCACCAAATGCTGTTCGGTGAAATCGGGCGTGCAGCGGACAATGCCCTGTAATTGCACGCATTGCACTACACGGTCCAGATCACCATCACATGCAGCCTTTAATTGTGCCAATACACTGATGGCCGCATCGCGCGCAGCAGCCTGTCCTTCTTCAAGGGTGTATTCAATGCCGACACTGCCACTCATGGCCGGGCCCTGTCCAGCGATATAGACCATGTTGTCAACCTTGCGAAAGGAGGTATATGCGGCAATTGGTGTCGAAACTTCAGGAAGAACGATGCCGAGTTCTGCCAATTTTGCATCTATACGGCCTCCTGATGGCGTTGGCGGAGTATCGGTTGCTTGATCCTCAGGTGCTGGTTCCTCGGACCTGCTGCAAGCAGCGATCAGGCTTGCCATAGCGCCGGCAAATAAGGCTCTGCGTAACATTATGCCACCTCAAAGCTTGCCAAAACTTCACAGGCAATGCCGAGAGGAAGGCTGTTTGTTCCCACGGCTGCGCGTGCGGCGAGTCCTGGCTCACCCCATATATCACGTAGTAGTTCTGAGCAACCGTTAACCACAAGATGTTGCTCGGTGAAATTATCAGTGGAATTCACAAGTCCTTGAATTTGAACGCATTTTACGACACGATCCAAGTCGCCATCAAGGGCGGCTTTAAGTTGAGCTAGAATGTTAATACCGCAAGCGCGTGCCGCCTGATATCCTTCTTCGGTGGTCATGTTGTCCCCGAGCTTGCCGGTAATCAAGCCATCTGGCCCGCTGGGAACCTGACCAGCGATATAAACCATATTGCCCACTTTTCGCCAACCCACATATGCAGCTACTGGCGGTGAAACATCAGGTACTTCAACACCAAGTTCAGCGAGTTTTGCATCCACTGTACCACCAGTTTGCGCATTTGCTTTTCCCGATAGCAATGCGGCACCCAATGCTGTTGCGCCGGCAGCGGCAAAAAAACTTCTTCGTTCCATTCTGACTTCCTCTGGTTGTTTATTGTAGTTTTAAGAAATTTAACATTCCCAGTTTGTCATTCTTAACGGTCGAATTAAAGGGAAAAATAAAAAATCGGCGCAAATTCGGTATCAGATTAGAAGTGAGAGAAAGGGAGATGGGAGAAGTTTAAGGAACAAGAAGACAAAAAAAATGGGTGACCAAATTTGAACTCGATAAGGGGAAGTGGCCACCCAAGGTTTAAGCGTGCTGCCATAATATGGGCATACATATTAAGAAAACCTTAATAAACATGGTTAACAAATGGTTAATTGACATGTTTACGGTGATGACATAGGGTCGTTCAAAGGTTTTTTTTGTTTATTTGTAGATAGAAAGGGAAGTCAATGGAACTCGTATCACTCGTCATTTTGGTGGCGCTTTTACAGTATATGTATTTTGGAATGATGGTAGGTAAGGCTCGCGCAACGCATGGTGTTGATGCGCCTGCAACGACTGGTAATGAAATTTTTGAACGCACATATCGTGTGCAAATGAATACGCTTGAAATTCTGGTAGCACTTGTACCTGCGATGATGATTTTTGCGCAAACTGTGCGTGCTGACGTTGCTGCCTATGCAGGTATTGTTTATATCATTGGACGTTTTTTGTATCAGCGCAGCTATGTAGCGGATCCAAAAAAGCGGACTGTTGGATTTCTTCTAAGTTATTTGCCTTTAATCGTACTTGTACTTTGGGGAATTGTTGCTGGCATCATGGCGATGATATAGTTTTTTAAGTGCAATATTGTGTGATAAACCCGTCGCGCTTGGCGCAGACGGGTTTTTTATTCGCGTTTAACAAATGCTCCGATTATATGAGAAACATTTACCCCATCATCGCTTAGGGGTAGATCGATCATTATCATAGCACGGCTGCTGCTGTCGGAGGATTGAAATACGCCCTCGTTAAAAACATAGTAACCACCATGCATCAAATCGTGATATTCTTCGTAGGATTTAATGATGCCTTTGTCGGTCACAACACCCGCATCAATTTGCTCTTTGAAGGTTTTTGTCCCCCAATAGCTGCTAAAGGTATCACCCATAATAATGTTTTTCTTTTCGGCGTCGAGACTTCCACCCGTGTCCATTACGCGCATAATGCTGTGCCAGCCCAGAAATTGTTCAAAGCTGAAATCTTTCCAGGCGGGAAGGTGCCCTTTGCGGGTGTCGTTCCAGATATCATAAAATTCCTGTAGTCTCCCGATTGAAACAGGTGGCGCCTGATCAACAGGATAAAAGTAGCAATTTAATTCCCGCCCAATAACGTTAAATGTAATCACTTTTGCCGCGCCGGAAAAATCCACTTCGCCGCGGAAAATAATTTCACTCATTCAATCCCCTAATCTACAAAATACTATAATTCCACAAAATATGTACTCACCTTATTAGGATATTCTAATCTTAGCAAGGCTCGTGATCACCATTATTGAATTTTGCAATTATAAGTAACTAAGTGACTGCAGTTATTTCAATTTTTGATTTGCTTTATATATAAAGTACTCCGTCACTGACGAGCACGCAGCAACCTGAAATATGTGGTTGAGAAGGGGTTTGTGGCACTTCGACGATTATGTCACTTTTACGGCCCATCTCAACCCCCTGGGTAATGTTGATGGTACATGGTTCGCGGCCATATTTGCTCGCAAGTAGTGCACCCAGTGCACCAGATGCGCTGCCGGTCGCCGGGTCTTCAATCGGGCTACCCATAGGTGAGAAAACACGGGAACGAACGTAAAGATCATGGCCGTCTTCCTTAGTTACTGTAAAAGCACAGATGCAAAATCCGTCCACAGTCTTTGGGCCAAGTTCGGCTGCCTGTTCGAATGCGGAAAGGGACAGTTTGATGTTTCCCAAGTTTTTGACGCTATCCACTTCAACAAATGCAAATGGCAGTCCTACCGTGGCGACGGCCGGGATATCCGTTGAAGGGATTAAATTCTCCAACTCCAGCCCCAGGCACTGTGCCATCAGTTTAACGTTCGGATGGCCATAAATCTCAAGTGGCTGCGGTGCGATAATTTCCGCTCCAGTTACAATGCCATCTTCTAATTTTAGAGTTGCATCAACAATACCACCCTTTTCATCAAAAATCAGATTCTCACTACCGTTGTAACGGGCCGCTGTATCTTTGTTTGCAACAACCCACGCAGTACCAATGTTGGGATGACCGGCGAAGGGGATCTCCTCATGCGGGGTAAAAATTCTAACTTCTGCGTTGGTCTGATCATTATCGGGCGGGCAAATAACGCTACTTTCTGAAAATCCAAATTCGGTGGCGATTTTCTGCATTTCACTGCTGGAAAGGTTTGAGCCATCATGCACAACCGCCAAAGGATTGCCAGCGAATTTACGGGTGGTAAACACATCGACTATGGAATAGTGAATTTCTTTGGTCATGCTGTCACCTTAACGCAAAAACGTCCTGCGTGTAAGTACAGGATTTTCATCTACTTTATTCTGTAATCATGAGTAATGGTGAACTATTGCTGTTCCACTAGTTCCTCAAGTTTATTTTTTGAAGCTGTTGCATCTGGATTTAGCTCAATAGCTTTTTGAAGGTTTTTAATCGCTTCCTCCGTTTCACCTGCAGCGGCAAGAGCATCCGAATAACTGTCGTAAACATTTGAAGAATAAGGGAAGTTTTCTATGTTAATTTTAAAATATTTCAGTGCTTCCTGCGTATTGCCTTTTTGAAGTTGTTGATACCCGGCAAAATTGACGATGCCCTCATGGGGCGGTATTTCATAGCCAAATACTTTTGAAGCATTCTCGAAATGAGAAAACACTACCGCAGGATTTTCTCTTACTTTATCGGCAGGGAGATAAAAGTTTTCAAAAATGAACCTCAGCCCATGCATGTAACTTACCCATGGCACTGTGAAATGGTTTTCGTCGTCAAATCGTTCCAATTTGAATTTCAGATTCTGAAACTGTTTCCCCTCAATCGTGTCGATAAAATTCTGCTGTGTTTTTACCATAACATCTTCTTTGAGAAAGTTATCCCCTTCGTTGTTTGCAGAAGAAATATATAATGCCCTTTCACTCGAGGCTTGTGGGTCTTGTTTATTTTGAAGCATTTTGTTGAGTGTTTCCTCATCCCAATAAAGAGAGGGGTCAACGGATATGAATGAATTAAAAAAGCTGTCAGCCATAATATATGAATAGACCGAAAATAATCCTCCGTGGGAATGGCCGATAAGCATACGGTAGTTTGCGACAGAGTATTCCGCTTCGACATTAGGCGATAATTCCGTCATTATAAATTTTAGAAAATTTTCCCCGCCGCCACTGGTTCGATCGGAAGCAAATTCAACGCCGTAAGAATTAATGATATTGTTTGTGGGGGTTAAATCTCGTACACGATCAGTGTTTGTAATTCCTACAAGTATCATTTCAGGTATTTGACCGGCTAATGAAAGATAGCGTAAAATAGTAGCTACTGAATGGAACTGAGACCGGGCATCGAGTACATATACGACCGGGTAATTTGCGTGAACACTGTATCTTTCGGGCAAATTTACCCAATATTCCCGTTCCTCGTCCAAAATTTCAGAGTAGATTTTATGCTTTGTGCCGATCAGTATTTCATTGCTATCTGCTTGCGAAGCACTAGTGTTTACAGAAAACAAGAAGATGATGACAGTGATGAAGAATTGTTTAATCATATTTTACCCCCTTAACAATGATGTTCAACTATAGAACATTTTCCTTCTTTAATCTACTGCCCGCCTCTTATCCGGTCATTGGCGCCACCATCAAAAGCCATGGGCACCGCTGGACAGTTCGGGTTTTCAGTGTTTTCACCAGTGGTGTAGATATCCAGAAACGTACTTGCCGCGTAAGTGACGATGGTTTCAATGCCTTCGAAGATATCCGTTTCCATATTGGAGTGTTCAACTTCGATCATATGACCCTGGCCAGCGTTGAGCGCGGACGCAGGGATCGTGAATTCGCTTTCAATGTACGTCAGGCTACCGAGATCGAAGGCGTGGCCGCTATGGACCGTTTCCTCGCCCATGCAATTGCCAAACATGGCATAAATCATATCATCAATAATACCATCGGGATCAGATGCACCTTTTTCAAAGGGCGACCAGCGGACAATAAGATCCTGATCAGGATCGATTGCGTTTGGGTCGGCTGGCGCATCACCTTGATAAAGGGACAGACGGATTGGGCCAGGGTTTAAGCTTTCATCGCCATCCCGGGTAAAACGGGCAGGGAGGTTGCGGATATTTCCATCCGGTGTATCAAAAGAAAAATGATAGGTGCTGTCAGGAAACATGGTATCCAGTTCTTCAATGGTTTCGGTTCGCCCGCCTGTAAGGTAGCGTGCTTCCCCCATATCAAATTCAAGTCCTGCTTCGGCATTCCCTGGACCGGTTAGCACACTGTTCATCACCGTGCCGCCCGCGGCGACAGCTTCTTTGGTCTGGAAAACCTCCGCAAAGAATACGGTATTCAGAAGGTTAAGTTCCCCGGTTGGTTCCTGTCGGGTGTTGACCGACTTACCGATCACTACATAGTCAGCGTGATCAGCGGCGGTTTTGCCGCTGTCCGACCCGCATCCAATTAACGTCAAGGCTCCTAAACACAATATTATTTTTTTCATCACTCACTCCCGACTTTTTGCAACCATAGCATGCTTGAACATTGATGAGAATCCCCTTAAGGTCAATTCTTAAAATTATTCAAAATATATTCAAGGGGCAGATCATGTTACGGGCATTCGTTACATTCAGCATTTTAGTTTTAACCGCAAGCGCCAGCGCACAGAGCATTTCCGACTTTACCGATGGTATGGAGAAGAAAGAAGGTTTCTTTGACCTCTATCTGGATCATACGGAAGGAAAGGTCTACCTGGCCGTGGACCGGATGAATGAGGATTTTATTTATAAAGTAAGCCTGCCGGGCGCGCTGGGATCAAACGATGTTGCGCTTGACCGCGGCCAGCTTGGTGGTACAAAGCTGGTTTACTTTGATCGTGTCGGCAAAAAAGTGCTCCTGCACCAGAAAAATACCCGTTATATCGCCACCAGCGACAATGAACGTGAGCGACTAGCCGTTACCAATGCTTTTGCACCATCAATCGTCTGGTCTTTTGAAGCGGTGGCAGGCGATATGGATGCGAGTTTGATTAATATTACGGCGATGATGCTTTCTGATCAGCATCAAAGTGCTGCCAAAATCAAACGCACTGGGCAGGGCGATTTCAGTCTCAATGAAGCCCGCAGTTTCGTTGATTTTGAGTTTGTAAAAACATTCCCAAAGAACACGGAACTTCAATCAGTAGTAACCTTTATGGGTGCGAACCCTGGCGGTTTTGTCCGCTCCGTAGCAGCAAACCCTAATATCATCACGTTAAAGCAACGGATATCTTTTGTTGAACTACCCGATGATAATTATAAGCCGCGGGTTTTCCACCCGGCCATGAGCTTTAACAAAACGTCCGTGGTTGATTATGGGACACCCATTACTGAGCCGATTGAGCAGCACTATATTTCTCGCCACAGACTGGTGAAAAAGGATCCATCTGCAGAACGCAGCGAAGCGGTGGAACCGATCGTTTATTATATCGATAGTGGTGCACCGCCTCTTATCCGTGAAGCGCTCAGGGAAGGAGTGCAGTGGTGGAATGAGGCCTTTGAAGAAGCTGGTTTTATCAACGCATTTCGAGCGGAAATCATGCCGGAAGGGATGGATCCGGATGATGTGCGTTATAATGTGGTGAACTGGGTACACCGGTCGACACGCGGTTGGTCATATGGTTCCAGTGTTCGTGATCCACGGACCGGCGAAATCATCAAGGGGCATGTGACCCTTGGCTCCCTTCGCTCCCGTCAGGATTTTATGATCGCAAATGCAGTGACTGGCCCTTACGCTGAGGGGAAAAGCATCGATGATAGTCTTGAATTGGTGCTCGCGCGAACCCGTCAGTTGGGGGCTCATGAAGTGGGTCATACAATTGGTTTTGCTCATAACTATATTGCCAGCAAAAATGGTGATGCCGACGTGATGGATTATCCACATCCGCAAATCACGCTGGATGATGACGGCAATGTAAGTATCAAAAACCCATATCGCGAAAAAATCGGCGCCTGGAACAAAATAGCGGTGAACTGGGGTTACCGCGAGTATCAAAGTGATGAGGAAGAAGAGACTGGCTTAAAACAGATCCTTGAAGATGCATATGGTTCAGGACAGCAGTTTGTGGCTGATGGCCCAGACAGTCGTGGTGCGGGAAGCCTACACGCTGATAGCCATCTTTGGGATTTTGGTAGCGACGTTCTTCAAAATACACGCGATATGTATGAAGTGCGCCGGGTTGCTTTGCAGAATTTTGGCCTAGATAATATTGCGGATGGCACACCGCTTTCACAGCTTGAGGAAACATTGGTGCCACTTTATTACCTGCCACGGTTTCAAATTAACGCTGTGGCAAAATCCATTGGCGGTATGATCTATGGCTATGAAGTTAAAGGGGAAAGTCTGGTACCCCGCCATAGTATCGTGAGCCGCGAACGCCAAGACGAGGCAACCGATCTTGTACTTCAGGCATTGAGTGCGGATTATCTGACATTGCCACGTCATATCCTTGATCTGATCCCGCCGAAAGCGTTTGGTTATCGTCTTACCAACGAAAGTTTCCCGCGTGATACAGGAGCGGCGTTTGATGCTCTTGGGATGGTGGAAGCTCATGCCAATCACACGCTGGGACTTCTGTTTAATCCGGCAAGGCTCGCGCGGATCAATGACCAAAACGTACGGGACAATGGCCAGATCAGTCTTGATCGGTATATTGTCAAAGTGGCAGGTCGCACCGTACTTGCACCGCGTATCGAAGATGATCCGCTAAAAGCAGCCGTACATCGCCGTGTTGGTCATGTGTTTGTTCATTATATGATGATGACAGCTGGCAGCGACAGCTCATCACCTGCAGCCGCTGCCATGACCGCGTCCCATTTGAACGGGCTTAAAGGAATACTTGAAGACCGGATAGCCAATGATGAAATGACCAGGGAATACCGCGCCTTTTATCAGCAACAGGCACGACGTATCGGCTTATTCCTTGACGGAGTTTATATGCCCAAAGCGTCGGATCTCGCCGCAATACCACCTGGTGAGCCGATTTAAGAGAGAGCATGAGAGGGGCGGTCAATTGATCGCCCTTTTTGACCATTAGGAGATAAAATATGACAGCAGAACAACTGTTACCATTTCTCGGCTGGTGTACGGTTCTGAATTGGAGCCTGCTTGTTCTTTGGGCGCTCCTTATTATGCTTGCCAACGATTTTACCTATCGTATTCAAACCATGTTTTTTGATATCACCAAAGAGCAATTTGATAAAATTCATTATCAAGCCATGGTATTTTTCAAGATGCTTGTGTTCATGTTTAATCTGGTGCCTTATTTGGCGCTCAGGGTCATTATTTAGAGATTTCAACTGGCTAAATGAAAAAACAAACTGTTCTTTTTGACATTGATGGCACATTGGCAGATATCGATCATCGGCGCCATTTTGTAGAAAGCCGTCCTGCAAACTGGAACGGTTTTTTTAAACGTATGGGGGACGATATCCCAAATGAAGCAGTGGTAAAGCTCTATAAGACGCTTTGGGATAGTGGTGAATATGAAATATTGGTGCTAAGCGGCAGACCCGAACGGTACCGCGACGTGACTGAACAATGGTTTATATGGAATGAGATTCCTTTCACTAAAATCATTATGCGTGGCTCAAATGACATGAGGTCGGATGTTATTGTGAAGAAAGAAATGCTGGAAGCGCTGCTCGCAGATGGCCACAAAATAGCTTTCGTTGTCGACGACCGAAATGCTGTAGTGGACATGTGGCGCGACAACGGTATCACATGCTTTCAATGCGATTATGGTGATTTTTAGAAGCGACTTCTAAAACTTATACCTAATCTGCGTACCAAGGCCGTAATCAGTGGTCACATTGTTTAGACCCACTACGCCGTAGACGTTGATGCCCCAATGGTCATTTAGCTGGACGTCCGTGTAGGCGAAGATTTCTTTCGGGGAATTAAAGCCCGGTGTTGCACTTTCGCGGTATTCGTAGCTCATGCCGATACTGGTATCATAGGTGAGGAAGTATGACGCACCGACAGACGCGAAAAAACTATTCTGAAGGTCATAGCGATTTGACTTACCCACGATACGGTACCCAAGAGTACCGTACGGCATAAAGTTACCGAACAGGTATGAGATATCAACCTTACCAGCAAAATCGAATTTTCCAGTACCCAGGCCAAGACGTTCATCTGCGGTTGGAAATTTAATCTGCCCGGTAATATCGATCAGAAGATCACTGAAGTATGGATTTTCAAGAGAGTAAGATCCGCTTAAATACACATCGCCAAAGCCACTCTTGCGGGGGCGACGATACTCATCGACTTCCTCCAGCTCAATATCAGTAACAAGAGGGGCGCCTTCCACAGCAGTAATGATATTTCTAGGCCCCGCAAAACTGATATATCCTGAACTCGCGCGAAAGCTCCATGGGCCATCACTATAGCGAATGGAGTAGGGGATATAGCTGATGTTGGTTTTTGCTGGCAGATTAAATTGACCACTGCTGTAATCAAAGCCCGTTGTAAATACCCATTCGCTGGCTTCAAAAAGAGGAATGGATTCATAGTCCTCTTCAATGGACTGGTCGTCATATGGACCGACGGGAACATCTGACCTGTTTTGAGCTGGTATTTGCTGGGCAAAGGACTGTGTTACAAAAATGGAGCTCACAAGCAGCCCCACTAATCTTAGTAAAGTCTTATATGACATTGTAATCAATTCCCTGGGCCCCCTCACAAAAGTGCATCAACAATTGAAAAAAATATAAAAATTTATCTTTTGTTAACTCATTATTAACCTAAATTATGATGTATTTTCAAGAGTTTCCTGACCTAAAAAAAAATAGTTAAGGACTTAAACATGTGAATTTGACAAAAAAAAGGCGGCCCTTAAAGGAAGCCGCCCAAGTTTGGGGGAGGAAATAATCAATTTAAAGATTAGGTAAGATTCATTGACAAAAGGTTAACTGGATGCCATTGCCTTTAATAATTGCGGCCAAAAGTGTTCCATAATGGGACGCTTGTTAATTTTTATTAATGGTTTCAACGAATTAAAAATTAATTGAATTAAAAATTTTTTTTTAGATTAGACAATTTATTTTTAAATTTTATCGGAAATGTTCTCGTTCCAAAAACGACTCGCCTCAAATGTGTGTTTTTTGTTCATTATTCTGTCACAAAAATCAAACTACAGCTTGACGGAACCGGCCCAATCGTTAACTTCATGCACAAGATATAATATTTCATCAGGTATTTTTATGCGTACAAAGAAGTCGATATTGGGGATAGGGGCCGTTCTGTGTTTTTCCGTTTTCTGTTCATTTCCAGCGGTGTCGCAGGAAACTACAGAACAAACCGTGGAACAATTTGAAAAGCCTGATGTGGATGCTTTACAAAAACAGATCGATGAGCTTAAGACGCGTGTAGATGAACTAACCAATGCGAACACAATCAATCAAAACTCAATTGATGATGAGGGCGAATTGGATTTACAACTTGAATGGGACCCCGGTCCCAAGCTTAGCTCCAAAGACGGAGATTTTGCTTTTGAACTAAATGGCCGCATTACATATGATTATGCGAATATCTCCTATAAAGATGGAGCTGGAAATCCGCGCCCGGAAGACAAGGTGAATGGGACTCACCTTCGTCACATGGAGGTGGGTTTTCGCGGCAAGATGTTTGGTGATTTTAGTTACCGGGCCGTTGTGAAGTTCACGGGGGGGGAAACGGAACTTAAAATGGCTTATATCGATTACGAAACGGGTAATACCAAATTCACGGTTGGTCAGACGAGAACATTTACCACCCTGGACAAAATGACCCCACCAACCATGATGGCTTTTGCGGAGCGTTTTGCATTTGTAAATGCATTTCGTGCGGATAGGCGGGTCGGTGTTGCAGCCGCACAACATGGTGAAGATTGGTCAATCAGCGGTGGATATTTTTTTGAAAATGCCAGCAACGATAAAGTTAACGACGACAATATGTTCTCAGGAAGGGTCAACTATTCACCACGATTTGAAAATGGCCTTGGGCTCCATTTTGGTGCCAGCGCTTTTTACCGTAATCAGAGTGGTACACCATACGATCTTGTATATAAAACTCGACCTTTGAGTAAACAGGGAGACCCTAAACCGCTTTTCAGTGGTGAATTCCTGGTGGATAGCGAACAATTCGTTGGCGGTGAGTTTGCAGCCACCTATAAGTCGTTCGGCTTTCAAGCAGAATATGCAACCATAAAGACGAACCTGAATGCAGCGGAAACCCAAACGATGGTTGATCCGAGCTATGAGGGTGGATATGTGGAGGTGGGGTTTTTTCCTACCGGGGGTGAACAGGTGATCGATGGATCAGACGGCCGTTTAAATAGCGTCAAGGTGAATGACCCTGTTGGTCGCGGCGGCATGGGTGAGGTTCGATTAGCCGCGCGCGTGGATATAGCTGACCTTACTCACGAAACATTTGGTCGTAAGCAAACATCTTATATCGGTGCGGTTGATTGGTACTTAAATGAAGCACTGAAAATACAAGTAAATTATGCCCACTCCATTGTTCGGGATTATCTGAATATCAAGACAGATACGGTCAATACGTTCAACACACGATTATTGTTTAATTTCTAGAATGTTCGTTAAAACAAATTAAAATCGAATAATATTTGTAAAAAATATAAATAAATCGAATAAAATGCTAGATAATCGATTTTTTATGTGATAACTGCAAATGCATATCTAATGATGCAGTGAAGCTTATGAACATTACATTACAACAGCCTGAGGATCAAAAAGGGGTTAAGCTATTACTGGACCTTGCGTTTGGTGGTAATAGGTTCGAAAAAGCAGCCTACCGCTACCGTGAAAACGTACCGGCTATTTCAGAACTTTCATTTGTTATCTATGAAGATAATTTAATCATCGCAACTTTACAGTTTTGGCCAATTCGCATTGGTGAGCATGATGGTCTGCTTTTGGGGCCGATCGCTGTGCTCCCTGAACTCCAAGGTAAGGGCTATGGGATTGCCCTTATGAAACATGGACTGGAGTGTGCCAAAAAGCTTGGGCATACCCGTGTTGTTTTAGTGGGTGATGAACCATATTATAGTCGGTTGGGTTTCAGTAGGGAGCAGGCTCAGAATATATCTATGCCTGAGCAGGAAGATGAGAGCAGGCTTTTGGCCCTTGAATTGCTAAGCGGTTCATTTTACGGCGTTTTTGGCGATGTCAAAAAAGTTTAAGCTTTAAAAAACTTTTAAAAAGATGTAATATTTGCGTCATATTGTTGTTGTAGGAGTTCCTTATGACAAGAAATGACGTAAAGCGCCGTAATTCTTCAGCTTTTAGACCTGATCTGTTCGCTATTGAGGTCGAAAAGGCCGCCTCAGGTAAAAAGCTTCCTCCTGTGCATTTGTGGAACCCTGAATTTTGTGGTGATATTGATATGCGCATCCGTCGGGATGGTAGTTGGGATTATATGGGAACCCCAATAAATCGGGCGCGAATGGTCAAGCTTTTTTCAACAATATTGCGCCGAGATGACGAAGATTTTTTCCTGGTCACGCCTGTTGAGAAAGTTGGAATTACGGTGGACGACGCTCCCTTTGTGGCGGTTGAAATGGATTTTGAGGATGACGAGATCATCTTTCGAACCAATGTCGATGACTATGTTAAAGTGGGGGATAAAAATCCAATAAGAGTAAGCATAAATGAAGAAACAGGGGAGCCTTCACCATATGTTTTGGTGCGTGGAAACCTGGAAGCACTCATAGCGAGAAGCGTTTATTACGAGCTTGCAAAATATGCGAAAGAACAGAATGGGCGATATGGAGTTTGGAGTGGAGGAACTTTTTTTCCAATGGATGGAAAAAGTAATCAGGACAACTAACAGTTTGGATAAACACCTGTGATGAAAAGGCTTATAACCCGTATATTCGAAAGACATGATCCAATTATGCGCCGAGCACTGACACCGGCAGAAGCACGAGCGTGGCTTCGACCGCCAAGTGGCGATCATTCCCTGTACCGGCCAAAGGAAGTATTTGATAATGGCAAAGATGTGACGCACGAATTGCCGCTAAAGGCGTCTGCAGTACTGGTACCGATTGTTGAGAGGGGGAATGATTTTTCAATCCTGCTCACCAAACGATCTGCGCAACTGAAAAGCCATAGTGGACAGGTAAGTTTTCCTGGTGGACGCTGTGATGAACAGGATCTACATGCGATGGAAACAGCACTTCGTGAAGCCAGAGAGGAAATCAACCTGCCTTCTGAAAATGTGGAAGTTGTTGGTGCTATGGAAGACTATGAAACTGTTACCGGGTTTAGCGTAGCACCTGTGGTTGGATTTGTTAATCCTGACTTTGAAATTGTAAGGCAGGAAGAAGAAGTGGCGGATGTTTTCGAAGTGCCGCTTGATTTCGTTCTGGATGAAAATAATCACAAAGTGGAAACAGTGTATTGGAAGGGCGCAGATCGTCACTACTATGTTTTTCCGCACGATGAACATAAAATCTGGGGCGCCACAGCAGCGATGCTGGTACGATTTGCGAAACTGGTGAATGAATATGAACAATGTGCCGCTTAATATTGGTGAAGCAGACTGGCTTAAAGAAGACGCACTTGTAAGGATCATGAACATCCTGAATGAAGGGGACGCGTGCGCGCGTATTGTTGGTGGAACGGTGCGCGACGCGCTACTTAACATTTACTGGAACCGCTCCAAGAAACTCGGTGATCTTGATATTGCATCAACGGCAAGTCCAGAAGACAACATGAATCGGCTTGAAGATGAGGGAATCAAAGTGATCCCAACCGGACTTAAGCACGGCACGATTACAGCGGTTATCGACAAAAAATACTTTGAAATAACCACATTGAGAAAAGACGTGGAAACGGATGGTCGTCATGCTGTTGTTGAATATACGGATGACTGGGCGGAAGACGCAAGACGGCGGGACTTTACCATCAATGCGCTTTATCTCGACCTTGATGGCACCATACATGATCCGCTTGGGGGGTTTGCTGACCTAAAGGCAGCAAAGGTGCGCTTTATTGGTGATGCCCGTGACCGTATCCGGGAAGATGCTCTTCGTATCCTTCGTTTCTTTCGTTTTTCATCAGATATTGAAGTGGGTGGTGTTGATGAGGCGGGAATGCTTGCCTGTGTTGAACTAAAGGAAATGATCAGAGACCTTTCTGGCGAGAGAATCTGGCAGGAACTTCAAAAGATACTGCGATCAAAGCGGGTGATGCAGGTAGTACCAGTGCTAGCGGCCATAGGCATTTTGCGAGAAATACTGCCGCTATACGATGGTTATGATCGGTTGCTTAAATTCGTGAAACTTGAAAAGAAATTAAAGCGAAAGGATCCGCTGGCACGTTTGAGTTGCCTGCTTCCCTGCGATGAAGGTAAGATTCGTGATACAGCCAAATCTTTAAAGCTTGCCAACAAGGAACGGGACGCACTGTTAAAATACGCGTCGCCCTACAAACAACATGATCTTACGGCGAGAACATTGCGGCGGGTGCTTTATAAGTACGGTAAAGATGTTGTTATTTTTAATCTGATTGCCAGCCGCGAAATGGATCAAAAAACGCTTAGCTATATTGAAAATTATAAAATCCCTGAGCCACCATTCACCGGGGCAGACCTGATTGCAGAAGGCTGGAGTGCTGGCTCGGAAATGGGCGCAGAGCTTAAACGTCGAGAAGCCGACTGGATAGCAAACGATTTTGAGGTGCGGCTGCATTAGCAATCTTTCCGTCATTCCGGCAAAGGCCGAAATCCAGTCCAGCAAAAATTAGGTTTGGCTCTACCACCCGTTATCTTTTCCAGGGTCCCGGATCGGTTTCCCAATCTTTTGACCCGGGTCCGGGATGACATAGTGCGTTAAAAAAACATTCCTTTTTTTTATCAAGTGTCTAAACTACCTCTCAAATAAAGGGAGGTAACATGAGTTCTGAAAATCAATCTAACAGTGTCACCGATGTTAAGCAGCTTGGCTTTTGGGCTTCAATTGCAAGCTTGTCATACGTCTTCTGGATCTGTGGTGGCATGGAAATGGTCGAACGGCTTGCTTACTACGGCGCACGAATGGTTTCTGGCCTTTATGCGACCGACGCCGCCTCAAACGGCGGGCTGGGGATTACGGAAACAGAGCTCGGTACTATTTTCCTTGCCTGGGCAGTGGTGCAAACCTGGGTGCCAGTCTTTACGGGAGGAATATCGGACCGCATTGGGTATAAGGAAACCATTTTTGCCTCCACTGTGTTCAAAATACTTGGTTATCTGTTCATGGCGATGGTGCCCACATACTGGGGCTTTATGGCCGGTGCGGTAACGCTTGCGTTTGGGACCGGCATATTTAAGCCGGGTTTACAAGGCACCATCGTTAAAAGCACATCCCGAGAAAACAGCTCTATGGCCTGGGGTATTTTTTATCAGACCGTAAATATCGGCGGATGGCTGGGACCACTGATTGCGGTACGCTTGCAGGTACTCGCCTGGGATCAGGTGTTTTATGCCTGTGCGGCAATCATCTGCATCAATTTCATTCTCCTGCTGACCTATAAAGAACCCAATAAAGAAGAGAGACTTGCCCGGCGAGAGAAAATAAAATCGGGTGAGGTAACTGAAAAACCCCTTTGGCGGGAAAGCCTTAATGAACTTAAGAAACCAGTACTTGTCTGGTATATCGTTCTGTTTTCCGGCTTTTGGTTCATGCTCATGTTCTTTTGGGATCTGGCGCCGCTTTATTTTCGTGACTGGGTCGATACAGCACCCATGGTCCGTAGCTGGTTCGGTGAGGGCGGGACTAACAGCGAAGCGATTATCTTCCTTCTGGGGATGAGTGAAGATGGTAAAACATTAAGCCCACTGGGATTGGTGAATTTTAATGCGCTTACGATTATGACCTGCTGCTTTATCGTGGCAGGACTCTCCGGAAAGCTTAAAGCCACAAACAGTATGGCGATAGGTACATTTCTGGCCTCAAGCGCCTTTATCATCATTGGTTCTGTCAATGCGGCGGTCATTATCGTTCTCGCTATTCTCTGCTTTTCTGTTGGCGAAATGCTTTCATCGCCAAAATCAAGTGAATTTATGGGCAATATCGGGCCAAGCGATAAAAAAGCCATGTATCTTGGTTTCTCACAGATGCCGATTGGATTTGGCTGGACACTGGAAAGTTTTCTGGGGCCTTATTTGTATGGTCAGTGGTCCTCTAAAGAGCAAATTTCCCGCACGGCACTTGAAGCGCGTGGCCTGTCTGATGCGCAAATAGACGCAATTCCAATTGGTGAGGCATTTGACCAACTCGTGAGCCTAAGTGGAGAAAGTGCGCAAGCGGTAACCGATCAGCTCTATATGGCAAACAATGTAGGCCAAGTCTGGTATCTAATGGCTGCTGTTGGGATCGTGTCCGCGATGGGAATGTTCTATTACGGCAAGTGGACTTACCGCATTGCTTCTGCCGCCCCTGCGGAGTAAGGATTATTTGCTTAAAAAATCGAGAGTGGCTGTAATACTATCTTTATGATCCATGATGGTTGTGTGGATGATTTTCACCAGCTTGAATTCGTGTGGAACATCCAGACGAGTTTCTTCGACACGCACAATGCCGTCATTATCCCCTGGTAGCAGCGGATTAAACCCGATCTCGTTTCCTAATCCGCCAGCAATCACCAGAGTAGGGATGGCCGGTTCGGGCAAGGTTTCAACCAGATGATCCGGCATTACATCCTTCCCTGAAGGTCCGGAAATAAAGTGGAAAGTTTTAAGACGCCCCAAAAAAGCAGCGATCTGTGCGCCTTTGTTAGGCGTTCCCATCATAACCACTTTGTTTGCGGTAACTCCGTTCCACACAAGGGATTTACTCAAAAGTTGCCTCACGACAAGCCCGCCAAGGCTGTGGGTGACAAAGGATACTTTTTTAACACCCTCCAAATTTTCAAGCAGATGAGTAAAATGCTCTGCGTGATCCTCCACTCCTTCAAAAAGTGTAGCGTAATTCAAGGAATGGGCCGCGTAACCGGCTTCGCGCAGTGCCATTTTCGGTTTGTCCATGATCCCGGCGTGGCGTCCAAGCCCATGGATCAGCAGCACCAAATGATCACTTTCAAATGTGGGGGCTAATTCGTCTAGTTTTCTTTTGCAGTCTTCATATGAGCTGAGGAGTAATCGCCGCCTGTCACCATCAAGCAGCCGATAACGCCCGGTGTTGTAATTGCGCTGAATATGATAATTTCCCTGAAGCACCACATCCGTCCAGACGTAAGCACCCCCAAGGTTCTTAACTTCGTCTTTGATCTGATGTTCTAGGTCGGACCAGTCCATTATCTCCACTTCGCTTCAGGTGGTAGCGACATGAGGATCGCATCCACATTCCCACCGGTTTTAAGACCAAAAGCTGTACCGCGGTCATAAACCAGATTAAATTCAGCGTACATCCCTCTGTAGTATAAGAGTTCTTCCCGCTCTTCCAGAGTCCATTCCTTGTTCATATGACGGCGTACCAAGGCGGGGTAAATATCATTAAAAGTGCGTCCTACGTCCCGTGTGAAGGCAAAATCCGCGTCCCAATCTCCGGTGTTAAGCTGATCATAGAAAATTCCGCCCTCGCCACGTGCGCGGTTGCGGTGCGGCACATAGAAATATTCATCACACCATTTTTTATATTTGTCATAATAGCTGTCATCATGACGGTCACAGCAGTGTTTTAGCGCAGCATGAAAATCTTTGGTATCGAAGTGATTGGGGATTGCGGCATTAAGGTCCGCACCACCGCCAAACCACCCCTTGGTTGTGACAATATGGCGGGTATTCATGTGAACAGCCGGGACTTTTGGGTTATGCATATGGGCGACCAGGGATATGCCACTGGCCCAGAAGCGGGGATCTTCGTCAGCGCCAGGGATTTGCTTGGCAAATTCCGGTGAAAACTCACCGTATACGGTGGAAATATTGACGCCCACTTTTTCAAATACGCGCCCCCTCATAACGGACATGACCCCACCGCCTTTTTCAGGATCGTCTTCACGGTACCAGCGAGTTCTTTCAAACCGACCCGGGTCCAGGTCAGTATAAATGCCTGTGATGTCATCTTCGATGCTCTCAAAGCTCGCGCAAATTTGATCGCGTAAATTTTCAAACCATGCGGCGGCTTTTTCTTTTTGTTCTTCAGTGCTCATTATTACTTTGGAAATCCGTTTGTTTGTCTTAATGCCTCGCCAAGAACCATAGCCGCTGATACGGCAATGTTCAATGATCTTGTCTCTGGTGTCATGGGGATCAGAAGCCGTTTGTCGGCGCGCTCATGAACCTCATTCGGTACACCCGCACTTTCCCGGCCCAACAGCAAAATATCATCCTCCGCATAATCAATATCCGTGTAATTTTTGCTCGCCTTTGTGGTTAGCAGCAAAATACGGCGATTATCGGACCAGGTTAGAAAGTCTTCCCATGATCTGTGGCGGGTGATATTGCTTTGATCAATATAGTCCATGCCCGCTCTTCGGAAGGACTTTTCCCCGAAAGGGAAACCGCAGGGCTCAATCACATGAACCCGGACATCAAGGCACGCAGCCATGCGAATAATGGTCCCCGTATTGGGTGGAATGTCAGGTTGGTAGAGGGCTAAATGCATGGCTGTGGTTTTAGGCGCTTGGGTTAGCAAGTGCAAGGATTTATTGATGGATTGCTAGTTTACACAAACTGGTTCTACATCGAATATTTTACATCTACGCGACCCTGCGGTACAAATATGCTCCATACGATTTTGGGGTAGGGCAGGATTGAGGATGATTTTCTATGAAGTATTTCTCTAAGAGTTTGATGATGCCGCTTGTTCTTTTTGCGGTTACCAAAACAAATGGAATAGCCCAAGAGGCGCGTGAGAACAGCATTAAACGCGAAGTTATTGATGCGGTCGTCAGTGATTATGTACATGAGTTTCCGGTCCTTAGCACCCAACATGGCAGCAGGGTGGTGATTGACCGCTTTCATGAAACCATATATTCCCTGCCGGATGAGGAGAATGGTACACTGCAAATGCAGGACATGATGCGCCGGGATGGTTTTACCCTCGTGGATGCGACATCGTCCCTTGATCAACATTTGCAGGGTGCCGACGTTCTTATTATCCATGGCCTTCCTAATGATAAAGTCGAGCTTCCTAACGGTGGTGTGTTCTGGAAAAGTCCGCTCTCATCCGAGGAAGTGGACGCGATCATTCGCTATATCGACGCGGGCGGCGGACTATATCTGTCCCTAAGTCACTGGCCGGGTGGGGGTGGGGCACTTCCTCTTTTGGAAGCGTTGAATGTGAAACTTCGTGACGGTTATGTCTGGAGTAAGGAGTACCCAAGCTATGTAGATCCGGCTTCGGGAATCTGCTCACACTATTTCGGCATGTCCGAAGCTGATGGCACGTTAAACAAAGGGCATCCGGTTGCGGCAGGACCACTCACAGTGAACAAAGTTGACTTTCTGTGTGGTACAGCAATTTTCAGGGAAAAAAAAGATGCAATCTTACCATTTCCTGCAGGGAGCATTAATTACACTACCGGGGAAATTGCGGCCGAAGCATCCGATGAATATGCCGGGATGATTGGTTTTTCGTATGGCAAAGGAAAAGTTGTGGTCGCGACAGATCAGGGCATGTTCCGAAACTTCATTTTTACCTTCACGGACGGTGAAAACACTGAAGATATTGCCGTAACCCTTTCTGCGGACAATGATAATGCAAATTTATTTATCAATATGATGCGCTGGTTGTCCGCCAAGATTGAATAAAGAAAAGGTATGATTTAGGTGTTGGAAAGTGCGAAAAAATAGCAGACCAAAGCAAAAATCCTTAGTGAAAGTGCGGAGCTTTTTATGAGATCAAGCTTTGACGCGGTTTCCGTGGAAGAAATAATCACCGCCGCCGGTATTGTTCGGTCAAGTTTTTACCGCCATTTCAAGAATAAATCAGAGTTATTAAAGGCCATTATTGATCCCATGTTTTTGTCGGCCGCAGATAAGTTAACAGCGCTGGAGGGTAAGTCAGGGCACGATTTGTTTGATGGCATTGTGGATATATATATCTGGCTGTGGCGGGATCATAAGGATGCGCTTTTGTTATCAGGTAGTATTGGTCCCAACCAGTTCCCTCTAGTGATGGAAAGTCATAATCGCTTTTTTGTTTATTTTGCCAGCGATGATCTGGTCCTGGAAGCGTGCGCGATCGGGTGATTACACGAGCCACAAAAAGATGCAAATCACGTTGTTTACTGTGCTTCTGGTCGCTGTATTATTGTTTGAAGTGGATTTAAAGCTATCAGGCGGCGTATTCGAGCTTACGGCGGCCAGTGTCTATGCGAATACTGCGCTGCTCAATTGGATTAT
>JANQJN010000121.1 GCA_028281625.1 Emcibacteraceae bacterium | reverse complement strand
ATCCGGACGTACTATACCCTGGGGATCATGTTCATATTGACCTTGGCATTGATTATCTTAATTTGATGACGGATACGCAGCAAAATGCTTATATCCTGCGCGACGGGGAAAGTGATGCGCCAGAGTCCTTAAAATATGCATTGACGCGTGGTAACGATCTGCAGGACATGCTGACCAATAATTTTGTGGTTGGACGAACAGGCAACGAAATTCTCGCCATGACGCGTGATCAGGCGATTGCCAATGACATTGGTCCTTCCATATATACCCATCCTCTTGGGCTTCATGGCCATGCGGCAGGCTCCACCATTGGCATGTGGGACAAACAGGATGGTGTACCGGGTGATGGGGATTATCCATTGCATGCAAACACCGCTTATGCAATTGAGCTAACCGCGTTTGTTGATATACCAGAATGGAGCGAAGAGCCCATGCGTATGCAGCTCGAGGAGGATGCAATCTTTGACGGTGAAACCGTGTATTATATTAATGGACGTCAAACCAATTATCATATTATTGACCCCAAACCTGGGCAGCCTGATGAGGGTAAAACACGGATAAACAACTGATCCTATGGCAAGGCTTATCAAAAGCATCATATTATTTTGCTTTTTGCCCTTGGCGGCTTGGGCGAAAGAATTAGCGCCTGAAGAGATTGATGACATTGTTGGTGAAGCCATGCGCGTTTTTTCTGTGCCTGGCATGGCCGTTGGCATTATGCAAGACGGAGAAGTGATCCATTCCAAAGGATATGGCATTACCGCACTTGAAAATGGTAGCCCCGTTGATGAGCACACATATTTCGGAATTGCTTCTAACAGTAAGGGATTTACGTCGGTCGCTCTAGCCATTTTGGTCGATGAAGGAAAAATAAGTTGGGATGATCCGGTTTTAAAATATCTACCTGATTTTGAAGTCTGGGACCCGGCGGTTACGGCGGAATTTACCATTCGTGATTTGCTTGCGCACGCAACAGGACTTCCGCTTGGATCCGGTGATTTGATGTGGTGGCCCGACGCCAATTTTTCGCCGCAGGAAGTGATCAGAAACATACGGCACTTAAAACCCGACCGCGCCTTTCGTACTACATATGCCTACAACAATATGCCTTTTATTGTCGCCGGTGAAATTATCCCCGCTGTTACCGGAAAATCTTATGTGGAGTTCCTCCAGGAACGAATCTTTGATCCCCTTGGGATGGATCGTTGTACCGCGAGCACTCCAACGATGGCCAACGATAATAATCTGGCGGAACCTCATGCGGTAATTGAAGGGAACTTAAGACAGATAAAACGGTATCTTATCCTTGATGAAGTGGTGGGCTCCATGGCCGCCGCTGGCATACAATGTTCTGTTGATGATCTCCTGATTTGGGCAGATATGCACATAAATGATGGTAAAGGCCTTATGAGCGCAGAAACACACGCGACCCTTTGGCAAGTCACTACCAAAATGAACGTATCCGATCAGCAAAGGAGCCGCGATAAAATGACTTACAGGGGATATGGGCTAGGCTATAATTTGAACGATTATCATGGTGTTGACATTATAAGCCATGGTGGCGCGCTGATTGGAATGTATTCCCATATCAGCATGTTGCCGGAATTAGACGTCGCAGTGGTGATTACAACAAATCAGCAGTCAGGCAGCGCATGGAACTACATCAAAAATAAAGTGATCGATCATATCCTTAAGGTAAGCAACACATCTACGGCGGCAGCTCTTTATGAACGCACCGATCTAAAGCGCATCGAAGAATTCGATCGGGTAGATCATATTAAAGGCGAAGCGACAGTGGTTATGCCTACGAAGCCGCTAAACTATACTGGCCCATATGAAGATTCTTGGTGGGGAACAGTTGATATATTATATTCAAACAATGAGGGGTTTCGCTTCGTTTCGCGTCGTTCACCGTCTCTCAAGGGCAAGCTGGAACATTTTGAAGATAATACATTCATTGTGCGCTGGGATGATCGCACCCACGAAGCCGATGCTTTCGTTTATTTTTCAATGAATGCCAAAAGTGAAATTACCGGCTTTACGATGAAGGCTATATCAAATCGGACAGATTTCAGTTATGATTTCCATCACGTGAATATGACCAAAAAATAAGGATTAGAGTTGGAAAAAGTCACAAGACGTGTGGTATTCCTATCCCTGGGCTGGATTTTTTTTGCCCTTGGCTTTATCGGAATCGCCATACCAGGCCTTCCTACCACACCGTTTATGATCCTTGCGCTAGGGTGCTTTTCTAAGGGCTCAGAAACAATTCATCACTGGCTATACAATCACCCACGTTTTGGCCCCTCGCTTCAGGATTGGGACAAATACCGCATGATCCCGGTAAAGGCAAAAATAACAGCCATTACCATGATGGCAATAAGTGCAGCCTATCTGGTACTGTTATCGGGACTTGATAATTATATTATCATTTTGGTAGTCGGCTTTATGGTAATTGGAGCGGTCTATGTGCTTACAAAACCGAGCAGACCAAACCCACCAAAGGAAGAACCAGCTCCCAAGGCCGAGCAAGAAGATCAGAGGACAGCTTTTGGTGTAACGGATAGTCAAATGGGGCAAACTCATTCGGATGTAACAGAGTGATAAGAAAAAAGACTACTGAAAATAAAATAATTGGGGACTTTAGCTTGAAGAAGATAGCTATAATTGGATTTCTAGCATTTACAGTAATTGTTGCGACGACTAATAACTGGACTTTCGCATTAGAATTTTCACAATCTCAAACTATAAAATCCGCTCAATTGGAAAATTCTAGAAATCAACTAACACGCTTTATTCAATTAGCTCACCCTTTTACGGAATTGAGAATTACGCAAGGTGATATTCGATACGGTGCCATTTCACAAATATTTTTTAACAAAAACCGCGCGTTTATTACATGTTATAGATGCGGGAATAGTAATAGCGTTGAAATAATTGTTTTAGATAGAAAAAACTGGAAGTTTGTGGAAAGCATTGCTGTTGTTATACCAGATAGTGAAAAACAGGAGAGCATAACATCTATTTTGTTTTTGGAAGATAAAATGATTGTGTCATTACACAACAGATTTCCCGATAACAATGATATTAATTTAATGGCCTATGATTTAAATTCATTTAAACTGATTTCGAGCGCACATGACTCCAATAACTTAGCGTATTTTGTAAAATCTGAAAGTCATTTCTCTGTTTGCGATGAGTACTTGTACAATTGCAATTCTTACAATTCAGGCGATTTATCTAACACAGATTTAAAGTTAATTAGCAACTCTGGAAAAAGACTCCCTGCGAACGTATTTCCTCAGATTTCTTTACATCAAATAGAATTTTCGCAAACGCTACAAGGTGATTTATACGATATATCCAATAATTTTATAATAACCAAGCATCAAGATAACCATTACAAAGTTTACAACTCCCATACCAAAAGGCTAGTTTACTCTCTTGATGGTGGAAATATTGATTATCCTATCTTCAAAATTCAACATCCGGAAAAAACGAAACAGGTACTTATCGCAGGTTTTGATCGCGAAAAAATGAATTTCTATGCGGAAAACATGGAGACCAGGATGCGTAACTTGCTAAAAAGCGTTTCTTCTAGAACATTTGCACACTTTGTATTGGACAAAAACAACATTATGTACTTAGCGCAAGGTGATAACCTCATTGGTATTTCACTTAGTACATATAAGAGTTATACGCTTGGAAAGTTGCAAAACCCGAAATCAACATTTAGTGAGTTGGTAATCGACGGCGATAATTTAGTCGCCATTTCAGATAATGAAGGATATTCGATATTCAGCTTAAGCGAAATTCGGGAGATAATAGCTCCGATTAATGAGTGAATTAAGTTCCACTAACACATTTTTAGATTTTTGTCATTTATATTAAGCTCCATAAAGTAATCCGCACGGTCGTATGGCGTTTTTTCAGGAGCTGGTACCTCTTTAAAACCATATTTTTTATAAAGCGTGATTGCTGGTGTCAGGCTCGAATTTGTCTCAAGAAATAGCTCTCTTCCCCCTCTTGCCTTAAAACGCTCTAACACTTTTTCCACAAGCAGGTTGCCGATACCATGGCCGCGAGCTTCTGGAAGCACACCCATTTTACTGAGTTCAAACCGTTCGGGGGTAAATTTCTTAAGAGCAATTGCACCTACAGGTTTGCCATCAAGCAATGCAAAATAAATCTCACCACCTTTATCAAGAACATATTTTTCAGGATCATTCAGATTAATGATGTCTTCTTCTTCCATTTCAAATAACGTTTCGATCCATTGTTGATTGATGATGCGCCAATGTTCACGGTATTTGACGTCATATGCTACGATTTTAACTGTGCCAACTGAACGAGCGGACTTTTGCTCATGGTACCTCTGAGTGAATGATTTTCTAGCAAGTGCAGATTCATAATTTGCGAAAGCGTCAAGAATATTGGTGTCGCATTCATTTAGCACAGTCATCATGGCATCTTTCGATGTTTGCCAAATTGGTGTTAGTTTAGCTATTAGTCTTTGGCCCTCATCAGTTAGGTCAACTATTCTGCTTCGTGCATCCTCTCCTGCTTTTAAAAACAAAATGTTTTTTGAAGCCAGCTTTTTCACCGTTTGACTGACTGCAGAATGAGAAAGTCCGGATAGTTGCTGGATATCAGCAATAGTCATTGGTCCGCGATTTACAATGCAATAAACAATTGGAAATTCACGGACACTCATATCTACATTTTCTGATTTGTAAACTTTATCCATTTCTGCAGACAGGCGTTCAAAAATTCTTCGGCAGCGCGTACCGATGCCAATTTCAAGAAATAGTTCTTCATTCATAACATGCTCATATTTATATTAATGTTAATATAAATAATTATATAGCGTATATGTAATTGAATTCAAGTGGAATTTAGCTGCTTGGTTTCCAGCCCTTGATCCAGTCGTCCAAGAGAACCACATCTGGTGGCATTCCGTTGGCACCAAACCAGCTGTCAATGGCATATGATGTGCCACTTTCATGATCAATCAATGTTGCAGTATTATGCAGGAGCATCAAATCAAGTTGATTACCCCTTAGCGCGATGGTTCCAATATCGTGGAATTTTACATGTCCGGCTTTTTCAAGAAGTTGCAGGTAAGTTGTGGTATTTATACTTTCATCAATACAATCCAGTTGCCCTTTTGGCAGGAATGTAAATGTCCAGGAACGCGCGATATCTTCGCTTGTTCCAGTTTTTGGACCAACAATCTTTTCCATCAGCGCTATGGCTTTGGGGAGGGTCTCCCTCTCCTCCTCTGCATTGGTAGGTGGAGTATCAAACACCGAAAGTATTTGTTGCCACTCTGCCGGCTCGAATGAAACTTGCTGAACAATTTGGCAGCCATAGGACGAGCAATGGCTGAACATATTTACTTCGGGTGTCGGTGCGTCCACCTTGGCTTTTACTTTTTCGGCAGTCGTATAGGAACAACTGCTGGCCGTGAGTACACCCACGACCAGCAGAATAACGACTTTTAACTTGCTTACTAGCTTACGAACTGCTTGGGCTATCATCACCATCAAAGCATCCGGCTGCCCAACATGCACCAGCGGCTACCGCAACGAGTGCTAGCCCCCAAAGCATGCCGTTACCATTACCATTGCCGTTACCAAAGATGTTCATACGCTCTTCTGGGTCAAGCATATCATAGCTCGCCAGATTAAGGCTGCTTACGCCACTTTTATTAAACCCTGTGCTTAAGAGATTAAGATCGCGTGTATAGCCATATTTAAATGGATTTGAATTTCTCATTTCCTGGCCATAAGTCATTTTAAAACCGTAGAAGGCCTTCTTTTGACTTAAGTCCTGATGGCCGAATGGAACTGTCAGTCCCACCTGCCCAGTAAGGCCGCGAGAATTAATTTTACTTTTGAAATAATTAGTCTTCATCTGATCAAACGCATCAAAATGCATATTTTGTGCGAAAACAAATGACGTCTGTCCCCAGATAAATACAGTGGACAGAATAAAAATTAGACATTTTTTTAGCATAATATCCCCTTACTATTTTCTGTTGTTTAGTCCTGTTAATGTTGTCCAGATAAAAGACTGATAACGACCGAGTGAACACTAATACTTATAAGTAGCGGGGGTCCTTTCCCTCAAAAGGACAACGACTTAATATATCAAGTAATATAAATAATTACAACTATGGGCGATTTGTGCGCATTTATTAGCAATTATTCTTTGCTTCTTTGGAATTTCCAATTATACAAGCGTAGTTTTAATTTCTGAAGGATCGTTAAAGAGTGGCCTATATCGAAGTCATCGCAGGTTTAATCTTGCTTGTGGTTGCAGGGGATATCCTGATACGCGGTTCTGTTTCCATTGCGGAAAATTTGGGATTAAGCAAATTGGTAATTGGCCTGACAGTTATTGCATTTGGTACGTCCGCGCCGGAACTTGTTGTCGGAATCGACGCGGCACTGCAAGGTGTTCCCACCATGGCTCTCGGAAATGTAGTCGGTAGCAATACTGCAAACATTCTTCTGGTGATTGGCTTTCCTGCAATTTTTTATCCCTTCGTGTGCGATAGCAGTGAAGTAAAGCGGAACTATTATATTATGCTAGGAGGCACGGCCCTCTTTATGATTCTGTGCACAATGGGCCCCTTTACGCATTTCCATGCCACGTTGCTTCTTATTCTGCTTGTGGCTTTTATTACAAATTCATACAGAGTTAGCCGCCTTGGCAGAGAAGCGCTCGAAGCAGACGCTAAAATCGCTGAACATGCTTATGAAGATCTAGACGAACTTCCGGAAGTTCCCTTAAAAACACCGAAGGCCGCGCTATATGTCATCGCTGGACTAGCTGGTCTGATGTTCGGTGCGGATATCTTGGTATCCGGAGGGGTCGATATTGCAAGAACATTTAATGTTTCTGAAGCAATTATCGGACTAACGATTATCGCAATCGGAACCAGTCTTCCTGAACTTGTAACTGCAATTATGGCCGCGCGGCATGGACATGGCGATGTGGCGCTCGGTAATATTATCGGCAGCAATATATTTAATCTTTATGCGATTATGGGCAGTACTGCTCTCGTGGCTGATGTCCCTATCCCGGACAGTTTTCTTTCGGTTGATCTCTGGGTGATGGCGCTTTCTTCGGCGGCACTTATCCCATTCATTCAATGGAAAATACGCTTTAACCGTGTGACCGGTCTGGTCTTCTTTGGGGCTTATATAGTGTATCTCTGGACGCTCGGAGCGGGTATTTAATGGTTGAAAAGGAAAATTCTTAATGAGCACTAAGGTTCAGAAAAATAATCTAACGCCACTTAAGTATGCTGATGCAACACAAGGAATACGTCACGTATTTGTGCGTGACTTAATGATAGATTGCTCTATTGGCATTTATGCGCATGAAAAAGAAAAGCCACAGCAAATACGCATAAATATTGATCTCGCAGTAAAAGAGGACCTAACGCCGCTAAACGATGACTATAAAAATGTGGTATGTTACGAAAATGTTGTGAATGGCATCAAAAATATCGTGAATTCAGGACATATCGAACTGGTCGAAACATTGGCCGAAAAAATTGCTGATTTGAACATGATTGATGGTCGTATTGTGTCTGTGCGAGTACGTGTTGAAAAGCTCGAGGCGATCGAGAATACAAACAGTGTTGGCGTTGAGATAGAACGGGTCAGAAATTAACAAACAATTTTGTGTGTGAATTGTTTCACGAATGTTACAACAATGTTAAATCATTGAAAAACCAGCATATTATTTTTACAAAAAAATTGTTTCACGAAATAAGTTGTCAACAACGTCTTTTATCCATTAATGCAATTGTGATCACAATGGGAACTTAATTAAAAATAAATGTAAAAAGGTTGTTGACTTTAAATTATATTAATACTTTCAATAACTTATCTATAATGCCTAAAAAATAGGCAATTTGCTCTAAAGTCAGGAGTTCCGCCATCTTTGCATTTCAATGAAAAGTTATTCACGAGTTTATCCACAGCTTCCGTGGATAAGTTTTTGGCGAATCTGCGTCGTTTTCCTTAACCCTTGAATCTGTTGGAGATTTACCATTTGTTAACTTTTTTAATAAATTTAAGTTACGTTTGAAACCTTATTTTCACCGTGGACTTTACCCGAAAGTTCGGCTTAAATATGCACTATGATTGAAGGCGTAGATATCATTAAATCCTACCTGAAAAACCTCGGTAATGACCCGGGTGTTTACCGCATGTTGGATAAGGACGAAAAGGTCCTTTATGTGGGCAAGGCGAAGAACCTTACAAATAGAGTAAAAAGCTATACAAACCTCAAAGGACTCTCTCATCGGATTGCCAAGATGGTGTCCCTCACCCGGTCCATGGAGTTTGTGACAACACATACCGAAGTTGAAGCGTTACTGCTTGAAGCAAACTTTATCAAACGTTACAAACCACATTATAATATCTTGCTGCGGGACGATAAATCTTTCCCCTACATCCTGATTGATACCAGTCACAAAAGTCCTCAAGTGTTAAAACATCGCGGCGCGAAGAAACGGCAAGGGCATTACTTTGGACCATTTGCATCGGCAAGCGCCGTAAATGCTTCTTTGAATATACTGCAGAAGGCTTTTTCCCTTAGAACGTGTACTGACAGTATCTTTAATAGCAGAAGTCGCCCCTGCCTTCTGTATCAGATTAAACGTTGCTCGGCGCCTTGTGTTGGTAAGATATCAGACGCCGACTACGATCTGCTGGTTGAAGAAGCCCATGATTTTCTATCCGGCAAAAGTGATGTCATCAAAGGACGCTTTACAAATAAAATGGAAGAAGCGAGTAAGGATCAGAATTATGAACTTGCTGCTGTCTATCGTGATCGCCTTAAGGCCCTTGCTGCCGTACAAAGCAGACAGGACGCTACCAATGGCCGACTTGATGAAGCTGATGTAATTGCCGCCTATAAAGACGGCGGGCAAACCTGCGTACAGGTGTTCTTTTATCGTGGCGGACAAAACTGGGGAAACAAGGCTTATTTCCCCCGTCATGACAAAGATCAACATGTTGACGAAGTACTCCCCGCCTTTATTTCACAATTTTATGATAACAAGCCTCCACCCAAGAAGATTTTTATCAATAATTCGATTAAGCAACGTGCTTTGTTGGAAGAAGCGCTGTCCACCAAAGCAGATCGGAAAGTTAAGATTACCATGCCACAGCGTGGCAATAACCTGATGCTGGTTGAAATGGTGGAAAAAAATGCCCGCGAGGCACTCGAACGAAAGGTAGCTGAAACCTCATCGCAAGCAAAACTCCTGCAAGGTGTTGCAGAACTCTTCGATTTGGACGCTCCGCCGGAACGTATAGAAGTTTATGATAACAGTCATATTTCTGGTGAAAGTGCGCTCGGCGCTATGATCGTTGCCGGACCCGAAGGGTTTGATAAAAAAGCATACCGCAAATTCAACATCAAGTCTCAGGACCTGGCACCTGGTGATGACTTTGGGATGATGCGTGAAGTGATGACCAGGCGCTTTAAGCGCCAGTTAAAGGAAGATTCTGATCGTTCCTCCCCCACCTGGCCCGATCTGTTGCTCATTGATGGTGGTAAAGGGCAGCTCAGCGCCGTGATGGGGGTGCTTGAAGAACTCAGCCTCACTGACATTCCTGTGGTCTCTATCGCCAAGGGACCAGACAGGCACGCAGGCCGGGAGGATTTCTATATGGAAGGAAAAAGTCCTTTTAAGTTACCCCCCAACGATCCAGTTCTTTATTTCCTGCAGAGACTACGCGACGAATCCCATCGTTTTGTGATCGGTTCCCACAGAAACCGCCGCGCTAAAAAAATGCATAAATCAATGCTGGACGGACTGCCCGGTGTTGGTGCCGCACGCAAAAAAGCGCTGCTGCTTCATTTTGGCTCCGCCAAGGCTGTTTCCGGAGCTGCTATCAAGGATCTGGAGAAAGTAAATGGCATTAGTCGCGGTCTTGCCACCAGAATTTATGATTATTTTCATCCGTAAAGCGCATAAGGTGGTTTATTTAATCTGCCACCCATATTATACATAGGGCCAGACTCGAACAGGGGCGAGTGTAATTCAGGGGAAAATGTGCAGATGAATAATCTTGCCAACATACTTACTTTTTCCAGGATCGTGATGATCCCAATGATGATGGCATCCTTTTATCTTAAAGGTGATCTCAGTAATTGGGTGAGCTTCGCTATCTTCACTGCTGCTGGTATAACCGATTTTTTGGATGGCTATGTTGCTCGCAAATTTGATCAGATGTCAAAGCTCGGCGCTTTCATGGATCCTATTGCTGATAAACTTCTGATTGCCACAGCGCTAATGATGATGGTGGCGTTTGAGCGTATCGAAGGCATATCGGTCATTGCCGCTGTAATCATTCTCTGTCGCGAATTCGTGGTTTCTGGCCTTCGGGAATTCCTCGCTGATTTAAAAGTAAGCATACCGGTTACTTACCTTGCAAAATGGAAAACTACCATTCAGATTTTCGCTCTCGGTTTTCTACTGGTTGGGGACGCTGCGCCCGACTGGATACCGGCCGTCACTATTGGTGATTATTGTCTGTGGGCCGCAGCAATCTTGACCCTGTATACCGGCTATGATTACTTAAAATCTGGTGTTAAACATATGTGAGTGCTATGAACATTTTATATTTTGCCCGTATTCGTGAACATATTGGAAAATCATCAGAAGAAATTGCCCTACCGGACACTGTCATTTCTGTTGCAGATGTAATTGCCCATCTCGAAAGTTTGGGTCAGAAGTACAAAAATGCGTTTGATGAACCAGATCTGATCCGTGCAGCGGTAAATGATGAATATGTGCCGCTTGACTTCAAAGTCAGTGACGATGACGAACTGGCCCTCTTCCCTCCCATGACGGGAGGCTAAAAATGAGTGCTGATATGCGTATTTCCGTGCAGCCAGAAGATTTTGATATAGGTGCTGAGATAGAGCGCCTCAAAGGCGGACGCACTGACCTTGGCGCCATCGCCACCTTCACAGGCCTAGTCCGCGATATCCACGGCGATAAAGTCATCAAGAAAATGACTTTGGAACACTTCCCTGCCATGGCGGAAAAAGAACTTGGCAAAATCGGCGAACAAGCCAAGGAACGATGGCCAATTGAAGGCCTTACCATCATTCACCGCTATGATGAGCTTTATCCTGGTGATCAGATCGTTCTTGTTGTAACCACATCCCATCACCGCGAAGCAGCCTTCAACGCCGCGCAGTTCATCATGGACTGGCTGAAGACCGACGCGCCTTTCTGGAAAAAAGAAGAAACAGAAGACGGCACCCACTGGGTGGATGCCAAAGCTTCTGATGATGATAAAAAAGATCGCTGGGGTTAAGGCTTGGTTTATTGTTAAAGATCAGTTGGCAGTGAACTTCCGAGTAGTTGTATCGCCGCTCTCGCAACATGTTCTTTTTCAGATTCCAGGCGCTTCTGTAGAAATTCTTTCACTTTATCGGTTTTATAGAGATACCTGATTGCACCAAGGAAAGGCAATTGTTCAGACTCGTCCTCTTCCGCAAGTTTAAGGATCTTTTCTTCAAAGCGGTTGTCCAGCAAAACGCCATATTGGTTTATAAGCGTCACGGCGTTTACCGTTCTTACATTTTCAATTGTTGTTAAATTTTCAAAAATAAAGTCCAGCCATTCTGCCTCACTTTGACGATGTTTTGCGCCGGCGATTATATCCATTGAAGTAACATCTATGGCGTAAATCATCCTGTCTTTATATCCGATGGCGGCGACAGGAATTTCCGTTTTAAACTGCCGATTCTGTGTATATTCAAGATCTCTGACCTGGCGCACATAATCCACATTCGCATCGAAGAATTTTTCGACAATGGCCCAGGCATTTTCATTTTCTCCATCAATGGTCAGCGACAAACCCGCCTTGTAGAGGATGGAAAAATCCGGTCCATTGATCGGATTGAAAAAACTTAAATTGTATTTGCCACCTCGCCTGATGTATTGCGTCATTAGTACTTCACCAACATCTCCATAGGATTCTGCTTTGCCAATCTCTTTTTCGGCATCCTGAATTGTTAGGTGTGACAAATAATCGTTAAGGTCCTTGGTTACCGTTTTAACCTTGGTCAGCGCTATGGTACAACTGGCGCGCTCAAGCGGTGTGGCTGCAAACCTTGCTGCGAAAACAATTGAATTGATTTGGCTTTCCTCTTCTATTTCGAAATGGCGCAAATACAGGCATATGCTGCTTTTAAGGCTTGGATTCGAATAGTCTATCTCCGCAAGTTCCGTTACCAATCCATTTAGTATTTTTGAGTTTACATCAGGATCAACAATTGGATGCATGGATAACGCATGCTGAAAGAGACTAAATTGGCCACCACCAACCATCTCTACCAGTTTATCACTGGCTTTTTCGAACCGATGAGCATTGGCCGCCAATATTTCTGCTGCAATGGCATTGGGCATTCTTGTTCCAAACAGCACCTGCCAATAATCGATCGGTTCAATTGATTCTATGGCAACGTCAATTTCACGTTCCGTAATTGATCCGGCCCTTTGCAATAGATAGAGCGCATTCGCTGGTGCAATTTCTACAACATCCCGTATTTCATCAATATATTCAGAAAGCCCTTCCCGTTCCATATACAGGAGCATACTTAAGTTATTAGCCGCATCATCCGGTAAGAGGTCAATATAATGCCGCGCGAATGACGGCTGCTCTTTAAGCAGTTGCTGAATAATGTAATTCTGAACATCCTGACGACGTTTACCGAAAGCATTCTTGGTCTGTAAAAATGATAATAAGCTTGGACGGATGTCATTTAATGTGGTCAACGCAAGCAGTTCGTCTAGCTGGGCCTGGCTCTTATTGGTTTCTCGTGGCCAGCGTTTTGTGTAGATATTGTCAACAAACTCCTCGTAACCTTTGTGTTCCTTTGATGGGTCAGAAACCTGTAGCAGGTATGCTTCAAGAAACGTCTTGTTGCGCTCAAGGTCTTTGTTTCGTAGCAGTGCCCGCAAGAGTGTACCCTCCAAACGTTCGTGTACGATGCGGTTCTGCAATATTTCCCGTGCGGCGTTATATTTCGCTGTGGTATTGCTTTTTCTTAATATCCGGGAATACTCATTGATGCTTTTTTCCTGCGCCAAAACAAAATCTGACCAAAGGAAAGAAACAGCGATAAATAATGTGACAATCCTGAGCATGAACCATGTTCCCCACAATTATGTGTTCATTTTGGAAACATTGTCTACCGAGGAACGGGAAAAGTCAAATTCAAGTTTCTATTTTGCTAAACCTGACGACCATTCACCAGATCATCATAGTCACGGACCATGTTCATGCAAAGCTCGCCCACTTCAAAGGTATATTCACCAATCTGACTTAGTGGTGTGATTTCCGCTGCGGTGCCGGTGATGAAGGCCTGCTCGAAATCAGCCAGTTCTTCCGGCATAATCGCGCGTTCAATGACCTTAACACCTCGCTTTTCAGCAAGTTCGATGGCTGTGCGACGAGTAATCCCGTCAAGGAAACAATCCGGTGTTGGTGTGTGGATTTCATTACCTTTGATAAAGAAAACATTGGCGCCAGTTGCTTCCGCGATCTGGCCGCGATAATCAAGCATGATAGCATCGTCATAGCCATTTTCGGTCGCGCGGTCCTTACAAAGTGACGCAATCATATAAAGCCCTGCCGCCTTAGACGCGGTTGGTGCTGTATCCGGCGCTGGTCTTTTCCACTCAGCAAATTCAAGACGAAGGCCTTTTTTCTTGGCTTCCTCACCAAAGTATGACGGCCATTCCCATGCCGCGATCGCAACATGGATTTTGGTGCCCGCTGTGGCAACACCCATCATTTCCGATCCGCGCCAGGCAACCGGGCGAACATAAGCATCTACGAGGTTATTTGCCTCCACGACTTCATCAGCGGCTGTATCCAGTTCATCTGCGGTATAAGGGATTTCCATGCCCAGAATTTTGCCAGAGTTGATCAGTCTTTCACTGTGTTCATGTAACTTGAAAATCTTACCGCCGTAAGCGCGTTGTCCTTCAAAAACGCAGGAGCCATAATGAAGTGCATGGGAAAGAACATGGAAGTTGGCATCACGCCACTGCATTAGTTCACCATTATACCAGATGACGCCGTCACGATCATCGAAAGGAAGGATTGGCATAGTTATGTATTCCTTAAAAATTAATTTTCTTCTTGATATTTGTATCACCATCTTTAAAATATGTCAACATGACTGACCCATTTTTTATAAACATGAAACTGGATGACCTAGACGAGGAGGAATTGTTCTTAAAAAGTACAGAACTTCTTTACTTCGCTTATCGGGATTATATAGCCTGGCCGGACGCCGAACTTCAAAAATACGGCTTTGGTCGTGCCCATCATCGGGTACTCTTTTTCGTAAGGCAAAATCCGAGCATGACAGTGGCAGAGCTGCTGAATGTACTCAATATCACCAAACAAAGCCTCTCTCGGGTGCTGTCTGCGCTGATTGACAAAGGCTATATCATTCAGGAAATCGGCCCCAATGATCGCCGTCAGCGCCTTCTGAACCTTACAACAAAAGGAAAGGCATTGCTGGAGAGTGTATCTGAGCATCAAAAGGAACAAATGCTCAAAGCCTGTCGTGATGCGGGGCTTGAAAATGCTGAAGGGTTCTGGAAAGTACTGATGTCACTGATCAAACCGGAAAATCGTGATGAGATCCTCCAATTGGTCTTTAAAGAAAAGTAGCTAGACGAATTGCCCAGCGGCATGTCCCGACGCCCACGCCCATTGAAAATTATACCCGCCCAAATGACCGGTGACGTCCACCACTTCGCCAATAAAATAAAGGCCGGGTATTTTCACACATTCCATAGTCTTTGAAGATAGTTCAGCGGTGCTGACCCCTCCCCGTGTGACTTCGGCTGTTCTGAAGCCTTCGGTTCCGTTTGGTTTGATCCGCCACCTGTTCACCACATCAGCAAGTGATTGCAATTTTTTATGGGATAAATCCGCGAGCGTTCCTGAAACACCAGAATATTCACAGAGATATGATGCAAGTCTTTTAGGAAGAATTTCCGCGAGTGCGGTTTGAATTTCGACTTTTGGGGCACTTTGCTTCTTTAATTTTAAATCTTCAAACACGTCCCTGCCTGGCGCCATATTGATGATTATGTCCATATCGCTACGCCAGTATGAGGAGATCTGCAGGATTGCAGGACCGCTCAGGCCACGATGAGTAAAAAGAAGCGCTTCGCGAAACTTCACTTTTCCGCAGGAAACGTCAACATCAACTGAAATTCCAGAAAGACTTCTAAAGTCAAAAATAAAATCCTGACCAAATGTAAGTGGCACCAACGCTGGTACCGGATCAACCACTTTTAGCTTAAAATACCGGGCAACGTCATATCCCCAACCTGTCGCTCCCATCTTGGGGATTGATGGTCCGCCAGTGGCGATGACCAAGGATCGGCAGGATTTGATACTACTATCCAAAACAACATCAAAGCTTTCCTCTTTTTTATCAATCGCCCTGATCGTGGTATCAGTAATAATTTCAACACCCACATTATCGCATTCTTGAAGCAACATCTGGATAATTTCATTTGAACTTTCATCACAAAAAAGTTGGCCCAGCGTTTTTTCGTGATATTTGATTCCATGTTTTTCCACCAGATCAATAAAGTCCTGTGGAGTATAGCGTTTGAGCGCTGATTTGTGAAAGTGTGGATTATCGGAAATAAAGTTGGCGTGAGTTGTGTAAATATTAGTGAAATTGCAGCGTCCGCCACCAGAAATTCTGATCTTTTGTGCGGGCGCCTTCCCCTTTTCAATAACAAGTACACTACGACCGCGTTTCCCGGCTTCAATAGCGCACATCAGCCCGGCAGCACCACCACCGGCAATGATCACATCACACTCTGTCATTGAAATTAACCTGCCAATTCTTTTGAGCGGTTTTTTGCTTCTTGCATGGCCCGGCGTATGATTTTCGCAAGACCCGCATCGGACATCAGGACATCAAGAGCCGCCGCCGTTGTTCCGCCCGGGCTGGTGACATTTTCACGAAGACGCGAAGCACTGTCGTCGGATGCTTCAAGCAACGCACCTGCACCGCTGACGGTTTGATCGGCCAGTTTTTTGGCAAGTTCTGGTGAAAGTCCAATGGCCTCCCCGGCGGCAGCCATGGCTTCAGCCATATAAAAGATATATGCCGGTCCGCTGCCGCTCAGCGCAGTAACAGCATCCATGAGATTTTCATCTTCTACCCACTCAACGACACTCACGGTTTTAAGAAGCGTGGTTGAAATGCTCATTTGATCGTCAGTGACGGGTGAATTGGCCACACACACGGTGATGCCTTTACCAATGGCGGCAGGAGTATTGGGCATGGCTCGGATGATCGCCTGATCCCTGCCCAAATGGTCTTCGAAATATCCAATAGTTTTGCCTGCTGCAACAGAAAGAATAACGGCATCCGCTATTTTAAGGTTTTTAAGGGCACGAAGTGCTTCATCCATCATCTGCGGCTTCACGGCCATAATGACAAATGATGGCTTCAAACGCTTAGGCAAACTTTCTACCGATTTATGAAGCTGCTTTTTATGAAGCTGCTTTTTCTCAAGGTTCGGGAAGTTTGCCTTTATAGGATCCAGAAACGGATCAACTATATAAACCGCTTTTGGGATCAATCCCTGCTCAAGCCACCCCGCAAGCATTGCACTTCCCATCTTACCGCAGCCTAAAAGCAGGATTGGATTATCAGAAGTTATTTTTGCAAGCTTTTTGGGCATAGGGTTCCTTTAAGCGGTTCCAACGGTTTCCAGCATCGCTGCTTCAATGGCCTCGTCCGCGGACTTTCCACCCCAAATAACAAATTGGAATACTGGATAATAACGGTCCAGCTCAACCAATATAGTTTTGGTCACAAGATCGCAGGCGGCGATCAAGTCAGCGCCATTGGTAGGAAGCACAAACGAATGCCGGAAGATGGCGGTATTATCTTCTTCCCAGACGCCAAAATGACCAAGTTCAATGCGGTCATTGATCAGGGTAATAAGTTCCAGTACCTCAGCACGTTTTTTACCAAGCACTCTAAGATCAATTTGCGCTACTGCTTGCAGAATATTGCGTTCTGCAAGCCAGATGTAACGAAGATGAAAATCACACCATTGTCCGCTGATGCCGGCGACAATTTCTTCATTTCCCATACGCTCGTATGGCCATTCGTTTTCGCTGATCAGAAGCTCCAGACTATCCAGTGGATTTGCCTGATCTTCGGTCAGTTCTGAAACTGATAACATGTTATTTCTTCTTTTTTGCGGGTTTTGCTTCTAGCTTTTCCAGTCTTGCGACCAGTGCTGCATTTTCTTCGCGGGCGGCGATTGCCATTTCCTTGACCACCTCAAATTCTTCACGGCTGACCAGATCCATATCCATCAGCACACTTTCGATACGGGATTTAACCTGGTCTTCAATTTCATTTTTAACACCATGAAGTGTTCCGGCAGCGCTCTGTCCCAGTCTGGCTAGATCGCTGAGTATTTTATTGTCAGATTGCAAGGTAAAATCCTTTTCGTTCTTAAGGCTCAGTTAATACGCAAATATTAGCACCAATTTCGCGCACTATGAACAAACATTTATCGGTTGCCAAGCAACTTTAAATGTGGGACAAGTTTCAAAGCCGCGAAATAGCCCAGTAATGCTTTGTTTCGCTTGAATTTCATTGGTTAATGGTACGACTTTATGACCGAATATTTATTATCTACCGCACTTGCTTACCCCAACATTGACCCAATTTTATTTGAAATGGGACCTCTTGTGATTCGTTGGTATTCGCTAGCCTATATCGGTGGATTAATCTTCGCGTGGGTTTATATGACCCGGCTGATCAAGATTGAACCCGCGCCATGCACCCAGGAACATGTCAGCGATTATATTTTCTGGGCGATGATGGGAATTATCATTGGCGGTAGACTTGGATATGTCCTTTTTTATAACGCAGGATATTACGCGAACAACTTGGGTGATGTGATTGCAGTTTGGGATGGTGGTATGTCGTTTCATGGTGGTTTTATTGGGGTTTGTCTTGCCACCTGGTGGTTTGCCAACAAAAATAAAATACCGCTGTTTCGTTTTGCGGACATTATCGCATGTGCAAGCCCCATTGGCTTAATGCTTGGCCGCTTTGCCAACTTTATTAATGGTGAGCTATACGGTCGCCCGACTGATGCATGGATCGGTATGGTCTTTCCTACGGGCGGACCGCTACCGCGCCATCCTAGTCAGTTGTATGAAGCCGTGCTTGAAGGGCTGCTGCTGTTTTTTGTTCTTTATGTCGCGTATAATTTCACCAATGCCCGTAAAAAACCTGGCCTAATCACCGGAATGTTCATCATTGGTTATGCCATTGCCCGCACCATTGTTGAGCAATACCGCGAACCTGATGATCATCTTGGCTTCCTTTTTGGGACTGATTTTATCACCATGGGCGCACTTCTTAGCACGCCGATGATCCTATTCGGTCTTTACCTTATCTTTAGGCCCAAAAAAGCAGCAATCTAGGGACATGCCTTATGACTGACCTAAATGATCACCTGATCAAGCTTATCAAGCTCCATGGCCCGATCTCGGTCAGTAATTATATGACTGAAGCGCTTACCAATCCGAAATATGGTTATTACGTCAATCAAAATCCCTTCGGTGAGCAGGGTGACTTCATAACCGCCCCCGAAGTCAGCCAGATGTTTGGTGAACTGATCGGCCTTTGGTTTGCGGATCTGTGGCTTAAAATGGACAGGCCGTTAAAAGTGCATTTAATAGAACTGGGCCCTGGTAAAGGAACATTAATGGCGGATATCCTCAGGGTGCTTGA
>JANQJN010000063.1 GCA_028281625.1 Emcibacteraceae bacterium | reverse complement strand
GGATCTCACAGTGACACATTTCTCACGTTTGGCGCTGGCTTATTACTTTGGTTACTTCCTGGTGATTATGCCGCTGGTTAGCAGAATGGAAACAACATTACCGGTTCCGACAAGCATTGCTCAGTCGGTCCTAGATGCGAATAAGAAAGGCTAATAACAATGATGAAGAACATCAAAATTAAAGGCCTTTTGGCTGCTGTAGTCGCGGTCTCAGCGATTATCAGTTCGGCGCATGCCGCTACCTCAACGGGCCCGAAGCCGCCGCGTAACGAATATACCTCAGCGGGTATTTTCGGAAAGTGGGACTATGCATCCATTCAGCGTGGTTTCCAGGTATATGTGGAAGTATGTTCCGCTTGTCACTCGCTTGAGCTTGTCGCATTCCGTTCGCTAGAGGATATCGGATATTCAGAAGACGAAGTTAAAGCGATTGCGCTTGAGTATGAATTTGCTGAACTGGATGAGTTTGGTGATGAAACATTCCGCACGGGTCTTCCGTCCGATTATTTCCCGGCACCATTTGAGAATGATATTCAGGCGCGTGCTTCGAACAATGGCTCTCTGCCACCGGATTTCTCAACAATGGTAAAAGCGCGCGAGCATCTATCCTTTTTCCCATGGGCCAGCACATATGGTGAAGACTATATCGTTGCACTGATGGAAGGATATGAGGACGAAGTTCCTGCTGATGCACCGGAAGGGTTTGAGCTTGGCGACGGTATGTACTTCAACTATTACTTCCCGGATTATGCCACAGCGATGGCACCGCCGCTGTTTGATGATATGGTTGTTTACGAAGACGGCACACCAGCAACAATTCACCAAATGGCTTATGATATTGCCAACTTCATGGCATGGGCTTCTGACCCAACCATGCAAGAGCGTAAAGAGCTTGGCCTTCGTGTTATGCTGTTTATGTTTGTGTTTGTTATCTTGCTTTACTTCACAAATAAACGTGTTTGGTCAAAAGTGAAAAAAGGCGACGATATCGATCCGTCCAAGCTTTAAGAATTGTTTTTATAAACAAACTGGTTTTTAATAAGGGCTGCCAATTGGGTGGCCCTTATTTTTATATTGGGAGAGGAAATGACTAAGGTCTTAGGTATTATCGGGGGAAGTGGTCTTTACAATATTGATGGAATTAAAAATCTACAATGGATCGCAGTTGAAAGCACATTTGGTGAACCTTCAGATGAACTCTTGGTTGGTGAAATTGACGGATTAAAAATAGTATTCTTGCCCCGCCATGGCCGAGGGCATACCCATTCACCAACGACAATCAACTATCGGGCAAATATTGATGCTATGAAACGAGCTGGCGTGACAGATCTAGTCAGCATCAGCGCTTGCGGTTCATTTCGCGAAGAACTAGCGCCAAAGGACTTTGTGTTGGTTGATCAGTTTATCGACCGAACCTTCGCACGCAAAAAATCATTCTTTGATGATGGACTTGTTGCCCATGTCTCCGTGGCACATCCCATTTGCGGCGAATTAAGTGATATCGTAGCAGAAGCAGGGACCAGCCTTCCAATGAAAATCCATCGTGGCGGTACATACCTTGCGATGGAAGGGCCGCAGTTTTCAACTCTTGCAGAAAGCCACATGTACCGTAGTTGGGGATGTGATGTAATCGGTATGACCAATATGCCGGAAGCAAAGCTAGCCCGGGAAGCGGAAATCTGCTACGTCACTGTCGCGATGGTAACTGATTATGATAGTTGGCACCCGGATCATGGCGAAGTAGATGTGAATGCAATTCGTGAAACGCTTGGCGCCAATTCAGAAAATGCGCGTGCACTGGTTAAAAGTATAGCTTCCACGCTAAAGGATAGTGAAGGGCGACACCCTTGTGTACAGGGCTGTGACCGCGCCCTTGAATATGCACTGATTACGGATGGTAATGTGGAACCTAATTTAAAAGCGAAATTATCTGCTATTGCAGGGAGGGTTCTTAACCTATGAGTTGGATAAAAGAATATGTAAGTACCATTCCAGATTACCCCCATAAAGGAATCATGTTCCGAGATGTAACAACCATATTTGAAAGTGATGAAGCCTATCCGCGAATGATTGATGAACTTACCGCTCATTACCGGGATCGGGGAATAAACAAAATCGCTGGCATTGAGGCGCGCGGTTTTATTCTTGGTGGTGCGTTGGCCCATATGTTGGGTATTGGCTTTATAACCGTGCGTAAACAAGGAAAACTGCCCCGAGACACCCATAGGGAAGAATATACACTTGAATATGGCCAAGACGCACTGGAAATCCATATAGATGCCATTCAGGAAGGAGATAACATTCTTATCGTTGATGATCTGATTGCAACTGGCGGTACAGCCCTGGCCGCGCTTAAACTAATCAATAAAGGGGGTGGCAGAGTTACTGACGCCTGCTTCATCATCGATTTGCCTGAACTTGGTGGCAGCAGAGCACTAAGTGAAAACGACTGCGATGTATTTTGCCTTGCTGAATATGAGGGACTGTGAGCAAAATGAGCCAATTTAAGGATCATTTTTCTTCTCAAAGTAAAACCTACAGCCAGTATCGACCGGAATATCCAAACGATCTCTACAAGTTTATAGCAGGTGAGTGTACAGAACATATACTTGCGTGGGACTGCGCGACTGGCAACGGACAGGCCGCGCGAGGATTATCAATGTACTTTGATCGCATATATGCATCTGACGCCAGCGATGCGCAAATTAGTAACGCTCACGGGCATACAAACATTGATTTTGCGGTCGCCGATGCTGCGAAGTCGGATCTTCCTGATTGTTCAGTTGATTTAATAACGGTTGCTCAGGCGCTTCATTGGTTTGATCTTGATGCGTTTTATGAAGAAGTTAGGCGTGTACTAAAGCCGGGCGGTGTGTTGGCTGTCTGGTCTTATCAGGGAATGGAAATTGATCCCGAAATTGATCCCTTGATTTGGCATTACTACAACCATGTTGTGGGTGATTACTGGCCACCCGAGAGAGTGCATATCGAAGATAGGTATTCCACGCTTAACTTCCCATTTGTTAAAATAAAAGTTCCTTCATTAGTTATGGAAGTTAATTGGTCATTGGATCACGTTATTGGATATTTAGAGAGTTGGTCTTCGACAACAAGATATATCGAGGACCGTGCGGAAAATCCTTTAATTGAGCTACGTGAAAAAATAGCAA
>JANQJN010000105.1 GCA_028281625.1 Emcibacteraceae bacterium | reverse complement strand
TCGTCTGCAGCCTGAGCAGCTTGTTGTTGAGCCGAAGCAATATCGGCAACCACGAGCGTAGGCAGGCTAACAGATAGAAGTAATAGTTTTTTCATATCTAAATTTTCCTCCCAAAAAGTCATTTAACCTTCTAAAATCAAACAACTGATTGTGTTTTTAAAATTCCAGAGCCTTACCATTACTAAAATAAAGCCCCACGACAAGATCAGATGGCACCATTCGTTTTAACGATTTCTGAAATACTGAAATCTAAAAAACAGTTTCACCTAACCAATTGGTGTATATAGTAAAAATGAAAACAGAAAGAGACGGTCAGACAGGAAATCGGAATAATAATCCTCAAACTCATCTACTAGTGAACGTCTTTGTGTCTCCCTATTACATATTCCACTACGAATCTATTTAAATGAAATTTCAAAATAAATCAAACGATTATAGGGATTTTCCCCCATGATATCTAAAAATTGATGTAAATTTGCCATACTGTGGCATTTTGGACACAGTAATTGCGGGTAATGTAATAAAATCAATCACATAGAGTGGAGGGGTGTTATTTTATATCATTTGATGTGGGAATCGATGAAATTAATTACGCTGTGCCAAATTGTGTGGAAAGCATTGACAGGTCTACCCCAAGTTTCGCCATTGCCCGCGGCAATTTGAGATCTAGGTCAGTTCTGAAAACCAATTCTTCATCTGGTTCAATGGAAAGCCAGCTGTTATTAAGAATTTCGTTTTCCAGCTGGCCTCGGCTCCAGCCCGAGAAACCAAGTGCAATCAAATAGTCTTGTGGTCCATCCCCGTTGGCAATTGCTGTAAGAATATCAATTGTAGCAGTCAGAGCAATCGTTTCCGAAATGATGAGAGTCGTTTCCTGCACATAATCTGCACTGTGCAAAATAAAACCACGACCGGATTCAACAGGTCCGCCTTCATGAAGCGTAATATTTTTGAGTTGCCTTTTTTGAGCATCGCTACGACCATGCTCGATATTGAGCTGATTCAGCAGGTCAGGAAAATCTATGTTGTCACAAAGTTTGTTTATCACAAGTCCCATTGCACCTTCTTCTGTATGTGTGCAAATATAGATAACAGTGCCCTCAAATCTTGGGTCGGTCATTCCGGGCATTGCCAATAGCAATTGCCCGCTCAAGAATCCTTCTTTGGTCAACTTATCCACCTAATTAATTTCGATTATCTTATCAATAATCATGAACCATTGATCATAATATTGCACATTAATGGGGTCAAGCTGGAACAATTTCGACTCAAATTCTCAAAATGGCAAAAAGCGGGTACCTTTATTACTTGCACTTAGCTTACAAATTCTGTTTATTGAATCTCTCAAACAGTCTTTGATAAGGGAATAGGGGTGGAAGCAAATAAAGCGCATATGAATCTGGTGCCTAAGCGAAAATGTGGCACTTGTAACGCTTGTTGCGATGTTCCGGCCATTGTTGATAACGGACTGGTCAAGCGTCCAAATGAGCTTTGTAAGCATAATGTAAAAAGACGTTGCAGTATATTTCCAAACTGGCCAAAAGTTTGTGATGAGTTTTACTGTGCTTGGAGAAGACTTGAAAGCCTGAATGACGAGTGGAGACCGGACCGAATAGGTGTAATGATAGATTACACCTATGAAAATTTTCCGCCACCTTTTCAGGAAAAAACTGGATTACGGTTTGTTGTGCTTGACAAAAACAAACTTAAAATAAATTACAAGCTGGCTGATTTTATCGCCAAGCAAATAAAGTTGGGCTTTCCTTGCATATTGTCTTATTCCGTTGATAAAGGGCAGGCTCCGAATACTGCGGTCCTTAATTTTATACTTAAAGATGTCGTAGATTTTGGTAAGAAAAAAGACATAAATGCAGCAATCTGGAAAGTTGTTACAACACTCGAGAATATGCCGAAGCAACAATCTAAAATTGAAAATGGTAAGCTTGTTTTTAATTAACTTTATTCTATAAGGCGGGCGCTGAAGGTTATTCTTGTTATGTAGGGGTTATATGTCAAAAGAATTCATCATTCTGATAACGCTGCTAGTTTACATCACCTTGCTTATAAGTCTTGGATATTTCGGGAGCCGTAGAACACACAACAATACAGATTTTTTTATCGGTGGCAGGACATTGGGGCCCATCGTTGCCTCTATGAGCTATTTCTCAAGCTCTGCATCTGCATGGGTTATGCTTGGACTAAGCGGTATTAGTTATGTGACAGGTGTATCCGCCTTGTGGGTTGTACCAGGCCTTGTCCTTGGTCATGGATTTTCCTGGATTTGGGTTGCACCAAGACTTCAGAAACTTTCACATGCCAAAAAACTTGTAACGGTTACGGATGTCCTTGTTTTGGATGCCAACGATGATGCCAAAAAGAAAATTAGAATTTTTACATCTGTGATTATTATTTTTTGTTTCATGTTTTATGTGGCAGCCCAGCTTCAGGCGGCCGGAGGTACATTTGCGGTTACCTTTGGATTTTCGCTGACAAATAGCATCATGCTCGGTGGTTTGGTAATCATGAGTTACACCATGCTTGGCGGATTTTGGGCAGTTAGCCTCACAGATACATTACAAGGGACACTTATGATGATTGCATCGATCATCTTGCCTTTATTGGCTCTTGCCCAGGTTGGTGGCATAAGTGATTTCTGGCAAAATTATCAAGTGGTTGCGAGCCCTGAACAACTCTCCATAATGGACTCGCACGTGGGGATTATGTTGCTCGGATTTGTAATTGGCAGCATGTCGATTGGCCTTGGTGCGATGGGGCAACCACATTTGCTGACCAGATTTATGTCCATAAAAGATGATAAAAATGTTCACTATGCGCAAATGATTGCCATAAGTTGTTTTGCCATCAGTATGACAGGAATGGTTATCCTCGGAATGTGCGGTAAGATCATGGTAAGTGAAATCGCCAATTCAGAGGATATTTTCTTTTTAATGACTGATAGTCTTCTTCCTGTTGTGTTTGGTGGAATAATGGTCGCTGCAGTGCTCAGCGCAGTGCTGTCAACTGCCGATAGTCAGTTGCTCGTATCTGCATCATCCATTGCCCATGATTTAATGGGAGAAGCTGACGAAGGTAAAAGTAGACTAAGAGTATCGAGAACGGTTATTGCGTGCCTTTGTGTGTTTGCCGTCATTGTCGCTATTCAACTTCCCAGTGACATATTTTCGCGCGTTCTTTTTGCTTGGAATGCTTTGGGAGCCAGCATAGGACCTGTTGTGCTTATGAGACTGGCTGGCTTAAGAATTAATGTTGCGGCGATCTTGCCGACAATGATGGTAGGGTTTACACTGACAATAGTATTCTTTCTGCGTCCTGATGGTCCTGGCGACTTTTTTGAACGGACAATACCATTTGTTTTATGTTTGGCGATTTTGTTTGTGACGAGAAAGAAACAATAGAGTGCATTTCATGGGGGAGTTGCAATTAATCGTTTTGACCCCATATGTAGTATAAGTGATTGATTTATTTGAACCGCTTGGGATTTTTAAAAGGAATTTGTTATGATCGCTGATATTAATGTTTTCGCAATTGTGCTTGTGCTCCTGGTCATTTATCTGTTTTTCGCTGGTGTAAAAACAGTGGCGCAGGGATTTAATTATACAGTAGAACGGTTTGGGCGCTATACAAAAACACTGGCTCCTGGTTTCCATTTGATTGTTCCGTTTTTTGATAAAATCGGTTCCAAGATGAATATGAAGGAACAGGTCCTTGATATTCCATCACAAGAAGTAATTACAAAAGATAACGCCATGGTTACGGCAAACGGCGTGGTGTTTTTTCAAGTAATTGATGCCGCGCGAGCCAGTTATGAGGTTAACGACCTTTACATGGCTATTCTAAATCTAACCATGACCAACCTTCGGACGGTAATGGGATCGATGGATTTGGATCAATTGCTATCCTTAAGGGATCAGATTAACGCTAAGTTGCTTGATGTGGTAGACGATGCTACCCAGCCTTGGGGCGTTAAAGTTACCCGGATTGAAATTAAAGATATTGAGCCACCTCGTGACATTGTGGATGCGATGGCAAGGCAAATGAAAGCTGAACGTGATAAGCGGGCCAACATTCTTGAAGCTGAAGGTGAGCGTCAATCTGAAATTCTTCGCGCTGAAGGTGAAAAGCAAGCGGTTATTCTGGAAGCAGAAGGTCGTCGGGAGGCAGCATATCGAGATGCGGAAGCACGGGAACGCGAAGCCCAAGCCGAAGCTAAGGCTACTGATATGGTGTCAACGGCCATCGCACAGGGGGATCCGCAGGCAATCAATTACTTTGTTGCGCAAAAATATGTGGATGCCCTTGGCAAGTTCGCTGATTCAAGAAATGAAAAACTGGTCTTTATGCCGCTGGAGGCAAGTGGTGTGATTGGTGCACTGGGCGGTATGACGGACATGCTCAAAAACATAAATATCAAAAAAGATGACGACACAAGGCATATACCCTAACAATATCGAAGGCCATTAAGGAGTATCAAATGTTGGAAAATATTGAATTTAACCATTGGTTCTGGTTTGTTTTATCGCTTGTGTTATTCGCGCTTGAGATGGTGATACCCGGTGTCATCTTTATGTGGCTTGCTTTCGCTGGAATTGCGGTTGGGGGACTTGTATTGATTGTCCCAAGCATCGGCTGGGAAATGCAGTTTATCCTTTTCGCTATTTTGGGACTAATCAGTGTTTACTCAGGTCGTACATATTTGCGCAAGAACCCGATCATCAGCGAAGACGAGAATTTGAATGATAGGGGTGCGCGATATATCGGTAAAAAATACAAGCTGGAGCGTGAGCTCATAAACGGTGAAGGTAAAGTTAGGATTGGTGATACCTTATGGCTGGTGCGAGGCGATTTCGACGGCGAAATTGGTGCCATTGTTAAAGTCGTTGGTTCTGATGGTGTGGTTCTGCTTGTAGAACCGGTTTGATATCTCAATTAATCATCACTAAGCTGAATTTGCGCCTCTTCCAAATAATCAGGCAAGAGCGGGGTGTCGATCAGATACTCCGCAGTGCGATTATTGGCCGCTCTCCTGGCGGCTTCCAAAGCACGGTCTAATTCATCTGGTCCGTAGGTGCCGCGCCCGACCCACATTAAGGCTACCAAACCGCACTGTTCTTCTTCATTTAGATTATTGATCGCAGCTTTGAGTTCCTGATATGAGCTGTCCTGCGCATGTTCGTCCGACTTAAATTCTTCTACAATTGTTGCCAGATTGTGCTCGGTATAGGTATCAATCTGGTGTGATTCAGACAATTGCTCGCTCACCATCGCCATGGATCCTTCTCGGTATTCTCTGGCGAGTGAAATGATAAAATTTATTTTTTCTGGACTAACAGGAAGCATGTTTCACCTACTCCTTATCATTAACATCATATCATTTTTCGAAGGTAACGCCAAGGTCTGATCAATTACATGACCTGGATCAAGTTTCGTCCAAAATAGCCTCGCAGTATCAAAGACTAAGAAGAGTTGATCCATTCAATTCAGGTGAAGCCGGGTCGACACTTTGCGCTTTTACGTGATATTGTCGTGTTCTGTCGTGAAAGTGTCGTGTTCATTTCGGAACACCTCAATTAGGGTCAGACGTCAACAACGCAGTATCAAATTTAAAGGAATGGATAAGTCGATGTCCGTTAAGAAATACAGGCTTGAAAAAGGATGGTCACAAGAACATCTTGCTGAGACTTCTGGGCTGAGTACACGCACAATTCAGCGCATAGAGCAGGGACAAAAAGCGGGTCTGGAATCTTTAAAATGCTTGGCTGCTGTGTTTGAAGTCAATATCTCAGATCTAATACAGGAGGATCCAATGAACGACAGTAACGGTAATCAATCGGCTATTGATGCACGCGCCGAAGAAGAGGCGCTTGAATATGTCGCAAATCTGAAAGGGTTTCATATTAGTTGGATGGCCTATGTCATTATTATCCCGGCACTATACGCACTAAATGTGTTCATCACGCCTGGTTATATGTGGGTCTATTGGCCGATGGCGCTCTGGGCGTTTGCTATTGTTATTCAAGGGGTAATTGTTTTTGGTTTATTTGGTGTACTGGGTGGCGAGTGGGAACAAAAACATTTTGAAAAACGTTTAAACCGAAATCGCTGGCACAAGTAAGCGCTAAGGGAAGTAAACTGTCTCTGAATCAGGCACCCACTGCACATATTTTGACATGATGTTTTTAAACATTTCTGTATTCAGGTGATATTCAAGCCATTTCTTTAAGTGCTCATATTCAAGGCCATCAAAATAATCTTTATCCACAAATGCAAACTGGCGAATGAATGGAAAAACTGCAAGGTCGGTCACCGTTTGTTTGTTGGCGCTTAAAAAACCATTTTTTTCAAGCAGGCTCTCCAGATGCTCAAAATAGAAATTTGCATTTTCCCTATGTTCTTCTTTCGAGAGTTCGGGGTTTCTGCTTGAATATTTATACTTATCCAGATGGGTCTTGAATTTGAAATCATTAATGTCCACAAGAGCACTCATCTCGTCCAAATATTGTGCCCAACCATTTGGATCGTTCTGACCAATGGCCCAAACCGCAATGTCATGACTTTCATCAATCACGCATCCATCTTGTAGTTGCAACACAGGGACGGTCGCCTTTGGTGATATTTCGATCATTTCTTCAGGTTTGTCACGCAACACAACTTCCCTTAGTTCGCATTTAATTCCACTGGTATAAAGAACCAAGCGAGCGCGCATGGCGTAAGGGCAGCGTCTGAAACTGTAAAGGACAGGAAGTTCGCTCATTGAATTTCCTGATTGATCAACTCAACGGCTTTCCTTGGGCCCTCAGCATGTTCCCAAACTCCGGAACAAATGGCCAGGAAATCTGCACCAGCTTGGGCGAGGCAAGCAGCATTTTCCGCAGTGATGCCGCCAATTGCGACGCAGGGAACCTCGAACAGATCCTGCCACCATGTAAGTATTTCCGGCGTAGCGGTGGATGTAGTCAGCTTCGTTGTTGTCGGAAAGAATGAGCCAAATGCCACATAATCAGCACCTTGTTCACCGGCTTCCATTGCAAGATGACGACTGTCTTTACAGGTTACACCTACTATTTTGTCCGGGCCAAGCAGTTCGCGCGCTTCAGCGTAGCGCATATCTTCCTGACCAACGTGGACACCATCCGCACTGGTTTTAACCGCTAAGTCTGGTCTGTCGTTGATGATAAAGGCCACGTCCTTAGCATGGCAAATTGGCATCAGTGTGCGTGCGGCTGCGATGATATCCTCATCATAACTTTCCTTCATACGAAGTTGCAGGCTCGCCACGTCACCCCCATCAAGGGCGTCGCTAAGATGCTTTGAAAAATCATCAAGATTAAACTCAGAAGGGGTGATGAGATAAAGACGTGTATCCGACATGGTATAATACTGCTTGGTTTGCTTAAAAGTATATTATCAGGCCTTAATCCGGGATCAAGCCATTATCGCCAAGAACCTGGCCCGCTAGGTAAAGTGAGCCGCAAATAAGAACGGTTTCTGGTTTCTCATTACCAATTTTTTCTATAGCATTTTCAACGCTTTGCGCCGTTTCAGCATTCAGCTTTTCCGACCAGGCCATTTTGACGATTTCTGTTGCAGGATAACTTTCTTCACCATCAACATGAACGCCGAACACCTGTTTAGTGCGCTTTGCAAGTTTGGAAAGGTATTTCTGACAATCCTTGTTCTTCATCATGCCACAAATCAAGATGATATCTTTGCCTTTGAAACTTGAAGCGATGACGTCCGCTGCAGCGGGGTTATGCCCACCGTCAAGCCAAAGTTCGCTTTCCTTATGGAGCAATTTACCGAATAATCCATGGGTTATGTTTTGCATGCGCGCTGGCCACTTGGCGCTTTGAAGCCCTTTCTTAAAATGCATCTCTGTTAATTTTATCGTTTTTTGATGACGTAATGCGGCAATGGCAAGGGAAGCGTTTTCGATTTGGTGTGGACCGCTCAAATTAGGAACCGGTAAGTTAAGTTCTCCAATGTTATCCTGATAAACAAAACCATCAGTATTATGTGATTTTACGGACCAATCCTGAAAAATTTTGGCACCCTTGTCTTTAGCGACATCCAGTATCGTGGCCATTGCGTCTTCATGTTGAGTTCCAATCACCAGAGGTGAACCTTCCTTGGCGATATTTGCTTTTTCGTGGGCGATGGCGCGAATATTACTACCAAGAAATTGCTCATGATCCATGGATACTGGCGCAATTACGGTTGATATTGGTTCATCTACAACATTGGTGGCATCTAACCTGCCTCCAAGGCCGACCTCTAGAATAAGAACGTCCGCCGGGTTATCTGCAAAAGCTTTAATTGCGGCAGCAGTGGTGATTTCAAAGTAAGTAATAGGTTCACCGCCATTGACTTTTTCACAGTGATCCAGAAGTTCTGTCAGATACTCTTCTTCAATAAGTTTGCCGCCGAGCCTGATCCGCTCTGCAAAGCGTACAAGGTGAGGGCTGGTATACACATGAACCGATTTGCCGGCTGCTTCCAAAATCGCACGCATATAGGCAATGGTTGATCCTTTGCCATTTGTGCCAGCAACATGGATTACCGGTGGCAATTTGTTCAGCGGATTTCCCAATTTGTCCAGAATGTTATGCATCCTGCCCAGAGACAGGTCGATGATTTTTGGATGCAGCGACAAAAGTCGCTCAAGTATTTTATCGCTTTCGCGCATGGTGGTTTGGTCTGGTCTACGCCACTTTGTTCATGAGTAATGTGATAAGCTGGGTAAGCTTGTCTTTCATTTCCGCACGGTGAACGATCATATCGATCATACCGTGCTCAAGCAGATATTCACTGCGTTGAAATCCCTCCGGGAGTTCTTCACGGATGGTATCCTTAATCACTCGCGGGCCAGCAAAGCAGATAAGCGCGTTTGGTTCTGCTATCTGAATGTCACCCAGCATCGCGTAAGATGCTGTAACACCGCCAGTTGTTGGGTCGGTTAGCACGACAATATATGGAAGTCCAGCATCGCGTAATCTTTGCACCGCAACGGTGCATCGCGGCATTTGCATCAGGGATAAAATACCTTCCTGCATGCGCGCGCCACCAGCAGCTGTAAACAGAATTAGCGGTGCTTGTTTTTCGATGGCTTGCTCTGCTGCGGCAATTATGCCATTTCCTACGCCAACACCCATTGAGCCACCCATAAACAGGAAATTTTGGACCGCTATAACGGTGTTTACGGTACCCATTTTTCCGTACGCTACCGCAATAGCATCCTGATATTCGCTTTTGCCACGCGCAGCTTTCAAACGTTCGGTATATTTCTTCTGATCCTTAAACTTCAGCGGATCATCATTGGTTTTGGGCAAATCGACCAGTTGATACTCACCATTATTAAACAGGTTTTTAAATCGCTCTGTTGGTCCAATGCGTTCGTGGTGGTCACAATTGGGGCAAATGTTCAGGTTTTTCTCTATGTCATTTACATAAAGAAGCTGGCCACAATTTTTACATTTGTGCCATAGGTTGTCTGGTGTCTCTGATTTTTGTCCAATAATGCTTTGGATTTTCGGACGGACGAAATTTGTCAACCAGTTCATAACGTTACCCTTTTTCTATTTTCTGGCGCTTTTAACGCCAAGAGCAAGTTCTTTAACAAAGGATAGGACTCTACCCTCTAGTTCAGAATTTGCAACATTTTCTTGGGTTAGATTGTTTTTAATAATATCGACGATGGCTGATCCTACAACCACAGCATCGGCGAATTCAGCGAACCGTGCGGCATCTTCCGGGGACTTTATCCCAAAGCCCACGGCCATTGGAATGTCAGATACAGTGCGGAATTTATCAAGCGCCTCTTTCACTGGCGTAAGATCCGGTTTTGCGGTTCCGGTGATGCCGGCAATGGTGACGTAATAGAGAAACCCTGAACCATTTTCGAGGATCTGGCCAAGGCGTTTTTTGTCCGTGGTCGGTGTGGCCAGATGAATCATGGCCAGTCCGGCGTTTTTAGCAGGGACCGCCAGTTCGTTATCTTCTTCCGGGGGTAGATCAACTATAATCAGTCCATCAATGCCTGCCTCGAGCGCATCTTCAAGGAACCGATCAACACCATAAATGTAGATCGGATTATAATAACCCATCAGGATAATGGGGGTTTCAACATCACCTTCACGGAAACTACGTACCATTTCCAAAGTCTTTGAAAGTGTCATTTTATTTTTAAGCGCACGGATACTTGCTTCTTGGATTGACGGTCCGTCAGCCATGGGGTCGGAAAACGGCATGCCTAGCTCGATTATATCTGCGCCTGCTTCAGGAAGTCCTTTTAGGATCTCCAGTGATTTATCATAGTCCGGATCACCAGCTGTTGTGAAGGTCACCAGACCAGCGTGGCTTTCTGCTTTTAGCGCTTCGAAGCGCTTTTCAATACGTTCTGTCCCCATGATCAGATATCCTCACCCAGGGCTGTTGCGACGGTAAAGATGTCTTTGTCCCCGCGGCCACTAAGCCCCATAACCATGATGTGATCTTCAGGAAGGGTTGGTGCCAGCTTCATCACATATGCGATGGCATGGGCACTTTCCAGCGCCGGGATAATCCCTTCAAGCCGGGTGCAGAGCTGGAATGCCTCCAGCGCTTCCGTGTCATCAATAGGTACATAGTTTACCCGTCCGATATCATGAAGGTGACTGTGTTCCGGACCAATGCCCGGATAATCAAGACCCGCTGAAATAGAGTGGGCTTCATTAATCTGACCATCTTCATCCATCAGAAGGTATGTTCTGTTGCCATGTAGGACACCTGGTGCACCGCCGGAAAGGGATGCTGCATGCTTGTCTGTATCCACTCCCAGCCCTGCGGCCTCGACCGCGTAAATATCTACATCATCATCAAGAAACGGGTGAAACAGTCCAATCGCATTGGACCCTCCACCCACGCATGCCACAAGACTATCCGGCAGACGCCCCTCTTTTCCCAGGATTTGCTCCCGCGCTTCGTCACCTATCACACATTGAAAGTCACGTACCAGCTCGGGGTAGGGGTGGGGACCTGCGGCGGTACCAATGATGTAAAAAGTATCTTCAACATTGGTGACCCAGTCGCGCAGAGCTTCATTCATACTATCTTTAAGGCTTTCGGAGCCTGACGTAACGGGCACCACCTCAGCACCCAGCAGTTTCATACGAAACACATTGGGTTTTTGCCGTTCAATATCCTTTGCGCCCATGTAAACCACACAAGGCATACCAAATAGCGCGCAGACTGTCGCAGTCGCAACACCATGCTGCCCAGCACCTGTTTCCGCGATAATTCGGGATTTACCCATGCGGCGGGCGAGAAGAATCTGACCAATACAGTTATTGATTTTGTGGGCGCCGGTGTGATTAAGCTCTTCGCGTTTGAAATATATTTTTGCACCGCCCAGATGCTCTGTCATGCGTTTTGCAAAATAAAGTGGATTTGGTCGGCCCACAAATTCCTTTAAAAGCTCATGAAATTCCTGTTTGAATGTTGGATCATTTTTGCATTCATTATAGGTTTTTTCAACTTCGAGAATAAGCGGCATCAATGTTTCGGCAACGTAACGACCGCCAAAGATACCGAAATGGCCTTCTTCGTCGGGACCCGTTCTATAGCTATTTACTTGTGTGTTTGCCATTACTCCGCTTCCTGAACCGCCTTTAAAAATTCTTTTATTTTATATATATCTTTCTCACCGGGCCTATTTTCAAGACCACTAGAGATATCAACTATATCCGCACCACTTATTTTAATTGCTTCTGCAACGTTTGTCGCGTCTAATCCACCACTAAGCATCCACGGAACATGCCACTTTTCACCAGCGATAAGCTCCCAGTCAAATATCAGACCATTGCCACCGGGAAGGGCATTATCCATGTCCACAGGTGCTTTTGCGTCAAAAAGCAATATGTCTACACTCGCTTCATATTAGCGTCGCCCGC